>JAEWPB010000095.1 GCA_023399465.1 Pseudomonadota bacterium
TGCCGCTCGGTGAATTCGGCACCCTGCTCAGCGCCGGCGCCATTCCGGTGATCTCCGCCTTGCTCGGCATCAAGGTCGGCGCCGAACTCAGCGTCGTCATCGATCGATTCCGCAGTTAGCCCGGCAAGGAGATGTCACGATGGGTCTACCGGTCTCGCATATCCTTCTGGCAACCGGCTTTGCACTCGTGCTCATCGGCTTCTGGGGCATTCTGATCCACGGCAACATCCTCAGGATCATCATCGGCTTTTCCCTCATCGATACCGGCATGCATATCGTCATGGTGTCGACCGGCTACATCACCGGCGGCACCGCGCCGATCATCGATCGGGCGCTGGAGCTGACGGAAGCGACTACGCGCGCGGTCGATCCCGTTCCGGCAGCCTTGGTGGTCACCGCCATCGTCATCGGCTTTTCGGTCACCGCAGTCATGCTGGCATTCGCCATCCGCCTCCACGAGGCCAGGGGAACCTTGTCGATCAGGGCGCTGACGGAGTCGAAATGGTAGAAGGGCTCCTCCAGCCGCTGAACATCTTCATTCTCGGCCTCGGCGGCGGGTTCCTGATCCCGCTCCTCTATCGCATCGCCAAGCCCTTGCCGGCGATCGCCTTCGCGGTCGCGCTGTGCGGTATCGCCGTGCTCTCCGGCGCCAGCCTCTGGCAACTCTACCGCGGTGCGGGCGCCATCGAGATCCTTACCGCGGGCAGTGTGGCGCCGTTCTCGATCAGCCTGCGCTTCGGTCCATGGGAGGGCCTGTTCGCATTCGCGACCAATATCGCCGCCCTGTTGGCCGCATGGCATCTGCGCGAGCGACTGGCCGCCGGCTATGCGTCGCTGCTGCTCTATCTGATCGTGGTGATGGGCATCAACGGCATGGTGATGACCCGCGACCTGTTCAACCTGTTCGTCTTCCTCGAGATCGTTTCCATCGGGACCTATGGCCTGCTCGGGCTCGGGCGGACGCCGGCCGCGCTCGCCGCCAGCTTCAAGTACATCATGGCGACCGTGCTTGCCTCGTCGTTCTTCCTGCTCGGCTCGGTCCTGCTCTATCACGTCACCGGCACGCTCAACATCGACGACATGGTGGCAAACCGGGCATTGATCACCGGACCGATCGGCACGACCGCGCTCCTGTTCGTGCTTGCCTGCCTGGTGCTCGAGCTCAAGCCCTTTCCGGCCAACGGTTGGGGGCTCGACGTTTATGAGACCGCGCCGAGCGGGGTTGCAGCCTTCGTGTCGGTGGGGGTCTCGGCAGGCGTTTTCTTCGCGCTGTTCAAGCTGCTGCCCCTGTTCGAGCACCACCTCGGCCTGCTCGCGGTATCGGGCGGAGCGACCTTCCTGTTTTCCAATCTCGCCGGCTTGCGGCAAACGAAGGTCCAGAGACTGCTCGGCTATTCCTCTATCGCCCAGATGGGGTTGCTGACGCTTGCGCTGGCGGCGGTGCAGGACCTTGGCGCGGAGCCCTCCCTGCCTGTGGTGATCGGTGGCCTGTTCATCAACCATCTGTTCGCCAAGGCAGGGCTGTTCTTCATCGCCGGAGCGATCGGGCGGGAGCGGGTGGACGACTGGTCAGGCATGGCGGCGCGCCCGCATCTGCTCTTCGTCTTCGCGCTGCTGCTGGTCGCCATTGCCGGCCTGCCGCCATTCCCCGGCTTCTGGGCCAAGTGGGAACTGGTGATGCAGCTCGCGGCCGGCGGACAACATGTCTGGATCGCCGTCATCCTGGCGGGATCGCTGTTCGAAGCGGCCTACATGTTCCGCTGGTTCAGGCAGGCGACGCGTGAGGCTGAGGGGCAGGAGGGCGCAGAATTGCCGGCTGGCGCACTTGCGCCGGCTCTCGTGTGCGTGGTGCTGCTTGCCGGCTGCGGCTACGCGGTCGCGCAACTTGCCGGGGCAGCTTCGCTGTGGCTTTTTGCCCCGCTCTACGCAGGCGTGTTGCTTTATCTCTGCGACTGGCTTTCCGGGCGCGCTAAATGCGCGATGATGCTGATCGTCGTTGCCGTCATCGGCAACTGGCTGATCGCCGACCTTGTGGGCCTGCGGCAACTATTCGCCGTTCTGCTTCTTGCCGGAAGTCTCGTTATCGGCCTTGCCGGCTTCTACCGCAGCGATCCGCGGCCCGGCTATTATCCGTTGATGGCGGTGATGCTCCTGTCGATCGCGGGCCTGTTGCGCGCAGCGACCAGTCTCGAGTTTTTCTACTCCTGGGAACTCATCACGCTTTCCACCTATTTCCTCATTGCACGGACACCGCGCGCGCAGGCCCAGGCCCTGCCGTTTCTGCTGTTTTCGCTTGGCTCTGCCTATTGCCTGCTGGCCGGCTTCGCCCTTGCCGCGGCCGTCAGCGGTACCACTGCCTTGTCGGCCTTTGCCGCAGCCGGGCCCGATGCGGCCCTGGCCTTTGTCCTGCTGGCCGTCGGCTTCCTCATCAAGGCAGGGGCGGCGGGCGTGCACATCTGGCTGCCGGGCGCCTATGCGGAAGCCGACGACGATCTCTCGGCGATGCTGTCGGCGGTTGTCAGCAAGGTCGCGATGTTCGGTCTGTTCATGGTCACCTATCTTGCCATTCGCTCCGCGCTAGGTCTGGAACTGGCCCATGCGATGGGCTGGATCGGCGGCCTGACGACTGTGGTCGGCGCGGTGCTGGCGCTGCGGCAGGACGACATGAAGCGGATGCTCGCCTATTCGAGCATGAGCCAGCTCGGCTACATCATCACCGCGATCGCGCTGATGAGCCATCTCGGCTGGGTGACGGCCTTCTACCTCGTCGCCAACCACCTGATGGTCAAGGGCATCCTGTTCCTGGCAGTCGCAGGGGTGATCCTGCGCACCGGCATGCGATCGATCGACGCAACCGCGGGGCTGGCCCGCGTGATGCCGTTCACGTCCGTTGCCGTTCTCGTGGCGCTGGTCTCCATGTCCGGCTTGCCGCCGCTTGCCGGTTTCGGCGGCAAATGGCTGCTGCTGAGCGCGATGATGAGCAGGGAATGGTACGGGCTGGTGGCGCTTGGGGCGCTGGCGACCTTCATCGGTTTCCTCTACATGTTCCGCCTCGGCCGTGCGTTCTTCAAAGGCGGGAATACGAGCCAGGCCGCGCACACGGCGACGGCTGAGGCGCCGGTTGCATTGCTCCTGCCGCAATACCTTCTGATCGCGGGAATACTTGTCCTGTCGTTCTTCCCGAAGCTGGTGATGGACCCGGTCTCGGCAGCGATCGACCCCTATTTCGCCTCGACCCTGGTCTGGCAGGGCATGTCGCTGGAAATGATCTATGGATACTGGAACCCGATGCCGGTGATGGTGACTGCTGTCGTGATTGCCGCGGTCCTGTTTGCCGTGATCTGGATGGCCTACAGCCTGCGGCGGGGATCTCCGCGGTCGACCGGTCCGGTCGGGCTCCACGGCTTCTATCGCCCGCTTCTTGAAGCCGTCTCTCCGCCGGTTGCCATCGCCTTCTGGGACGGCATCGCGGCACTGATGGGTGCCGCCGGAGAGGGAGTGCGCAGGATCTATACCGGCAACGGCCAGACCTATGTGCTCTATGTGCTCTACTTCGTCGCCGCCGTCTGCCTGGCCGGTACCTACGGCCCGACCGGCGTCTTCCTGCCCTAGCGACCGGCCACGACGTTGGCCACCCCGCCGATAAGCCGGCTCGGAAGGAAGACGACCAGCGATGCCGTTCCTTCTATCACCGCGGAGCCACTGGCCAGTACGGTGTTGTTGTCGGTGGTGGCGTCGTCTTCGAGAATGCGGCGCATCAGGTCGTTGTTGCTGACGAGGTCCATCAGCGTTTCGGAACTGGCGAAGACGTTGTGAGTGCCGCCACTGACATCCGACACGTCGAGCACGGCGATATCCTCCGCCTGCAGCAGGGCGATGTCCGCACCGCTGCCGACGCGGGGATGGCCGCCGGCTATGCGTTCGGAAACGACAAGCGCCCGGTCGCGGCGCGATACGAGGATGGTGAACGGCAGCGGGATCTGGCCGATGTCTCGCACCTGGCTCTGGAAAACGTCGAGGTCGATGTCGGGTGCGGCAAGCACGACGCCGCCGAGCCTTTTCAGGTAGCGCTGCTGGCCGCTGATGGCGAGATCGCGCAGCGCTTCCATGACGACGTAAGCGCCCATCGAGTGGCCGGCGATGACGATCCGCGTTGCCTTCGTCTGCGCGGCGATCTTGATCGTCTCGGCCAGGCCGCGACGGGCGACGAGCGCGCTGTCGCGGTCGAAGACGTAAAGCGGTACCGCGCCGCCCGAAGGCCAGGCATAGAGCAGCGACACCGACTTCAGATCGTAGTCGTGAACGATCTGGGCATTGCGGAAGATGCTGTCGGCAAAATTGTTGTTGTAGCCGTGCACGAAGATGAAGATCTCGCGCTCGTCGGGCGGCCGGCGCATCAGCGCGGCGTCGAGTTGGGCGATGAATTGCTGCCTGCCGGCAATATCCTCGAAAGTCCGGGCGGTGAAATGCCGGGCAGGATCGGCTATTCCGCCGGTTGTCTCGACCATGCCCGGGACATGCCGCTGCGGAATGCCGATGTCGAACTTGGCAAAGTTCAGTTGCAGCGCCCGTTCCGTCGAGAAGGGCTGCGCCGGGTTTTCCGTGCGGGCGCGTGAGGTGGCGACGAAGACCGGGACGGTCGCGCTCGGCTCGCCGCCCTCGGATCCGATGCCGAGGCCGGCACGGCCGGCGCATCCGGAGAGCAGGACCAGCGCGGCAAGCACGACGAACAACTTCTTGGGCAGCATGATCCGGCTCTGAATCAGTGGTTCGGAATGACTAAATTTAGAGCAGCAAATCCTCGCTGGTACAACTGGGCAAGCTGGGCACGCCTGTGATTTTACAAAATAGCTATATCGATATACGCTTATATAAAGGAATGCATGGGCTTGTCGGGGCGCTGTGCTGATCACAAGGCAATTCGAGTGACATTACTGTAGATACGTGCCGGAGCATTGGCTGTCGGTATCTTTCCTTGTTGTTGCCGCGCGGGGGCGCCATGGTTTCCGAGTCCAATCAGAAATTCTCCGTCTGGACATTGATGGCGATGGTGGTCGGATCGATGGTCGGGGCCGGCATCTTTTCGCTGCCCCAGGCCTTCGGGCGCGCGACCGGGCCATTCGGCGCGATGATCGCCTGGTCGATTGCCGGCCTCGGCATGCTCATGCTTGCCTTCGTCTTCCAGACCCTGTCGCGTCGCAAGCCGGATCTCGATGCCGGGATCTATGCCTATGCTGAGGTCGGGTTCGGCAACTATCTCGGCTTTCTTTCCGCGCTCGGCTACTGGTCGGCGGCATGCCTGGGCAACGTCTCCTATTTCATCCTGATCAACTCGACACTCGGGCTGTTCTTCCCGATTTTCGGTGACGGCAATACGCCGGTCGCGCTCGTGTTTTCGTCGGTGTTGCTCTGGGTCACCCATACGATGATCCTGCGCGGCATCCGCGAGGCTGCGGCGATCAATACGATTGTCACTTTCGCGAAGATCATCCCGATCCTCCTCTTCATCGTCATGGCCGCCATCGGGTTCAAGGCCGGCATTTTTGCCGAGAACTTCTGGGGCGGGGAGAAGGTCAATGTCGCCAATGTCGCATCGCAGGTGCGGGCGACGATGCTGGTCACGGTCTTCGTCTTCGTCGGGATCGAGGGCGCCAGTGTCTTCTCGCGCTACGCTCGCCGGCGCTCCGATGTCGGCATAGCCACGCTCGCCGGCTTCCTCGGCGTCCTGTGCATGTTGGTGCTGGTCACCATCCTGTCCTACGGCATCCTGCTTCGGCCGGAACTCGCGGCACTGCGCAACCCTTCGATGGCGGGCGTGCTGGAACAGGTGGTCGGGCCGTGGGGAGCGGTTTTCGTCAGCCTAGGACTGCTTGTTTCCGTCGCCGGCGCCTACCTGTCTTGGGTGCTGCTGGCCGCGGAAATCCTCTTCTATGCCGCGAAATTCGACACGATGCCGCGTTTCCTGGCCTACGAGAACCGCAACGGTGTTCCCTCGAATGCGCTGTGGCTGACCAATCTCGTGGTGCAGTGCTTCCTGATCGTGACGTTGTTTGCGCAATACGCCTTCCGGATGGCGCTGGAACTGACAAGCTCGATGATCCTGATCCCGTATCTGCTGGTCGCCGCCTATGGCGTCAAGCTCGTCTGGACGCGCGAGACCTACGATGTCGATCCCTCGGGCTACCGGGGGGACGTGGTGCGCTCCACCATCGCGCTCATCTATACCGCGGGGCTGATCTATGCCGCCGGCGTGCAGCATCTGCTGTTGTCCGCGGCGATCTACGGTCCCGGCACCATCCTCTTCATCATCGCCCGGCGCGAGCAGGGCGAGAGAGTATTCACGCCGCTGGAGACGGTAATGTTCGCGGTGGTCGCGGTCGGCGCGGTCGTTGCGATCTATGGGGTTGCGACCGGTGTCATAGCCATTTGATGCCTGGGCAATACCCGAATGGATGACGTGATTATGTCCAAAACAGCAACTAGTATCCGAATTGTCGGAACTACTTCATTAACTTAGAGAAATATACATGGCGTGGCAGGGTGGGACTGCGGGATGGCTTTTCAAGCCGATCACCGCACGGGCCTTGACGGCACCATAGTTTGGCGTGCGGGGGCCGAGCGTTCATTCGGCTATGAGCCCCTGAAAACCTGGATACCGTGTTTGAGGTGGTGTTATGACGTCAGGAACCACGCAGAAATTCTCGCTGTTTGCGCTCACCGCCATGGTCGTCGGGTCGATGGTCGGGGCGGGCATCTTCTCCCTGCCGCGCACTTTCGGCAACGCCACCGGACCGTTCGGAGCCATCATCGCATGGTGTATCGCGGGCGGCGGCATGTATATGCTGGCCCGGGTGTTCCAGGCGCTGGCGGAACGCAAGCCGGATCTCGATGCCGGTGTCTACGCCTATGCCCGGGCCGGCTTCGGCGACTATCCCGGCTTCCTCTCGGCCTTCGGCTACTGGATCGGCAGCTGCATCGGCAACGTGTCCTACTGGGTACTGATCAAGTCGACGCTCGGGCAGTTCTTCCCGGTCTTCGGCGACGGCAACACGGTGGTCGCCATCCTGGTGGCCTCGGTCGGCATCTGGCTGTTCCATTTTATGATCCTGAAAGGCGTCCAGCAGGCCGCCTTCATCAACACGGTGGTCACGGTCGCCAAGGTGGTGCCGATCATCGTCTTCATCATCATCCTGTTCTTCGCCTTCAAGCTCGACCTGTTCCGCGCCAATTTCTGGGGCGGCGAGGGGATGCCGACGACGAGCCTGCTCGAGCAGGTCCGGGCGACGATGCTGGCCACGGTCTTCGTCTTCATCGGAATCGAGGGCGCCAGCAACTACTCGCGCTATGCGCGGACGCGCGCCGATGTCGGCACCGCCACGATCATGGGCTTCATCGGGGTCAGCGCGCTGATGGTGCTTGTCACGCTGCTGCCCTATGCGGTCATGCAACGGCCGGAAATCGCCGCCTTGAACCAGCCGTCGATGGCCGGGGTACTGGCGGCGGTGGTCGGCCCCTGGGGCGCGGTGTTCATCAGCATCGGCGTCATCGTCTCGGTGCTCGGCGCCTATCTCGCCTGGTCGCTGGTCTGTGCCGAAGTGCTCTTCGTTGCCTCCAGCACCCGGGATATGCCCCGGGTGTTCGGCACGGAAAACCGCAACAACGTCCCGGCGGCCGCGCTGTGGCTGACCAACATCATCGTGCAGCTGTTCGTGATCAGCACCTACTGGTCGCAGGATGCCTTCGCGCTGATGTTGAACCTCACCAGCTCCATGTCGCTGATCCCCTACCTGTTCGTCGCGGCCTACGGTTTTCTGATTGCGCGGCGCGGCGAGACCTACGAGGTCCGGCCGGATCAGCGTCGTCGCGACCTGATCATCGCCGGCATCGCCGCGATCTACACGATCTTCATGGTCGTCGCCGGCGGCATGAAATTCATTCTCCTGTCCGCGCTTCTCTATGCCCCCGGCACGATCCTCTACTTCTGGGCGCGACGGGAGCAGGGCAAGCAGATCTTCAATTCAACCGTGGAATGGCTGGTCTTCGCCGCCGCGGTGATCGGCTGCATCGCCGCGATCATAGGTCTGGCGACCGGCAGTCTGACAATCTGACACTCTGAAAAGGAGGAAATCGCATGTCTTCTGACACCAACGAGGCATTTGGCGTCCATTCCGAAGTCGGGCAGTTGCGCAAGGTCTTGGTCTGCGCTCCCGGCCGGGCCCATCAGCGCCTGACGCCCAGCAATTGCGACGAACTGCTTTTCGATGATGTGCTGTGGGTCGACAACGCCAAGCGCGATCACTTCGATTTCATCACCAAGATGCGCGACCGCGGCATCGAGGTGCTGGAGATGCACAATCTGCTCGCCGAGACGGTCGCCGTTCCGGAGGCGAAAAAGTGGATCCTCGACAATCAGGTCGTCCCCGATCAGGTCGGGCTCGGGCTGGTGGACGAGATCCGCAGCTACCTCGAGGGCCTGTCCAACCGCGAACTGGCGGAAACGCTGATCGGCGGCCTGTCGACCTTCGAATTCCCGGAAAGCCATGGCGGCGAGATGCTGAAGCTGGTGCGCGAGGCTGCCGGCGTGACCGAATACCTGCTGCCGCCGTTGCCCAACACACTCTACACCCGTGACACCACCTGCTGGATCTACGGCGGCGTCACCTTGAATCCGCTCTACTGGCCGGCGCGTCACGAGGAGACCATCCTCACGACCTCGATCTACAAGTTCCACCCCGATTTCGCCGGGAAGGTCAATGTCTGGTGGGGTGACCCGCTCAAGGACCATGGCCTCGCGACGTTGGAGGGAGGGGACGTCATGCCGATCGGCAAGGGCAACGTGCTCATCGGCATGAGCGAGCGCACGTCGCGCCAGGCGATCAGCCAGCTGGCCGCCACCCTGTTCGAGAAGGGCGCGGCCGAGCGGGTGATCGTCGCGGCCATGCCGAAGCTGCGGGCGGCCATGCATCTCGACACCGTCTTCACCTTCGCTGATCGCGATTGCGTGCTGATCTATCCCGACATCGTCGACAGCATCCAGGCGTTCTCCTATCGCCCGGATGGCAAGGGCGGGCTCGAACTGCACAAGGACAAGGGAACCTTCGTCGAAACCGTGCGTGATGCGCTGGGACTGAAGAAAATGCGCGTCGTCCAGACGGGAGGCAACGACTACATGCGCGAGCGCACGCAGTGGGACAGCGGTGCGAACCTCGTCTGCGCCTCGCCCGGCGTGGTCTTTGCCTATGACCGGAACACCTACACCAATACGCTGCTGCGCAAGGAGGGCATCGAGGTCATCACCATCACCGGCGCCGAGCTTGGGCGCGGGCGCGGTGGCGGTCACTGCATGACATGCCCGATCGTTCGCGACGCCGTCGACTATTGATCGAGTATCCGTGTTTCGAGCGGGCGTACGGCGAGAGCCGTGCGCCACGCGTGTATCGAGGTGGAACATCATGAGGTTACGTGCTCCAGTAACGGGTTCCGGCGTTCTTAGCGGATCGGCATGCGTGCTCCTTGCCGCACTTCTGCTCTCCGGCTGCCAGGACGAGGAGGTGGCCGAGGCACCGCCGCGCCCGGTCAAGACGGTGGCGGTTTCCTTCAGTCCGGAGGATACGTTCGGTACGCTCGTTGGCGTGATCCAGCCCCGCTTCGAGACCAACTTCAGCTTCCGGCAGGGGGGCGAGGTACGCGAGCGAAACGTCGAAGTCGGTGATATGGTCAAGTCGGGCGAGGTCCTGGCGCTACTCGATTCCGAGGATCAGCAGGATGCGGTGCGCAAGGCCGAGGCCAATCTCTTCGCCGCCCGGGCGAACCTCGACAATGCCGAGACTGCCCGCGCCCGCGCCCAGCAGCAATATCCGCGCACGGTCAGCCGCGCGGCACTCGACAGCGCGATTGCCCAGGCAAGCAGCGCCCAGGCGAGCCTCCAAGCGGCCGAGGCGGCGCTGCGGATCGCCAATAACAATCTCGATAACCGGGTGCTGAAGGCGAACACCGATGGCGTCGTCACCGCCGTCGGCGCGGAAGTCGGCCAGGTCGTCGGCGGCGGCCAGATGGTCGTCAGGGTGGCGCAGCTCCAGGACAGGGACGCCGTTTTCCAGGTTCCGGAAAGCACCATCCAGGCGGCAAACCGCGACATGCGGATCGAGGCCCGGCTTCTCAGCCAGCCCGACCGCAAGGCGGAGGGCATGGTGCGCGAGATCTCGCCGACGGCCGATCCGATCACCCGCAACTTCACCGTGCGCGTCGCCCTTTCCTCGCCGCCTGAAGACTTCCGTTTCGGCAGCGCCGTGCGTGGCAGCGTGCAGCTTCCCGGTGAGCCGCTGGCGCGCCTGCCGATGTCGGCGCTGTTCAATCAGGGCAGCGATGCCGCCGTGTGGGTGGTCAATGCCGCCGACAACACCACCAAGCTGGTGCCCGTCACCGTCAATCGCTTCGAAGCCGCGGATTTCCTCGTGGCCGAGGGGTTGGCGGACGGCGACAAAGTCGTCGTTGCCGGCATCCAGCAGTTGCGGCCCGGCATGCCCGTCCGCCTCCTGACGGGAAGCGCCCCATGAGCGGTGGCTTCAATCTTTCCGAATGGGCCATCCGGCGCCAAGGCCTCGTCATCTTCCTCATGCTGCTCGGCGCGATTGCCGGCATCTTCTCCTTCTGGAACCTCGGGCGCAGCGAGGACCCGGACTTCACCGTCAAGACCATGCTGGTTACGGCCGCCTGGCCCGGCGCCACGATCGAACAGCAGACGGACCAGGTGACCGACCGGCTGGAACGTACGCTGCAGCAGGTGCCCTTCTTCGACTCGCTTCGCAGCCTCACCACCGCGGGCCAGTCGGTGATCTACGTGGTGCTGGAGGATTCTACACCGCCGAAACAGGTCGGCGAGGTCTGGTACCAGGTGCGCAAGAAGGTCGCCGACATGCAGGGGACGCTGCCTCCGGGCGTGCGCGGACCGTTCTTCAACGACGAGTTCGGCGATACCTTCGGCATCATCTACGGTTTCACCTCGGAGGACTTCAGCGATCGCGAGATCCGCGACTGGGCCTATGAGGCGCGCAACCGGCTGCTGCGGCTCGACAATATCGGCAAGGTCGAACTGATCGGCACCCAGGACGAGACGATCTATATCGAATTCTCGACCCAGCGTCTGGCCAGCCTCGGGCTGAGCGCGGCCAGCATCATCAACACGATACAGACGCAGAACGCCGTCCTGCCCGCCGGCCTGATGACCTCGGATGCCGACCGGACGGTGCTCGAGGTATCGGGTCACCTCAAGGACGAGAACGACATCCGCAATCTCAACATTCCGACGGCGTCCGGCTTTGTCCGCCTCGGCGACATCGCCAGCGTCGTCCGCGGAACGGTCGATCCGCCGCAGCCGATGTTCCGCGTCAAGGGCAAGCCGGCGATCGGCCTCGCGGTCTCGATGGCGAGCGGCGGCGATATCCTGGCGCTCGGCCGCAACATCGATGCGGTGATGGCGAATTTCCAGAACGACCTGCCGATCGGCATCGATCTCGTGCAGGTGGCCAGCCAGCATCATGTCGTCGACAGCGCCATTCGCGGCTTCACCATCTCGCTGATGCAGGCGATCCTGATCGTGCTGGCGTGCAGTTTCATCGCCCTTGGGCTGCGTGCCGGGCTGGTGGTCGCCGTGTCCATCCCGCTTGTGATGGCGATGACCTTCCTGATGATGGAGATCTCCGGCATTGCCCTGCAGCGCGTGTCGCTCGGGGCGCTGATCATCGCGCTGACACTGATGATCGATGACGCCATGGTTGCGGTCGAGATCATGCTGGCCAAGCTCGACGAGGGCATGGATCGCGTCAAGGCGGCCTCCTTCGCCTACACGTCCACGGCCTTTCCGATGCTGGCCGGCACGCTGGTCACCATCGCCGCTTTCATTCCGGTGGGCTTCGCCCGTAGCGTCTCGGGCGAATATGCCCGCTCGCTGTTTCTCGTCATCGCCTATGCGCTGATCATCTCGTGGCTCGTTGCGGTGCTGCTGACGCCTATCATCGGTCTTGCGGTGCTGAAGTCGGGCGGGAGCGGGGGGCCTCGGCAGGAAAGCGTGCTGATCACCAGGGCCCGGGAGGTCATTTATAGCTGCATCCGCTATCGCCATGCGGTGGTGCTGGGCACGATCGGCGTGTTCGTCCTCGCGCTTTTCGGTGCCACGGCAATGAAGCAGCAGTTCTTCCCGCCTTCCGACCGGCCGGAACTGATGCTGCAGCTGGTATTGCCGCAAAGCGCCTCGGTTCATGCCACCGCCGACACGGTAACACAGGTGGAGGAGATCCTTGCCGCCGACCCCGGGGTTGTCGACTGGAGCTTCTACATCGGCTCGGATGCCATTCGCTTCTACCTGCCGATGGATATCCAGCCGCCCGCGCCGTCGCGCGCGCAGGCGGTCATCATTGCTGAGAGCGTTGCCGCCCGCGACGGCTTGCAGGAGCGCCTTCAGAAACAGCTGGACGAGCGGTTCCCCGACATCACCGCCCGGCTGTCGCCACTGGAAATGGGACCGCCGGTCGGCTGGCCGATCCAGTACCGCGTCAGCGGGCCCGACGTGGCCGGCGTTCGTGCGCTTGCCTGGAGGGTGGCCGACGTGCTCGCCGACATCCGCGGGGTCATCAATCCGAACCTCGACTGGAACGAGCCGATACGCAAGGTCGTTATCGATGTTGACCAGGATCGCGCCCGGCTGGTGGGGCTGAACTCCGCGGCGATCGCCCAGGCCCTGTTCGCGACGACATCGGGGCTGCCGGTCACCCAGGTCCGCGACTCGATCTATCTCGTCAATGTCGTGGCCCGCGCCGCAGAGGAAGAGCGGACGAACATCGATACCCTGCGTTCCCTGCAGATCCCGGTCGGTCCCGACCGCACCGTGCCGCTCGCGAGCATCGCGACCGTCGAATACCAGACGACCCAGCCGATGATCTGGCGGCGCGACCGCGAGACGACGATCACGGTACAGGCCGACACCACCGAAGGCGTGCTGGCGGCCACCGTGGTCGATGAGGCGGCGAACAGGATCGAGGACCTGCGCAAGGAATATCCCGGCTACAGCATCGAGGTCGGCGGTTCGGTCGAGGGTGCCGAAACCGGCCTCAGTTCCGTCGCCGAAATGCTGCCGCTCATGGCCATCATCATGATCGTGATCCTGATGTTCCAGTTGCAGAGCATCCAGCGGCTGCTGCTGGTGCTGAGCGTCGTGCCGCTCGGGCTGATCGGGGTCGTTGCGATCATGCTGCTGACCAATACTCCCGTCGGCTTCATTGCCGTTCTCGGCATGATCGCGCTGATCGGCATGATCATCCGCAATTCCGTGGTGCTGATCGACCAGATCGACAGACGGCTGGAGGAGAAGGGCAAGTCGTGGAAGGGCGTGGTCGACGCCGCGACCGAACGCGTGCGCCCGATCTTCCTGACGGCGGGGTCGACGATCTTCGGCATGCTGCCGATTGTCCGCGATCCCTTCTGGAAGCCGCTGGCCTTCACGGTGATCGGCGGGCTGATCGTCGCGGCGATCCTCACCCTGATCTTTCTGCCGGCACTTTATGTCCTCTGGTTCCGCATCAAGCCGGAGGAGAAAACCGAGACGGAGGCGGTCGCGGGGCGGGAAGCCGTGGCTTCGGCGAGCGGTTGAGCCATCAGGCGTGGGGCAGGGAGCACCGGGATTTGCATGAACGAGATTTCCGGCTCACGATCAAGGCCAGGGCAACGGGGAAGGCGCGACCAGGACCGTTCCCAATATGCGGCTGCAGGGGCGGCAGGGCGGGACATGATCCGATTGAGTGAGGGCCAGGGAGTGAGTCATCTGGCAACGGGTATCCTGATACTGGGGTTTGTCTACCTCGCCCAGGCGATCATCGTCCCGCTGGTGTTCGCCTTGTTCATCATTGCCCTTGTCTGGCCGATGCAGGCCGTGCTGCAACGGCGGATGCCGAACCTTCTGGCGCTGCTCCTGACGCTGACCGCCACGATCCTGGTGATCGTCATCGTCGGCTCATCCGTCGCCTGGGGTTTTGGCAAACTGGCCCAATGGCTGTTTGCCAATGCCGGCCGGTTTCAACTGATCTACACCGACTGGACGGAATGGCTGGAAGGACACGGCATCGCCATCGCCGGTCCGCTGGCGGACCGGTTCAACGTCACCTGGCTCGTCGGCTTCACCCAGAGCGTCGCCGGACGGCTGAACAGCTTTGCCGGCTTCGCCATCCTCGTGTTCGTCTTCGTGATGCTCGGCCTGCTCGAGGTCGAGGATTTCAACAAGAGGCTTCAGGCGCCCGGTGCACAGCCCTATGGTGAGGCAATCCTTGTGGCAAATCGCGCCATCGGCGTGAAATTGCGGCGGTTCATGGTGGTGCGGACCTTCGCCAGCATCCTCACCGGCCTTGTCGTCTGGATGTTTGCCTTTGTGGCCGGGCTCGAACTGGCCACCGCCTGGGGCGCGATTGCCTTCGCGCTCAACTACATTCCCTTTCTCGGGCCTTTCGTGGCGACGATGTTTCCGACGCTGTTTGCGATCGCCCAGTTCGAGTCATGGCAGATGGCGATTGCCGTGTTCCTCGGCCTCAACCTCATACAGTTCATCATCGGCAGCTATCTCGAACCGTTGCTGACCGGCGCTTCGCTGGCGATTTCGCCATTTGCGGTGATCTTCGCGGTGTTCTTCTGGAGCTTCATGTGGGGAATATCGGGTGCCTTTCTCGGCGTGCCGATGCTGATCGCCTTCATCGTCTATTGCGCCCAGGCTCCCTCCGGGAGATGGATCGCCACGCTGCTTTCGGGCGGTACGGCCGAGGGGCCGAACGTGCTGTCGTCCGACGGATGAGCAATGCCATCGCGATGGCATCCGGTGTCGGGGGCGATGGCTGCCACCGGCACCGAGGCCCGTTTTCGTCGCCATAGTCACGCGCCTCGCCATTGACAATCGTCGGCGCTGGAATATTTCAGCCAATGCTCAGGCAAAGCCGACACATTCCGAGCACAACCTGTCGATACCGCAAAGCCTCGCGCATTTGCGCCCGGATCGCCATGGAGAAAGCGGATGATCTCGTCGTTTCAAGCCCTGCTGGCTGTTGCTGCCATAGCGATAGCCGGTCTGGTCCCTCCGGTCGCGGCAGCCGACGACCTACATGTTTCAGGCAATGTCCTCTACCGCGAACGGATTGCGCTGCCCGGCAGCGCTTCGGTGCGTGTCGCCCTGGTCGACCTTGCCCAGAGCGGCGGCGAACCGCTCGCCTCTGCGGTGCTTGAGAAGGTGGGCCAGGTGCCGATCGCCTTTCGCCTGGATGTGCCCGCCGGGAGCTTCAAGCCTGACCAGGCCTATGGTCTGGTGGCGCGAATTGACGTTGATGGCGTTACCTGGTTCGCCAATGACAAGCCGGTGCTGATCGATCCCGCAAGGCTTGCCGATCCCGCTTCCGTGCTGGTTCACCGGGTCGGCGCGGCTGCCGGTGTCCCCGAAGAGGAAGCGCCGATCACGGGCGTCGTCTGGCATCTTGCCCAACTTGGCGAAAAGGCTGCCGATCCGCAGGTGAATACGACGCTCACCTTTCACAAGGACGGCAGGATCAGCGGGGAGGGTGGCTGTAACCGATTTTCAGGCGCCGCCGATCTCAAGGGATCCGCGCTCCGGATCGGCAATGTCTCGTCGACGATGATGGCATGCCCGGAGCCCGGGGCGACCCAGGAACGCGAGTTTTATGAGGCGCTGTCGAAAGCGGTGGCTTTTGCGGTCGAGGGCGAGACGCTGGTTCTGCTCAACGAGGCGGGCGGTGCCGTCGCCCGCCTGAAGGCGCAGCAGTGATACGAGGTCGGCGACGACGTCGGCCGCATCGCGGTGACACGCTTGCCGGCACTTCTTCGATCCTGGCCTAGCCAAGGCCGGGGGATAATCATGAGAGACAAGCGATAGGTACCGCCCCACAGGCCGGAAGCCGGCAGGGCGGTCAAGCGTGCTCGATATGACGGCAGGAGGTCCTGCCCTATCGCTGCTGTCCGGCAGTGACTGGATCTGACCGCTTACGGGCAGGCCGCGACATAGCGCCGACCATACCGGTCGCGGTAGTAGCACCGGCCCGGTTGGCCGGCGACGTTGCCGATCACCGCACCGGAAACCCCACCGATCGCAGCGCCGACGGCAGCGCCGCGGACGTCACCGGTAATCGCACCGCCAATGATCGCGCCGGATGCGGCACCGATGCCGGCTCCTTGCTCCGTCGGGGTGCAGGCAGCAACCGACAGACCAATCAAAGCGAGGGCTATGGCTCTCTTCATCAATGTTCTCCCATGTCTTGCTGAATAAAGATGAGGTTCTGAACGGCAATTTTGCCCCGCCTCTTCGATCGAAAGCTTCAATTTCATGCCGCTAATGAAAGAATACATAGGATAATCAAAAAGTCCATCAGGGGGCGGCAGGTTCAATTCGGGAAAGAACATCGGCGTCCTTTCTCCTTGCTGCACACGCCTTGCACCGGCGGCTGGTTGGCGCGGCTGCGGCATCGCGGGCTCCCCCCTCTCAGGAAGGATAATGGGACAGTAAACATAAAGATATGCTAAAGTAAGTGCTTCCATCAGCGCGCTCGCAGCAGAGACAAAAGGGGGGCCGATGTCTTCTTTGCATGGTGCCGCAATTCTTGCGTTTGGCGTCTTGCTTGCGGTTCTCCCGGGGGGCCGGTCCGAAGCGGCCCAGCCCGTCGGAGAGGCGGTGTTCGTCAGGATCCAAGTGACCGGGGAGGGGCGTCCGATCGTCACCGAGAGCCCGGTCTACCAGGACGAGCGCATCCGCACGTCCAAATCTGGCCTTGGCGAATTCCGCTTTCGCGACGGCACCAAGCTGGCGGTCGGCCAGGGATCTTCGGTCGTCATCGACAAGTTCGTCTACGACGGTTCGGCTTCGGTAAAGAAGCTGTCGCTCAATGCCGCCAAGGGCACCTTTCGCTGGATAAGCGGTGGATCGAAATCCTCGGCCTATGAGGTGGTGACGCCGGCCGGGACGATCGGGGTGCGCGGCACCGCGTTCGATTTCTACGTTGGGGCTGACGGTACGACGGCGATGGTCCTGCTCAACGGATCGGCGCAGTTCTGCGGTTCGAATGGTTGCCAGCTCCTGCAGCGCCGTTGCGATAGCCTCGTTGCCAAGCGCAATGGCCAGATGACGAGTGTCCGCAGGGTAAACCGCAACATCTTCCGCACGCTGGGCAACCCGCGGGCCCTGCCGTTCCTGTCGGGAGACCAGCGCCTGTCGGAAAACATGGCGCGCACCGGGGCCGGCGCCTGCGGCCTGACCGCCGCGGCAACGACGCCCTCGGAGCAGCGCACTCCCAACAAGGCGCCGACGCCGCCCAACAAACCCGACAAGCC
This sequence comes from Pseudomonadota bacterium, assembly GCA_023399465.1. Taxonomy (GTDB): domain Bacteria; phylum Pseudomonadota; class Alphaproteobacteria; order Rhizobiales; family Rhizobiaceae; genus Ferirhizobium. The sequence continues at coordinate 17,368 of JAEWPB010000095.1, forward strand.
GGATAAGCCCGACAAACCCGACAAACCGGATAAACCCGATCGTCCCGACAAGCCGGATAAACCTGATCGCCCGGACAAGCCCGATCGTCCGGATAGACCGGATCGCCCTGACCGCCCGGACAGGCCCGATCGCCCTGACAGGCCATGCTAGTGAGAGCAGGACTCCACTAGCCGGTCTGGGGGACGGGCTTGCCGAGAGGCTCGTCGCGAAAGTGTTCGCCACGCCGGGAAATCCTGCGGTAGAACCCTGACAAGGCGGGCGTGAACTCACCCGCTCGGGCCCGCGCGGCATTCACCAGCTTGCGTGTGGCAGACGACCGGGTGCGTAGCGCCTCGACCAACTGCTCGTGGATGTTTTCGAGTTCGGCGAACTCCGGGGACGCCGCGACGCGTTCGTCGCCGACCATCGCAAAAAGGGTGGTCGTCGTGCTCTTGCCCTTGAGGGCGAGTGCGCCCGCATCGAGCAGCGCATAGCCCGGCAGCCGCTTTGCCGTGCTCTCCGACACGAGAATGTCGAAGTCGACGTCCTTGCAGGCGGTTTCTATCCGGGCGGCGACGTTGACGGCATCGCCGACGGCGGAATAGTTGAAGCGTGCCTCGGAGCCCATGTTGCCGACGCAGGCAAGCCCGGTGTGGATGCCGATGCCGATGGCGACCGTCTGTCCGGGCCCGAAGCCGAACGCGTCCTCGGCGTTGAGGCGGGCAAGCGTCTCGCGCATAGCCAGTGCGGCGCCGGCCGCCTTGGCGGCATGGTCGGCGACATCGACCGGGGCATTCCAGAAGGCCATGATCGAATCGCCGATGAACTTGTCGAGCGTGCCTTCGCTGGCAATGATATGGCGGCTCAGCGCATCGAGAAGAGTGTTGAGAAAACCGACGACCGCGGCCGGTTCCAGCCGCTCGCTGATCTCCGTGAAACTCCTGACATCGACGAACATCACCGTCAGTTCCCGATCGTCACCGCCGAGGCGCAGGGCGTCGTGCGTGTGCTCGATGCGATAGAGCAGCGACGGCGAAAGATACTGCCCGAATGCGCGGCGGACTTCGCGGCGCTCCTTGTCGGTGACGAGGAAGCGATAGGCGGTCGCCGCGAAATGCGTGATCGATCCGGCAACGATCGGCGCCAGCGGATCGATCAGCAACCCGGCCATGAGGAAGGCTGCCCATGATCCGGCAAGGATCAGCGCCGAGATCGCCAGTCCGCAGGCGAGTGCGATCACGGGGCTGAGAAAGGTCGAGGCGAGTACGACCGCTGTGCCGGTCAAGGCGATCAGCAGGATCTCGAGCCCGTTCGCCCAGTCGGGACGGGAGAGAAAGCGGCCGGAAAGGATCTGTTCGACGGTTTGCGCATGCAGTGAAACGCCCGGCACGTTCTGGCCGAGGGCGTTGGTGCGGATGTCCTGCAGCCCGGCGGCCGAGGTCCCGACGAATATGATGGCGCCCTCGATGGCAGCACGGGTTTCGGCAGAAGGGCCGGCGGCCGCCAGCACGTCCTTCGCCGAGACGTAGCGTTCCGCCCGGTCGGGGCTGACATAGAGCCAAAGCTCGCCGTGCGCGGTCACGGGAACGACGAATTCGCCGATCTTCGCCAGGGTCAGGGTATCAGGCACGTCGGGGGCGCCGGCCAGCACATAGGTGGACGCGCCCTGCGCCACGCGCAGCGCTTCGATTGCCAGATTGGGATAGAGCTGGGTGCCATCGCTGAGGAAAAGCGGGACTGTGCGCACGACCGCCGCGGATTCACCGGGATCGAGGCTGATGTGACCGATGCCGGCGGCGTTCTGCTCCAGTTGAGGACGCAGCGGCGTCGCCGCCATGATGCGCGGCGGCGCTCCGGCCGGACTTTCTCCGGTATAGGCGAAGCCGGCTTTGACAGGCGGCCGGTAATCTCCCGCGTTGGAAAGCCCGAAGCCGAGAATGACCGGCCGGTCCGCGATCGACCGGGCGAAGATCTCGTCGTTGTCCGGCAATCGGCCAAGCAGGGCGGGATCGATGCCGGGGACGTCGCGAACGACACTGCGCGGCGACAGCCGGTCGGGCTCGGCAAAAAGCACGTCGAAGGCGATCGCCGCCGCACCCATCTGCGACAGGCGGTCGACCAGAACGGCAAGGCGGTCTCGCGGCCATGGCCATTGGCCGAGCTCGCGCAGTGACGCTTCATCGATGTCGACGATCCTCACCGGCATGGCTTCGAAGTGTCGCGGCGCCAGGCGCTGGTACTCGTCGAAAGTCACGTCGCGGGCCTGTTTCAGCAACGGCGGATCGATCGCGCGCAGGGCCGTCAGCGCCGCCACGATCAGCAAACCGAGAATGACGCCCACGAACTGCGCGCGTGTCATGGTTGAACCATCTGCATCTTCAAGCGGAACCGTTGCCGCAACAGGTGCCGATGGAGACCCGCTATCGCTGTCGTCGGCGGAATGCTGCGCTGCGTGACTATAGCCTACTTTACAGGCGAGATCTCACAACCGGGGACTTTGGCTGTGCCACGGCTGTTCGGTTGGCGTTTCACTGAGGGGGCAGGGAGCGCTCGGCAAGCAGCCAGTCCCGGATCGTGGCCGTCGCCTCGGGATGGCGCTGCTTTCGCGGCGCGACGATATAGAAGTCGCTGGCGCCGCGCAGGCTGCGGTCGAACGGCTGGACCAGCCGCCCTGCGGCGATGTCGTGGGCGACGAGGAACCGGCTTGCCAGCGCCAGCCCCTGGCCGGCGATCGCCGCGTCGATGGCGAGCGATGTCTGGTTGAAGCGAATTCCCTTCGGTGCCGCGGTCGGTCCGGTGCCGAGCGCGTCGATGAATTGCGGCCAGAGATTATGCGTGTCGTGCAGCAGCACGAAACCGTCGACGGCGTTCGCAGCCAATGGCAGCGCCGTGCCGCCGACGAGGCTCGGAGCACACACGGCCACCACCTCCTGCGGGAACAGCAGGTCAGCGGTCAGTCCCGGTCCGAATGGTGGCTGGCCCTGGCGCACCGCGATATCGACAGCATCGGACTGGAAGTTGGACAGGCTCTCGCTTGCCTGGATTCTCAGGTCGAGCATCGGATGGGCGGCAAGGAAGGCAGGCAGCCGCGGGACCAGCCATTTCGAGGCAAAGGTGGGGGTGACGCTGATGGTCATCCACAACGGTTCGGGTCTGAGCGCCGCGGTGGCATCGGCGATCAGTTCGAAGGCGCGGCGAATGCCGGCGACATAGCTGCGCCCCTCGTTCGTGAGCTCCAGCCTTCGCGGCAATCTCTCGAAGAGTTTCAACCCGAGCTCGGCTTCCAGGCCGCGCACCTGCTGGGCCACGGCACCCTGCGTCACGCCAAGTTCGTCAGCGGCGGCGCGAAAGCTCGAGTGCCGGGCGGCAACTTCGAAGCTGCGCAGGCCGTTGAGCGGCGGCAGACGGCGGGATTTCTCGTTCATGCGATAGTTTTTCTACAGGGTGATGGCAGACGATCTGGTTCGAGTGCAAGCTATTCTGATGCTAGCATCAGCAGAAATCCAGCGGCAAACGGAATGCCCGGTGCCGGACCCTGAAAGGAAGCGAAATGACTGTAGAAAAAGTGGCGATCGTGACAGCCGGCGGAAGCGGCATGGGAGCCGGCGCGGCTCGCCGTCTGGCTGCCGACGGCTTCAAGGTGGCAATCCTGTCCTCCTCGGGCAAGGGCGAGGCCCTGGCCGGGGAACTTGGCGGTTTTGGCGTCACCGGTTCGAACCAGTCCAATGACGACCTGAAGCGGCTTGTCGATGAGACCATGGAGAAGTGGGGCCGCGTCGATGTGCTGGTCAACAGCGGCGCCCATGGTCCCCGCGCCCCGATCCTCGAACTGCCCGACGAGCAGTGGCACACCGGTCTCGCCGTCTATCTGATGAACGTGATCCGGCCGACGCGACTGGTGACGCCGATCATGCAGCAACAGAAGTCGGGGGTGATCATCAACATCTCGACCTTTGCGACCTTCGAGCCTGATCCGCTGTTCCCGACCTCCGGGGTCTTCCGCGCCGGACTTGCTTCTTTCACCAAGCTGTTCGCCGACAGGTATGCGGCCGACAACGTGCGCATGAACAACGTGCTGCCGGGGTTCATCGACAGCCTCCCCGAGACCGAGGACCGCCGCCAGCGCATACCGATGCAGCGCTACGGGCACACCGAGGAAATCGCCGCGACGATCGCGTTTCTCGCGTCACCGGGCGCCGGTTACATCACCGGGCAGAATATCCGCGTCGACGGCGGCATCACCCGGTCGGTGTGAGCGGCCTGAAATGAAAAGGGGCGCGCGAAGGCTGCCCCTTTTCGATTTGATCTCAATACAGCACGCTCGCGCCCTGATCCGCCGGTCCGGCGATGCGGCGGAATGCGCTGAACAGCTCGCGGCCAAGCCCGAACTCGTTGGCGGTCAAATCCGCCGTTGCCGGTGGGCGACGGAATAATTCATCGGCCCCCACCAGCACTTCGATCGTTCCCGCTTCGGCGTCGATGCGGATCATGTCGCCGTCGCGGATGCGTGCGATAGGGCCGCCGTCGACGGCCTCGGGCGTGACGTGAATCGCCGCCGGCACCTTGCCGGATGCGCCGGACATGCGTCCGTCCGTCAGCAATGCCACCCGAAAGCCGCGGTCCTGAAGCACGCCGAGTACAGGCGTCAGGCGATGGAGTTCCGGCATGCCATTGGCGCGCGGGCCCTGGAAGCGGACGACGGCAACGAAATCGCGCTCGAGCTTGCCTTCCTTGAAGGCCGCCTGCAGTTCGTGCTGATCGTGGAAGACGAGTGCCGGCGCCTCGATCACGTGGCGATCCGGCTTGACGGCAGAAATCTTGATCACGGCGCTGCCGATATTGCCTTCCAGCATTTTGAGGCCGCCATTCGGCTGGAACGGCCGGTCGATGGTGGTCAATACCTTGGGGTCGCCGCTCTCGTCGGCCGCCGCCTCGCGCATCACCGCGCCGTTCTCCGCGAGCTTCGGCTCGATGGTGTAGGCCTCCAGCCCCTGTCCGAAGACGGTGCGTACGTCGTCGTGCAGCAGGCCCTCACGCAGCAGCTGCTTGATGAGGAAGCCCATGCCGCCGGCCGCGTGAAAGTGGTTCACGTCGGCAAGCCCGTTCGGATAGACGCGGGCCAGCAGCGGCACCACATCGGACAGTTCGGAGATATCCTGCCAGGTAAGCTGGATGCCGGCTGCCCTCGCCATGGCGACGAGGTGCAGGGTGTGATTGGTCGAACCGCCGGTGGCATGCAGGCCGACGACGCCGTTGACGATCGAGCGTTCGTCGATCATCTCGCCGGCGGGCGTGAATTCGTTGCCCAGAGCGGTGATGGCAAGCGCCCGCTTCGTCGCCTCGCGGGTCAGCGCCTCGCGCAGCGGCGTGCCGGGGTTGATGAAGGATGCGCCCGGCATGTGGAAGCCCATGATCTCCATCAGCATCTGGTTGGAATTGGCGGTGCCGTAGAAGGTGCAGGTGCCGGGGCCGTGATAGGACTTCGACTCTGCCTCCAGCAGTTCGTCCCGGCCGACCTTGCCCTCGGCATAGAGCTGGCGGATCCTGGATTTCTCGTCGTTCGGAAGGCCTGTTGTCATCGGGCCGGCGGGGATGAACACCGCCGGCAGGTGGCCGAAGGTCAGCGCCGCGATCGTCAGGCCCGGCACGATCTTGTCGCAGACCCCGAGAAAGACCGCGGCATCGAACATGTTGTGCGACAGGCCGACGGCGGCGGCCATGGCGATGAGATCGCGCGAAAACAACGACAGCTCCATGCCCGGCTGGCCCTGTGTGACGCCGTCGCACATGGCGGGAACGCCGCCGGCGACCTGGGCGATGCCGCCGGCCTCGTGTGCGGCCTGGCGAATGATCGCCGGGTAGGTTTCGAACGGCTGGTGGGCCGAGAGCATGTCGTTGTAGGACGTGACGATCCCGAGGTTGGGCAAACGGTCGCCGGAAAGCGCTGCCTTGTCGGCGGGGGAACAGGCGGCAAAGCCATGGGCCAGGTTGCCGCAGGAGAGAACGGCGCGGTGCGGTCCCTTGGCGATGGCGGCGCGGACATGCTCGAGATAGCGCTCGCGGGTGGGCTTCGAACGTTCGACGATGCGCGCGGTGATCGCGGCAATGCGTGAGTCAGCAGACATGGTTCTTTTCCTGTCTCTTGCAGTGTCAGGGGCGGGCCTGCCTCAGGGCGCCCAGTAGATTTCCACCGGCGAAGCGGCGCGCCGAAGCACCGCCCTGATCGGCATGTCGGTCTCGGGACCGGCCTGCTCCGCCTTTTCCAGTACGGCCTTCTTGCCGTCGCCCTCGATGTGCAGCACCAGCAGGCGGGCGTCCCGCAAGCTCGAAAAGGTGAAGGTCAGCCGCGGTTCGCCGGCGCCTTGCGCTTCCATGGTCATCACGCCGCGCGGCGTCGCCGGGTCGAGCGCGCGGGCGAGATTGTCGCCATCGGGAAAGAAGGATGCCGTGTGGCCGTCATTGCCCATGCCGAGGATCACGACATCGAAGGGGTTGCCGATGTCCCGGACCGCCGCAGTGGCGATCGCGGCGGCATCTTCGACGGTGCTGGCCGGGTGATAGAGGGGCAGGAAGCGTGCCTGTGCGGCATCGTTCTGCAGCAGGTTGGCGGCAACCAGCAGATGGTTGGAACGGGGGTCGTCCGCCGGAACGAAACGCTCGTCGACCAGGGTGATTGTCACCTTGTCCCAGTCGAGCGGACGCTTCGACAGTGCCTGGAAGAAGGCCTTCGGTGTCGAGCCGCCGGAAACGGCCATGGCCGCGCTGCCACGCGTTGCAATCGCTGCGGCGAGAGCTTCGGCGACGCGTGCGGCCAGCCGGTTGGCTAGTGTCGCGCCATCGGCAAATGTGTGCAATGTCGACGCCATGATCGTTCCTCAGTCCGTCTCGTGCCACGTGCGGCCGTCGCGCTCGATCAGCGCGATCGCCTGGCTCGGTCCCCAGGTTCCCGAAGTGTAGCCCTGGACCTGCTGGCCGGTCACGTCCCAGGCCTTGAGGATCGGGTCGATCCAGTGCCACGCGGCCTCCACTTCGTCGCGGCGCATGAACAGTGTCTGGTTGGAGCGCACGATGTCGGTTAGCAGCCGTTCGTAGGCATCGGGATTGCGCACGTCGAAGGCCTGGGCAAAGCTCATGTCGAGCGAGATCTGGCGAAGGCGCATGCCGCCCGGACCCGGATCCTTGATCATCAGCCACTGCTTGACGCCTTCGTCAGGCTGCAGGCGGATCACCAGCTGGTTGGCGGAGATGCGTCCGGCTGCCTCGTCGAAGATCGAGTAGGGGATCGGCTTGAAGGTGATGACGATCTCCGAGACACGGCTCGAAAGCCGCTTGCCGGTCCTGAGATAGAAGGGAACCCCGGCCCAGCGCCAGTTGCCGATTTCCGCCTTGATGGCGACGAAGGTCTCGGTGTTGGAAACGCCGCCGTCGAGTTCCTCGAGATAGCCCTTGACCGGGCCGCCGGAAGAAGCCCCGGCACGGTACTGACCGCGCACGGTCAGCCTTTCGACATTGGACGCGTCAATCGGCTTGAGGGCGCGCAGGACCTTGAGCTTCTCGTCGCGCACCGCCTCGGCATCGAGCGAGGAGGGAGCCTCCATCGCCACGAGGCAGAGCAGCTGCAAGATATGGTTCTGCACCATGTCGCGCAACGCGCCTGCCTTGTCGTAGTATCCGGCGCGCCCCTCGAGGCCGACGGATTCAGCGACGGTGATCTGCACATGGTCGATATGCGCCGAATTCCACAGCGGCTCGTAGAGCGCATTGGCGAAGCGCAGCGCCATCAGGTTCTGCACTGTTTCCTTGCCGAGATAGTGGTCGATACGGAATATCTGGTCTTCGTGGAAGACCTTGCCGATCGTGTCGTTGAGCTCCAGCGCGGAGGCAAGGTCGCGGCCGATCGGCTTTTCGACGACGATGCGGGTCTTGCTGGTATTGAGCTTGTGGTCACGGATCTTCTGGGCGATGTCGCCGAAGATTGCCGGGCCGACGGCCAGATAGAAGGCGCGGATGCGGTCCTTGCCCGGTTCCAGCAGTTTCTTGAGGTCTTCCCAGCCGAGCTCGGACTTGGCATCGACGGCAACATAGAACAGGCGGGCCAGGAAACGCTCGACTTCCTTCTCGTCGTATTCGCCGGGCTTGAGATACTGCTTCAGCGCATTCCGGGCGAATGTCCGGTACTCGTCGTCGGTCAGCGACGCGCGCGACGCACCGATGATACGTGTCGGTTCGGTGAACTGCCCCTCGATCTGACGGTGATAAAGCGCCGGAAGGAGCTTGCGCTCGGCGAGGTCGCCGGTTCCCCCGAAGACGATGCAATCGAAGGGGTCGACAGGAATGATCTGGCTGCTCATGAGGCTTCTCTCAATCAGTATCGGTTGAGAGTTGTTTTAATCTAATCGATTTAAAAAGGCCAGAGCAGGGGGCAAGAAAATGTCGCGTTCAGGACCGGTCAGAACCGGTCCCGAAGTGCGTACCAGGTCAGCGCGAGGAACAGCAGAGGCGCGCGCAGCTTCGGCCCGCCGGGGAACGGCGGGACGTCGAGCGCCCGGAAATTGTCGAGTTGGGCGGAGTTGCCGATGATCTCGTCGGCGAAAAGCTTGCCGCAGTAGTTCGACAGCATCACCCCGTGCCCGGAATAGCCGCCTATGGTCGTGACGCCGGGCATGACCTCGCGCACGAAGGGCTGGCGCGGCAGGGTGATGCCGACCGAGCCGCCCCAGGCATGGGTGATTTCGATGTCCTTCAGCGCCGGGTAGATCTCGGCGATCTGGCGGCGGATGTGGATGGAAATGTCCCGCGGATTGTCGGCGGTATATGCCTCGCGGCCGCCGAACAGCAGCCGGCCGTCCTTCGACTTGCGGAAATAGCGCACGACGAAACGGGAATCGGCGACCGCCTCGTTGCCGGGAATGATCTCCGGAAAGCTGTCGAGCGGCACCGTGGCGCCGATGAAGGAGCGGATCGGCATGACATGGGCCGCCGTGACCGGTTCCAGGTCGCCGATATAGGCATTGCACGCCAGAAGCACACGATCGGCGGTCAGGGTCCCGAACGGCGTGTCGACATGGGTCTTGCCGCCCGCCTGCCGGATGCCGGTGGCCTTGGTCATTTCGAATATCTGCGCGCCCGCCGCGCTTGCCGCGCGAGCGAGCCCGACCACCAGCTTCAGCGGGTGGATATGGCCGGTTCCGGTATCGCGCACGCCGCAATAGTAGCGGCTGGAGCCCATGCGATCGGCGGTCTCCGCCTTGTCCATGAACGTCATGTGCGGATAGTTGTAGCGCGCGGCGGCGATTTCGGCGTGAGCCCGGTAGTAGGCTTCATGCCCCGGCTTGTGGGCGACGTTCATCAGCCCCGGAATGTAATCCATGTCGATTGCATTGGCCGCGGCAAAATCGAGTACATAGCGCTTGGCGTCCTCGGCGAGATCGAACAGCGCCCGGGAGCGCTCGTATCCGATCTTCTCTTCAAGTTCCTCCGGCTCGGAGCGCTGCCCGGTCCCGAATTGGCCGCCATTGCGGCCAGAAGCACCGTCACCGAAGCGGGCGGCCTCGATCAGCGCCACCGACACTCCGGCACGCGCGAGGTTGTAAGCGGCCTGCAGGCCGGTGAAGCCGCCGCCGACAATGGCGACGTCCACCGATCTTGAACCGTCGAGCGCCGGATAGCCGGGCCGTTCGCCCACGCTTGCCTGATACCAGGAGATCCCCGGTGCGATTGGGCTTTGCCACATGAGAAGTCTCCGTCACACGTTGAGAAGCAGAAATTCCCGCTCCCATGGACTGATCACTTCCATGAAGGTCTCGAACTCGCCACGCTTCACGCCGGCATAGATGCCGATGAACTCCGGATCGAACACCTTGGTGAACTCCGCCTCGTTTTCAAGCAGCGCCACCGCCTCCAGCAGGCCGCGCGGCAGCTCGATCGATCCCTCGTTGGCCGAATCCTCGGTCGGTGCCGTCGGTTCGACGGCATTGATGATGCCGAGCAGCCCGGCGGCAAGCGAACCTGCCAGTGCCAGATAGGGGTTGGCGTCGGAGCTCGGCAGCCGGTTCTCGACGCGCCGTGCCGCAGGCTCCGAGACCGGAACGCGGAACGCCGTGGTGCGGTTGTCGTAGCCCCATGCGGTATTGACCGGGCAGGCCATGTCGGGGGTCAGGCGACGATAGGAATTGACGTAGGGCGCCATCATCACCAGCGCGCCCGGCACGTATTTCTGCATGCCGCCGATGAAGTGGAAGAACTCACTGGAAGGCGAGCCGTCCGGCTTGGTGAAGATGTTCTTGCCGGTGACGACATCGACGACCGACTGGTGGATGTGCATGGCCGAGCCTGCCTGGCCCTGCATCGGCTTGGCCATGAAGGTGGCGTAGATGCCATGCTTCAACGCTGCCTCGCGGATGGTGCGCTTGAACAGGAAGACCTGGTCGGCAAGCTCCACCGGATCGCCGTGGCGCAGGTTGATCTCGAGCTGCGCCGGGCCTTCCTCGTGGATCAGCGTGTCGATCTCGAGACCCTGCTTTTCGGAGAAGTGGTAGATGTCGTCGATCAGCTCGTCGAACTCGTTGATGCCGGCGATCGAGTAGCTCTGTCCGCCGACAATCGACCGGCCCGAGCGCCCCTTCGGCGGGTGCAGCGGGTAATCCGGGTCGTCGTTCTTGGCGACGAGGTAGAATTCGATCTCCGGCGCCACCACCGGCTTCCAGCCGCGATCGTTATAGAGCGACACGATGCGCTTCAGCGCGGCACGCGGGGTATAGAGCACTTCGCCGCCGGTGGCATTGACGACGTCGCAGATCACCTGGGCGGTCGGGTCGGTTTCCCACGGCACGACCGAAAGCGTCGAAAGGTCGGGAACCAGCTTCAGGTCGCTGTCGCGCGGCTCGTAGCGGAAGCTCTCGGTCTCGTCGGGATACTCGCCGGAAATCGTATGGCGATAGATCGCCGAAGGCAGCGCCAGCGATGTGTTCGAGGTGAATTTCGAAGTCGGCATCATCTTGCCGCGCGGCACGCCGGCGAGGTCGGGGGTGATGCATTCGATGTCTTCGATGCCGCGGGCGCGCAGCCATTGCGCTGCTTCGCGCCACGACTTGACGCCGCGTTCGGGCTGGGGGGATGGAGGGACATACGCCGTCTTTGCTGCCTTGGGTTTGAGCATCGTTCTCTTTGAGGGCATGTCTCACCAGTTTGTCGTTGAATATGTGCGGCATCATAACCGGACTTTATCAATTGGCGAGGGGGGCGGTTGACTTTCGTTCTTCACTAAAAAAAGACAGGGCGCGAAACGTCTAGGAGCCGGGTGTGGCGGAAAAAATCGATGTAATTGTTATCGGCGCGGGTGCTGCAGGGATGATGTGCGCGATCAGGGCTGGCCAGCGCGGCCGTTCGGTGATCGTGCTCGACCATGCCAGGGCGCCGGGTGAAAAGATCCGGATCTCCGGCGGCGGCCGTTGCAATTTCACCAATATCCATGCGGGGCCGAAGAGCTTCCTTTCGGCCAATCCGCATTTCTGCAAGTCGGCGCTCGCCCGCTTCACGGCGCGGGATTTCATCGCCATGGTCGAGCGCCACGGCATCGCCTGGCATGAGAAGACCCTCGGCCAACTGTTCTGCGATGTCAGCGCCAAGGACATCATCCGCATGCTGCTCGACGAGATGCGGGCGGCGGGCGTGAAACTGCGGCTGGGGCAGCAGATCGAGGGCGTCGAGCAGACGGGAGACGGCTTCGTCGTCCGCACGGAAGCCGGGACGATCGCCGCGCATTCACTGGTGATCGCGACCGGCGGCAAGTCGATCCCGAAGATGGGGGCGACCGGGTTTGCCTATCGGATTGCCGAGCAGTTCGGCCTGCCGATCGTCGAGCCGCGGCCGGGCCTGGTGCCGTTGACGCTCGATCCGGCGCAACTCGAGCGGCTGGCGCCGCTGTCAGGCATTTCGGTGCCGGCGGAAGTGCGCCACGGCAAGACCGCCTTCCGCGAGGCGCTGCTGTTCACGCACCGCGGCCTGAGCGGCCCGGCGATCCTGCAGATCTCCTCCTACTGGCGCGAGGGCGACGACATAACCCTGGTCATCGAGCCGGACATCGACTTTCTCGCGGTCTTGAAGAAGGCGCGCCAGCACAATGGCCGGCAGGCCGTCCAGACGGTGCTCGCCGAGCACCTGCCGAAGCGGCTCGCACAATACTTGGTGGAGACGCATGGCTTTGCCGGTCCGCTCGCCGACATGTCCGACAAGGTGCTGGCGAAGATCGTCGCGGCGATCCAGAACTGGATCATTCGCCCGGCGGGCTCGGAAGGCTATCGCACGGCCGAGGTCACCCTCGGCGGCATCGATACGGCGGCGATCGATTCGAAGACCATGCAGGCGAAGGCGGTCCCCGGGCTCTTCTTCATCGGCGAATGCGTCGACGTCACCGGCTGGCTGGGTGGCTACAATTTCCAGTGGGCCTGGTCTTCGGGCTATGCCGCCGGCGAAGCGGTCTAAGTCGCTTCGGTCACGCCCCGCATTCAGGACTTGTTAACGGGGCAGGCGCATCGTTGGGGTGCCTGGAATTTCCGCGGGCGGCGGGTCGCACCCAAGGCTCCAGCCCGTGGCCGTCAAGGTGATTTCAACGCTGGTCGAGGATCACTGAGAGATGAACCACAAATCCCGCCGTGCCATCGCCATTGCTGCCGCCCGGGACGCTCGCGTCGCGCTGGCGTGGCGCCTCTTTGCGCTCTGTGTAGCCGCGACCGCCGCCTGGTGCTCGTTGATGCCGGCCTAACCGGGGCGGACTTTGGAGCGCTCCATTTACTGTAGTGCTCCGAACGAAAAAACCCGGCGCGAGAAGCGCCGGGCTGGTCACGGGCGGCAAGGTCAGTCCGCGTCGTGAGGAAAAATGATCGTCAGGCGACGGCCTGGCTCTGGGTCAGGATGACCGGGATCAGCAGGTCGCCCCAGTTCCCGTCACCGCCATGGTGGCGGGCCGAACGCACCAGTTCCACGGAGACACCGGCGTCCACGGCCTTCATGACCGATTGGTTGAGGCGATGCAGGTCGTTGGCGACCATGCGGATCATCGCCTGCTGGTCTGCGGTCATGGCCGAAGCCTGTTCCTCGGCTCGTTCTTTAACGCGTGTCTGCGGTGTCATGGCATTTCTCCTCTTTCGGGGTTCTTGAAATTGCTGGCTCGGGTCCGGCCCGGCCCCGCCGTTCCGGCAAGGCGCGGGCGCGGGAATGCTGCTTACTCGGCGGCCGGGCGGAACTGTTCGTGCTCGGTCGATTCCTTCATGGCGGTGGTCGAGGACTGTCCGCCGGTGATGGCCATCGAGACGGCATCGAAGTAGCCGGTGCCGACTTCGCGCTGGTGCTTGGTCGCGGTGTAGCCGTTGACCTCGGCTGCGAATTCCGCTTCCTGCAGCTCCGAATAGGCGGCCATCTGGCGATCCTTGTAGCCGCGTGCCAGCTCGAACATGCCGTAGTTGAGCTGATGGAAGCCGGCCAGCGTGATGAACTGGAACTTGTAGCCCATCGCCCCCAGTTCGCGCTGGAACTTGGCGATCGTCGCGTCGTCGAGGTTCTTCTTCCAGTTGAACGACGGCGAGCAGTTATAGGCCAGCTTCTTGCCCGGATGTGCCTTGTGCACGGCCTCGGCGAACTTGCGTGCCTGCTCGAGGTCCGGCTTGCCGGTTTCCATCCAGATCAGGTCGCAGTGCGGCGCATAGGCGATGGCGCGGGCGATGCAGGGCTCGATGCCGTTCTTCACCTGGTAGAAGCCTTCGACCGTGCGACCGGCGTCATAGTCGACGAAGGGGCGGTCGCGCTCGTCGATGTCCGAGGTCAGGAGCTTGGCGGCTTCGGCGTCGGTGCGGGCGACGATGAGCGTCGGCACGCCCATGATGTCGGCGGCAAGACGGGCGGCGTTCAGGTTGCGGATATGCGCGGCGGTCGGGATCAGGACCTTGCCGCCCAGATGGCCGCACTTCTTTTCCGATGCAAGCTGGTCCTCGAAGTGGACGCCGGCGGCGCCTGCCTCGATGAAGGCCTTCATGATTTCGAAGGCGTTGAGCGGTCCGCCGAAACCGGCTTCGGCGTCAGCGACGATCGGCGCGAACCAGGTGTCGACCGAAAGGCCCTTGCCCTCGGCGGTCTCGATCTGGTCGGCGCGCTGCAAGGTGCGGTTGATGCGCTTGGCAAGCTCGGGCGCGGCGTTCGCCGGGTAGAGCGACTGGTCCGGATACATGGCCGAGGCGGTATTGGCATCGGCGGCGACCTGCCAGCCGGAGAGATAGATGGCCTTCAGTCCGGCGCGGACCATCTGCATGGCCTGGTTGCCGGAAAGCGCGCCGAGCGCGTTGACGAAGTCTTCCTCGTGAATCAGCTTCCACAGGCGGGCGGCGCCGTTTTCAGCCAGCGTGTGCTTGATCTGGACCGAACCGCGCAGCTTCTCGACCGTCTCGGCCGTATAGGGGCGCTCGATGCCGTCGAAACGGCCTTCCTGGGCGCCGGGAACGAGTTTGTAAAAATCAGTCATAGCGAATTCCCTTTGTCATCACACTTTGCTTGCCCGGTCATGTATGTCCGGATTTGATGTGACTACATTTACATTGCAGTGCGGAATATCGCGATAAAAATCGTAATATCAGTGACTTGAAAGAGGTTAGCTTGTCTTGCGTTTGACAGGTTCGTCATGTAAATTTGTAAAAATTGTCAATCAACGGACCTGTCCGGATTTGTAAAAGGCATGTCAAATGGCGGAAAAGAAGATCTTTGCCGGGCCCAAGGTGCGGCGGATCCGCAATGGTCTGGGATTGACGCAGATGGCCATGGCCGAGGCGCTGGAGATCTCGCCGTCCTACCTCAACCTCATCGAGCGCAACCAGCGACCGCTGACGGTGCAACTGCTGCTGAAGCTCGCGGCCGTCTACAAGGTCGATCTCGATGAATTGCAGGGCGAGGCGGGCGGGCTCGTCCGCGATCTCCGCGAAGTCTTCGCCGATCCGCTGCTTTCGGGCGAACTGCCGGGCGAGCAGGAGCTGATCGAGGTCGCCGAAGCGGCTCCCAATGCGGCGAACGGCATCCTCAAGCTTTACCGTGCCTACCGCGAGCAGGCGGGGCGCCTCAGCGATCTCGCCGAATTGCTGGCGCAGGAGGGGCACGATCCCTCGATCTCGGGCGCGCGGCTGCCGGCCGACGAAGTGCGCGAGAAGCTGGAGCGGCGGCCGAACTTCCATGCCGCGATCGAGGACGCAGCCGAGGCTTTTCACGGCAGGCTTGCTCCGGGTGACGATCTCGCCGGCGCGCTCAAGGCGTGGTTGCGCAAGGAGCACGGTATTGCGGTCAGGGCCCTGCCGGTCCACGCCATGCCGAACCTGCGAAGGCGCTATGATCGCCACTCCATGCGCCTGTTTCTCTCCGAACGCCTGACGCCTTTCGATCAGCTGCGCGAGATTGCCATGGAGGCAAGCCAGCTGGCGCTGAGCGGCGAGATCCTGGCCGAGCTCGACGGGCTTTCGCTGTCGAGCGGCGAGGCCCGCCGCATCGCCCGCTTCGAGCTTGCGCGCTATGCCGCCCATGCGCTGATGATGCCCTACGGCGCCTTCCTGGCTGCCGCCCAGCGGGCGAAATACGATGTCGACGTGCTGCGCTCGCGTTTCAACGTCTCCTATGAACAGGCCGCCAGCCGCCTGACGATGCTCGCGCGGCCGGGTGCCGCCGGGGTGCCGTTCTTCCTTCTTGAGGTCGACAGTGCCGGCAACCGGCTACGCCGCGCCGGTGCCCAGGGCTTTCCCCAGGCGCGCTTCGGCGGCGGCTGCGCCAAGCTCAACGTCCATGCCGCCTTCGCCCAGCCCGGGCAGGTGCTGGTCGATGCCGCGGAGATGCCGGCCGGCAGCGCATTCCTGCTGATATCGCGAACGCTCGAAGGGCCGCAGGCCGCCTTCAACGAGAGGGTGCGGCGCACGGCGCTGCTTATCGGCTGCGACATCGGCCATCGGGACGACGTCGTTTACGGACAGGCGGTGGCTGCCGCGACCATGCCGCCGCTCCCGATCGGCACCGGATGCAGGTTTTGCGAGCGCCAGGGCTGCCTTTCGCGCGCCGAGCCGCCGGTTACGCGTCCTCTCGGCCTCGACGAGATGGTAACGGGCTTGAGCGCGTTCGACTTTCAATAGAAATGGCGGATTTCTGTGTGTATTTGCAGAATTTCCCCCCTTGTGGCGTCAACAAATCCTTTCTAGTCTGCCCTAAAACAATAAGCAGAGGGAACGGCTGGGTCGAAGTGGCCTGGTCCAATTCGGACAGGAGAACAACAAGTTATGAAGGCATATCTGCTCCAACTCGGCGCTGCCACGATCCTCGCCGCAGGCAGCTTTTCTTTTGCTGCCAGCGCCGCCGACCGCGTCGTCAACGTTTACAACTGGTCTGACTATATCGACGAGTCGATCCTCGAGGATTTCACCAAGGAAACGGGCATCAAGGTCGTCTATGACGTGTTCGATTCCAACGAAATTCTGGAAACCAAGCTGCTTGCCGGCGGTACCGGCTACGACGTCGTGGTGCCGACCAACACCTTCCTGCAGCGCCAGATCGCGGCCGGCGTCTACCAGAAGCTCGACAAGTCGAAGCTGCCGAACATCAAGAACATGTGGGACATGGTCAGCGACCGCATGAAGCCGTTCGACCCCGACAACGAGTATTCGATCAACTACATGTGGGGCACGATCGGCATCGGCTACAACAAGGCCAAGATCAAGGAAGCGCTCGGCACTGACGAGATCGACAGCTGGAACGTGCTTTTCGATCCGGCCAATGCCGAAAAGCTCAAGGACTGCGGCATCAACATGCTGGATTCGCCGACCGACATCATCCCGGTCACGCTTGCCTATCTCGGCCTCAATCCGGACAGCCATGACCCGGCCGACATTGCCAAGGCGGAAGAGGCGCTGCTGAAGGTTCGTCCGTTCGTGCGCAAGTTCCACTCGTCGGAATTCATCAACGGCCTCGCAAACGGCGACATCTGCATCGCCATCGGCTGGTCCGGTGACATCTTCCAGGGTCGCGACCGCGCAGCCGAAGCCGGCAACGGCGTCGAGGTCGGCTACGTGATCCCGAAGGAAGGCACGCAGATGTGGTTCGACCAGATGGCCATTCCGGCGGATGCCCCGCATCCCGAGGAAGCCCATGCCTTCCTCGA
Organism: Pseudomonadota bacterium; assembly: GCA_023399465.1. Lineage (GTDB taxonomy): Bacteria > Pseudomonadota > Alphaproteobacteria > Rhizobiales > Rhizobiaceae > Ferirhizobium. The sequence goes on from JAEWPB010000095.1 coordinate 34,521, forward strand.
CTACATCATGCGCCCGGATGTCATCGCCAAGGCCTCGACCTACATCCACTACGCCAACGGCAACAAGGCGTCGCAGGAAGTGCTGCCGGAAGACATCCTCAAGGATCCGACGATCTATCCGGATGAAGCGACGCTTTCCAAGCTGTTCACCAACACGACGCTGGACCCAAAGACCCAGCGACTGTTCACCCGGACCTGGACCAAGGTTGTGACCGGCCAGTAATCGGCTCGCTTGAATTGCCCGGAAGATGCTTCCGGGCAATTTCTTTTCGACTGCCAAAAAAGAGATGGGGAACAGGCAATGAAATCTCTCGGCAACATCCGTCGCTCCTTCGCGCCATGGACGGATCCGGACGCAAAACCGTTCATATCGTTCCGCAATGTCACGAAGAAGTTCGGTGATTTCACTGCCGTCGACGATCTCACGCTCAACATCTACCACCGCGAGTTCTTCGCGCTGCTCGGCGCCTCCGGCTGCGGCAAGTCCACGCTCCTGCGCATGCTCGCCGGTTTCGAGCGGCCGACATCGGGTGAGATCATCCTGGATGGCCAGAACATTGCCGGGATTCCGCCCTACAAGCGGCCGGTCAACATGATGTTCCAGTCCTATGCCCTCTTTCCGCACATGACGGTGGAGAGCAATATCGGCTTCGGGCTTCGGCAGGACGGCATGCCGAAGGCCGACATCGCCGCCCGCGTGGCGCAGATGCTGAAACTCGTGAAACTCGAGAAATTTGCCAAGCGCAAGCCGCACCAGTTGTCCGGCGGCCAGCGCCAGCGCGTCGCACTTGCCCGATCGCTTGCCAAGCGCCCGAAGGTACTGCTGCTCGACGAGCCGCTCGGCGCCCTCGACAAGAAGCTGCGCGAGGAAACCCAGTTCGAACTGATGGACCTGCAGCAGGAACTCGGCCTGACCTTCGTCGTCGTTACCCACGATCAGGAAGAGGCGATGACCATGGCCGACCGCATCGCGGTGATGAGCCATGGCAACGTCATCCAGGTGGCGACCCCGGCGGAGATCTACGAGGCGCCGAATTCGCGCTTCGTCGCCGACTTCATCGGTGACGTGAACATTTTTGACGGCAATGTCACTGCCGCCCGCGACGGCGTGGTCGAGATCGCCGTTGCCGAGGGCTCGGCAATTCGTGTCGCAAGCTCATCGGTTCCGGCCGAAGGGTCGAAGGTCGGTTTTGCCATTCGTCCGGAAAAGCTCAGGCTTTCCCGCACGGCCCCGGCCAACCCGGCGGTCAATGCTGCGCCCGGCGTGGTCTGGGATATCGGCTATCTCGGTGACATGACTGTCTTCCATGTCCGCCTTGCTAACGGCAAGGTGGTCAAGACCTCGTCGCTGAATGCGGCACGGTCCGTCGAGGATCCGTTGGCCTATGACGAGGAAGTCTGGATTTCCTTCGATGAAGATGCCGGCGTTCTGCTGAAGGATTGAAGCCATGGCGAGATTGGGTTCCTACTTTTTCAATCGCCTCGTCGTCATCATCCCCTATGCATGGCTGCTGATCTTTTTCCTGACGCCGTTCTTCATCGTCTTCCGCATTTCGCTGTCGACGACGGCGGTCGCCATGCCGCCCTACGAGCCGGTTTTCCTGCTCAGTGACGGGCTTTCGGGATGGATCGAGAACATCCGCAGCTTCTCGCTCGACAACTATGTCTGGCTTCTCGACGACCCGCTTTATCTCAACGCCTATCTGTCGAGCCTGAAGATCGCCGCGATCTCGACGCTGCTGACGCTGCTGATCGGTTATCCGATCGCCTATGGCATGGCGCAGGCGCCACGGTCGCTCAGGCCGATGCTGCTGATGCTCGTCATCCTGCCGTTCTGGACGAGCTTCCTGATCCGCGTCTACGCCTGGATCGCCATCCTGAAGCCGGAAGGCCTGCTCAACCAGTTGCTGATCGGCATCGGCGTCATCGACCAGCCGCTGATCATCATGAACACCAACTGGGCGATCTATATCGGCATCGTCTATTCCTACCTGCCGTTTATGGTCCTGCCGCTCTATTCGGCATTGGAGAAGATGGACAATTCGCTGATCGAGGCGGCGCAGGATCTCGGCTGCACGCAGATTTCCGCCTTCTGGAAGGTGACCTTCCCGTTGTCGCTGCCCGGCGTCATCGCCGGATGCATGCTGGTCTTCATCCCGGCCGTCGGCGAGTTCGTCATTCCCGACCTGCTCGGCGGATCGCAGACGCTGATGATCGGCAAGACGCTGTGGACGGAATTCAACGCAAACCGCGACTGGCCGGTATCGGCCGCGGTCGCAACCATCCTGCTCCTCATTCTGGTCGTGCCCATCGTGTTCTTCCAGAATGCGCAGGCCAAGGCCGACGAGCAGGGGAGGTAGCCATGAACAACTGGTCCCGTTTCAACATTGCCTCGGTCGTTCTCGGCTTTGCCTTCCTCTACCTGCCGATCGTGCTGCTGGTGATCTTCTCCTTCAACGAGTCGAAGCTGGTGACGGTGTGGGCCGGTTTTTCGACCAAGTGGTACGTCTCGCTCTTCCAGAATCAGGGCCTGATGGATGCCGCCTGGGTGACGATTCGGGTCGGTCTGCTGTCGGCATCGATCGCGACCGTCCTCGGGACGATGGCAGCGCTGGCGCTGGTGCGCTACACCCGCTTCCGCGGTCGCCTACTGTTTTCCGGCATGGTCTACGCGCCCTTGGTCATGCCTGAAGTCATTACCGGCCTGTCGCTGCTGCTGCTTTTCGTGGCCATCGGTTTCGACCGCGGCTTCTGGACGGTGACGCTCGCGCACATCACCTTCAGCATGTGCTTCGTGACCGTGGTGGTGCAGTCGCGCCTGCTTTCCTTCGACCGTTCCATCGAGGAAGCGGCAATGGATCTCGGGGCAACCCCGGTCCGGACCTTCTTCCAGGTGACGCTGCCGATCATCGCGCCTGCGGTGCTCTCCGGCTGGATGCTGGCGCTGACGCTTTCGCTCGACGACCTCGTCATCGCAAGCTTCACCTCCGGTCCGGGCGCCACGACCCTGCCGATGAAGATCTACAGCCAGGTGCGCCTTGGCGTCACCCCGGAGATCAATGCGGCCTGTACGCTGCTCATTGCTCTCGTCGCCATCGGCGTCATCACCGCGTCGATCGTGAGCAAGCGTCGGGAAGTGCAGCGCCAGCGCGACGAGCATGAGGCCGAACGCGGCCCGGATCTGGTGATGGCGCCAAGCACCTGACGGTCCGGATTGTCGTGCGCGGTGGCGGGCGGCGAATGCCGACGGGCAGATGTCCGTTTCGCGTCTCGCGTCAGTCCGCACGGCTCAGTTGGCGGGCGCCGGCGGAGAATTGACCGGCATTGCGGTAATGACAGGGTCCGGCCACGAGCCGCCGACGAAGAAGTTGATTGGCGGAAACCTCTCGATCTGGGTCGGATCGGTGGCCTGCAACGCGCCGGCAAGGGCGACGCTGCTGGTCTCGTAGGGGATGACGCCCGTGAGACTGATCGTCTGCTCGGCGCCGACGAAGCGGGTCTGCGTCAGTTCGGCAGCGCCATTGGCGAAGCTGGCGGCGATGTCGGCACTGGTATAGGCGAAGGAACCGTTGCCGGCGGCGCTGAGATAGAAGAACGGTACATCGGTCGACAGCGAACGGAATGCCGTCGCATCGAAGTTCTGCAACGTGCCGCCTTCGGCAGACAGGCGGAAGGTGCCGGAAATGTCGTGAGTGCCGGTCGCCCAGACCGGCTTGTCGGTGTGCAGAGCCAGGTTCAGCGACCCGTTTCCGTGCGGCAGCGGGCCGACAAGATTGAGGCGCTGGAAGATGTCCCCGAGATTGGCGTCACGCACGGAAATCTGGAGGTCTCCGCGGCCATCGAAGGTCTGCTCGGCAACGACGAGATGGCCGGACAGGCGACCGCCTTCGAAGGCGCTGTCGGCAATGTCGAAGCGCGCCTGTTTCTCGTTGATGAGCACGCTCGCGCCAATGTCGGCCGCCCGGAACGGGCCGAGATCGGCGCTGGCCGCCGAGAGGCGCAGGTCGAGCTGCACCTGGCGCAGAAAACTCGTGTCAATCGTGTTTTCAGGGAGCGTGCCGGTCGGCGCATGGATCGAGAAGGCGGCGAGGAATGCGCCGATGTCGAGATGATCGAAGGCGAGAGTTCCCGTCGCCTTTGGCGTGCCCGCGGGCGACATCGCGAGGGCGAGCACGCCGGTGCCCTGTGCATCGTCGATGGTGAACTTGAGATTGTTCAAGCGCAGATTATCGTCGATCGTGGCGACCTCAGCATTCATCGTGGCGCTGTGCAGCGCCGACAATGCCGGAAGTTTCAAGCCGGTCCACTCCACCAGCGCGGGAATATCGGGGGCGTTGATGTCGATCGTGCCCGCAACAAGAGCGGGGATGGCGAGATTGGCGACGCCTTCGAAATTCACGTTCAGCGGGCCCGAAGTGAAGCTGCCCTTGGTGTCGGCATTCTTGCCGGCGTACAGAAGCAGCGGCTGGCTGGTGGCGAGATCGAGCCGCACGTCCCTGCCGTGGATGCGTGCAATCAGGTGCGCCCGAAGGCCGGCGCCGAGACGCGGCCATTCGATGTCGGCGGAAATGCCCTCAAGCCGGTAGGGCTCCCGTCGCCCGGCATCCTTGATGATCAGCGTGCCGTCGTCAACAGTGACCGAGCCGATGCGGGCATCGAGGTCGCTGGCAAGGTTTTGGCGACCGCTGTCGTCGGGCGTCGTCTCCCGGATGGCGTTGGCGAGCAGGCCTTCATCGCTCCAGTGGAGGTTTCCGGAGGCGTCGCGCATGACGGTGAATTCCGGCCGGACGAAATGAAAGTCGTAGAATTCCGGGACGCCCTGCCAGGCGGCGAGGACGCTGAACGATGCCGAAAGGCTCTCGACGCGGCCGACCACTTCAGCGCCGGAAGGGGCGGATTGTTCGATCACCACGTCGTTGAGGATGATCCGCGGGACGGGCCAGAATTCGAGGCTGGGCGCGCCCTTTATGATCGTGCGGTGGCCGGTCCACTCGGTCACGGCGTCCTCGAGATTCGAACGCACCAGATGGGTCGAGATCAGCAGTGGCGCGGCGGCGCGAAATGCCAGGAACACCGCCAGGATCGCGATTGCGACAAAGGCAGCGCGACGGGCGAGGCGAGGTGCCGCCATCACGATGAGCCGTCGTGTCCGTCTCAGGAACCTGCTTCCGCCTGCATTCATCGAAGCAATCCGTGTCGATCCCGTATTGTTGGGCCCCGATTGTGCCGAATTGCCAATTATCGGAAATCGGCGGGTCATGCAAATTTTCGCCTGTCGCGATGGCGCTTTCAGGCACTTTAGATTGCAGCGCAGCATGCTATGGTCTGCTATCAACGGAGGAAGGCATGGAAATGGACAAGCCGCTGTGGGTCCCGTCGGAAGCGTTTCGCAAGGCGACCCCGATGTACGCGTTTATGGAATATTGTGCCGGTCGCTTCGACCGGAAGTTCGAGGACTACGATGCGTTTCATGCGTGGTCGGTTGCCGAGCGCAGCGATTTCTGGACGGCGCTGTGGGATTTCTGTGCGGTCAAGGGCGAGCGGGGCGAGCGCGCCCTGATCCATGACGAGCGCATGCTCGACGCCCGCTTTTTCCCGGATGCGAAGCTGAATTTTGCCGAGAACCTGCTTGCCGGGGAAGGCAGCGGCGATGCGCTGATCTTTCGCGGCGAGGACAAGGTGCGCGACCGCTGGTCGTGGGAGCGGCTGAGGGCACTGGTATCACAATTGCAGCAGGCCTATCGGGCCGCCGGTATCGGCAAGGGCGACCGCATCGCCGCGATGATGCCGAACATGCCGGAAACCATCGCCTGCATGCTGGCTGCCGCCTCGATCGGCGCCATCTGGTCGTCGTGCTCGCCGGATTTCGGCGAACAGGGAGTTCTCGACCGTTTCGGCCAGATCGAGCCCCGGCTGTTCATCACCTGCGACGGCTACTGGTACAACGGCAAGCGCCAGGACGTGGCCGACAAGGTGCGCGTGGTCAGTGCGCGGCTCGGCGTGCCGACGGTGGTGGTGCCCTATGCAGGCGATGCCGAAGCTCTTGCCACGAGCGTGGCGAACGGCGCGACGCTGAGCGAGTTCACCGCTCCCTTCGCCTACAAACCGATCGAGTTCGTGGCGCTGCCCTTCTCCCATCCGCTCTACATCCTGTTTTCCTCCGGCACGACGGGCGTGCCGAAGTGCATCGTGCACTCGGCTGGCGGTACCCTGCTGCAGCACCTGAAGGAGCATGTGCTTCATTGCGGACTGAGGAAGGAGGAAAAGCTCTTCTATTTCACCACCTGCGGCTGGATGATGTGGAACTGGCTGGTTTCGGGACTGGCGGTCGGCGCGACGCTCTGCCTGTTCGATGGCTCGCCCTTCGCGCCCGACGGCAACGTGCTGTTCGACTATGCGGCGGATGAGAAGTTCGCAGTGTTCGGGACCTCGGCGAAGTATATCGATGCGGTGCGCAAGAGCGGATTGACGCCGAAGACGAGCCACGACCTTTCGAGCCTGAGGCTGATGACCTCGACCGGCTCGCCGCTGTCGCCGGAGGGCTTCTCCTTCGTCTACGAGGGCATCAAGGACGATATCCAGCTGGCGTCGATCTCCGGCGGTACCGACATCGTCTCGTGCTTCGTGCTCGGCAATCCGCTGAAGCCGGTGTGGCGCGGCGAGATCCAGGGGCCGGGCCTCGCCCTGGCAATGGACGTCTGGAACGACGACGGCGAACCGGTGCGCGGCGAAAAGGGCGAACTGGTCTGTACCAGGGCGTTCCCCTCGATGCCGGTGATGTTCTGGAACGATCCTGACGGGGCCAAGTACCGGGCGGCCTATTTCGAGCGGTTCGACAATGTCTGGTGCCATGGCGATTTTGCCGAATGGACGGAACATGGCGGCATCATCATCCATGGCCGCTCTGACGCCACGCTCAATCCAGGCGGCGTGCGCATCGGCACAGCCGAGATCTACAATCAGGTGGAGCAGATGGCGGAAGTCACCGAGGCGCTGTGCATCGGCCAGGACTTCGAGGACGACGTCCGCGTCGTGCTGTTCGTCCGGTTGAGCGCCGGGGTGACGCTGTCCGACGATCTCGTCAAGGCGATCAAGACCCGGATCCGCACCGGCGCCTCGCCGCGCCACGTGCCGGCCAAGGTGATCGCCGTCGCCGATATCCCCAGGACGAAATCGGGCAAGATCGTCGAGCTTGCGGTGCGTGAGGTTGTGCACGGCCGGCCGGTCAAGAACAAGGAAGCGCTCGCCAATCCGGAGGCGCTGGATCTCTTCGCGGACCTTGCCGAACTCAAGATCTGACGCCCGGACGGTAAACCGGGTTCACGAACGAGTGAACCCGGGACCTTCCGTCCGGATTTTGATAAATGCTAACCTGTTGTTAAGAGAGCTTTGCCAAAGGTTACGAGACTTGGGGCTGGCCGATGAACAAGGCCAGTGAGGATCCTTCGGGGATCCCGAAACATGAAGTTGATCGTTCCGAGCCCTGTTGGACAGCATCCAATCCCTTAAGGCAGCGTCAAGCTGCCTTTTTTTATGTGGGCGGTTTTACTTTCCGGTGTCGAGCGAACGCGACACTATGACGACGGGCACCAAGCCGGCAATGATGATGATGATGGCCGCCACGGAGGCATCTTCCACCTGCGCGCGCGAGGCGTCTTCATAGACGAGTGTTGCCAGCGTATTGAAATTGAAGGGGCGAAGCAGGATCGTCGCCGACAATTCCTTGAGCGTCTCGATGAACACCAGCAGCGCGGCGGTCAGTACCACCGGCCGCATGTTGGGCAGGAGCACGGTCCTCAGCGCCTGGGCGCTGGTGCGTCCCAGCGTGCGTGCCGCCATGTCGAGATGGGTGGAGAGCTTCTGGAACCCCGCGTCGATCGTGCCCTCCGCCATGGTCAGGAAGCGCACCGTGCAGGCATAGATGATCGCGAAGGCGGTACCCGAGAGCAGCAGGCCGCTCGAGACCCCGGCATATTCGCGCAGGATCATGTCGATGCGGTTGTCGATGCCGGCGAGCGGCAGCAGCACGCCGATGGCAAGCACCGTGCCCGGCACGCCATAGCCGACCGAGGCAAGACGGCCGAGTGACACGGCGGCAGGGGAGCGGCCGCTGCGGGCGGCATAGCAAAGCACGAAGGCGAAGATGACCGTGGCGGCGGCCGTCATCGTCGATACCATCAGGCTGTTGCCGAGGGCATCGAGCAGACGCGGCTCCAGAAACTGCGGCAACCGCTTCATGGCGTACTGGCCTAGCACCAGTACCGGTATGACGAAGCCGATCACCACCGGCAGCAGGCAGAACAGGACCGCCGACCACTTCCGCCATCCGGCAAGCTTCAACCGCACCATGTCATGCACCATCGCCGTGGTCTTCTGGCTGGAGAAGCGCTGGCGCTTGCGCGCCGCCCGCTCGAGGAAGATCAGGGCGATCACGAAGACCAGCATCACGCAGGCGATCTGTGCCGCGCCGCCGAGGCTGCCGCGGTTGAGCCAGGTATCGTAGATCGAGAAGGTGAGCGTATGCACGCCGAGATATTCGACCGCGCCGATGTCGTTGAGGCTTTCCATCATCACCAACGTCAGGCCGACCATGATCGCCGGTCGCGCCATCGGAATTTGGACGCGGGCGAAGACCTTCAACGGCCCGGCGCCAAGGGTGCGTGCAACGTCAGCGGCCGTGCGCCCCTGCATCAGGAACATCGAGCGGCACGCGAGATAGATATAGGGATAAAGCACGGCGCTCATGACGAACACGGCGCCGCCGAGCGAGCGGATATCGGGAAACCAGTAGTCGCGTGCCGTCTTGAAACCGAAAACCGTGCGCACCGCGGTTTGAAGCGGTCCGGTGAAATCGAAGAACTCGCCGAAGGCGTAAGCCGCGAGGTAGGCTGGAATGGCGAGCGGAAGCACGAGAGCCACCGAAAGCGCGCGCCGGAACGGGAAATCGCAGGTTACCGTCAGCCAGGCGGTCAATATGCCGAAGAATGCCGTGATCGCGCTGGTAAAGGTCAGCAGCAGCACGGTGCGGAGCGTGGCGCGGGGAATGACGTTGGCGAACAGGTGCTGCCACGTCTCGCTGCCACCGGTCACGGCGATCCAGAGGATGGCGGCAATCGGCATCAGCACGACGGCGGACAGCAGGATCGCGGTTGCCGGCAGCAGTACGGCCCGTTGCGAGGCGGTCTTGATCCTGCCCTGCCGGCTCGATGCGTCGGTTGTTGCGTGCACTGCCCTGATCCTCACTTCAGCGGCCACATTTCCGGTAAAACGAGGCGCTCGTCAGCGCATCGGTTTACGCCAATTGCGGCTCAGTTCGCAAGGACGCGCGGCGAGGGGAAGGTAATTTCGACAAGCGTGCCTTCGTTGGGCGAGGAGGTGATGGCGAAATTCGCCCGGTTGGCATCGACCATCGCCTTGGTGAGTGGCAGGCCGAGCCCGGTGCCGTCATCGCGCTTGCGCGATCCGGTGGTGACCTGCCGGAACGGCTTCATCGCCTGCTCCAGTTCGTCGCGGGTCATGCCGATGCCGGTGTCGCGGATGCGCAGCACCACGCTGCCATTGGGCTCGTAGGCGGTGGAGACGACGATCTGTCCGCCGGACGGGGTGAAGCGGATGGCGTTGGCCAGCACGTTGAGGGCAATCTGCTTCAGCGAGCGCATGTCGGCGACCACCTGGGGAACCGCCTGCGACAGCGCGGTGCGAATGATCACGCGCTGGCTGTTGGCCTGCGGCTGCACGAGGGCCACCGCCACCGAGATCGCGTCGTTGAGGCTGACCGCGGCGAAGTCGAGATCCATCTCGCCGGCCTCGATCTTCGATATGTCGAGAAGGTCGTTGACGATGTCGAGCACATGGCGGCCGGAGCGACCGATGTCGTTGGCGTATTCGATGTAGCGTGGATGGCCGATCGGTCCGAAGCGCTCGGTCGCCATCATGTCGGAGAACCCGATGATGGCGTTGAGCGGCGTGCGGATCTCGTGGCTGACGCGCGCAAGAAAGTCGCTCTTGTGGGCGTTGGCGGTCTCGGCGGCGCGCTTGGCGTTGCGCAGTTCCTCTTCCGTCCGCTTCCACTGGGTTATGTCGCGGATGACCGCGCAGTAACCGGCCGACGACGTCAGTCGTCCCATGGTCATGAAGAGCGGAATGAAGCCGCCCGACGATTCCCGGCCGATCACTTCGCGGCCGTCGTTCAGCACGCTGGCGACACCGTGGCCGGCAAGGCCGTTGAGATAGTCGGCGACGGCCCGCTGGCTTTCATGCGCAAACAGCATGACGAAGGGTTTGCCGCGCGTTTCCTCTGCGTCGTAGTTGAACAGCGCGCTGGCCGAGCGGTTCAGCGCACGGATCTCGCCGTCGTCGCCGATGATCACGACGCCGTCGGTCGCCGTCTCGAGGATCGACCGAAGTTCCTCGACCTCGACCTGGAGGCTGGCGAGTTCCTCCAGCCGGTCGTCGCTGATCTGCTCCGTCACGTTCGCGGGCGTGTCTTCGGCCTCGGTCTCGGGCATGCCCACTTCGACCGGCATCAGCGCCAGCATCAGGGCGCTGCCCTGTTCCTCCCAGCGGATCGACTGCAAGCGGGCCGTGACCGGGATGACTGCGTCATCGGCACGCACCACCATCATGCCGCCGGAGCTCTCGGCCTTGTCGGCCAGCTCTTCGCGTTGCAGGAGGGCGTCGAGACCACCGAGTTGCTGCAGCTCTTCGAGGCTCGCATATCCGGTCAGGCGCAGGAACTCCGGGTTGCCGTGAATGAGCATGTCGCCGCTGTGAACGAGCAGCGCCACCGGCATCTGGTCGATGATGTCGGGGCTGAGGCTGTTGCGCGGCCGGGTCGGGATCAGCGACTGCACCGTTTCGTGCAGCATTTCCGTGGCATTGTCCGAGCGGGCGGGCGTGCTGGGAGTGACTGCCGCAGAGCTTGTCGGGCGCTCCGGTTCCGTCACCTTGGGCGCCGGTTGTTCGGCAGCCGGCGGTTCGGTGCGCTTGCCGAAGGTCTCCAGGCGCCGGGCGATTTCGCGGAAGGCGGCCTGCTCGACGGGCGTCAGGCTGTCGCGGCTCGGCATGCGCCTGCCGGGCAGCGGCACGATCTTGTCAGACGGTTGCGCCTGTTCGACGAGGCGCAATGGGGGGCGTTCGTCCTTCGGCGCGGTCTCGTCCGGAATGGCCTTGTTCGCTTCGTTTTCCGCAAGGGCGACTTCCGGCTCAGGGGAGGCGGGCGCGGCGAGGCGTTCGGGTTCTGCTTCCGCAGAACCCTCCTCTTCGATCTCCTCGATAAGGTCGAGCAGCGATCCCGGCGTTACCGTTGTCAGAAGATCCGCCGAGACGATGTTCTCTTCGTCGACACCGGCAGCGATCGCTTCGTCGCTTTCCTGTTCGCCATCGGCATCCGGGACCGCGGCGGGTTGCTCGCCGAGATCCGCGATCGACACGTCGGCGTCCGGTTCGGCGGCCAGCGCTGGCGCTTCGGCTTCCGGGCCCGCGGCGAGCGCGAGGCCGGCCTGGGTCGGATCCTCCACCGCATCGGCAATGCGGACGATGCCGAAACCGCGAAAACCGTCGAATTCGCGGTCGCGGGTATAAGTCGGCAGCGCAGCGAGATCGACCGGCACTTTCAGCGTGGTGCCCTCGACCGGCCAGTAGATGGTGCGGCCCGACCAGGTGTCGCGCTTGCCGAGGGCATCGGCGATCTTGCCCTGCGGGTCGAGGTCGTAGAGCGCCGCAAGCTCGCTGAAGGCGCGACCGTTGACGTCGGCCGAGTGCGGCCCGACAGCGTCGGCGAATTCGTCGGAAACCTCGCGGAAGCGTCCGTCAGCGTCGATCTTCCACACGAAGCGGATGGCACGGCCGGTGGGCTGGAAGGCAAAATTGCCGGCATGTCTTATGATCGAGGCAACGTCCACGGCAGGTTTTGCCTGCTGCATCTCTTCGTCGCTCGCATGAGCGGCTGTTTCGGCGGCGGCTTCGGCATCGGCTGCCAGTTCGTCCGCCCGGTCGAGAATCTCGTCTGCCTGATCAGCGAGGACTTCTTCGGTGAAGTCATCGATGTCGTCGAGCTCTTCGATTTCGGCAATGGCCTCGAGTTCGGGTGTCGGCAGGAAGGTTGCGGGCGGTAGCGGGACTGCTGGCTCCTGCGTCTCGACAGGGGAGGCCTCTTCGACCGGCGCTTCCGCCTCGAAGGAGGCGACAGGATCGAGGTTGCCGATGATGGTCTCGACGGCAAACAGCAGGTGCAGTGCCGGTGCATCGGTCAGCCTGCCGATCGCGGCCGGCAGAAAGCCCTTGCCGGTCGGGATCGGCCGCTTGATCAGCCGGTCGCTTTCGCGTGCGACGCCATCGACCAGCATGCGCGCCGTGCGCGGGGCAAGCTCGAGGCTGGCAAAACGCGGCGAGGCAGCAACGATGCCGCCCTGCTCGTCGAGCACGGCCATGTGGATGTCGGGGTCGTCGAAGCCTTCCAGCATGAGGCGGGCGCGTTCGGCGCGGCCGAGGACGCTGCCGGACGGCGGGGCGGAAAAGAGAACCGCCTGTTCTCCTGCCGGGGCAACGATCATCTCCACCGTCGCCTGAACGGGGACCCGGCGGAACCCGGAGCCCACGCGGATCGTGAGGGTGCGCCGGTCGCTGACGGAATGGAGCTGCAGTGCGGAGGCCTCGAGCTGCCGGAACGTCACGTCCTCACGCGCCGGGCCTTCCTCGAGAAAATCATAGATGCTGGCATTGCCGAACAGGGCACTGCCGGCGCCATTGGCCCACAACACGCGGTCGACGTCGGCCGAAAACAGGACCATTGCTTCGCCGCTGGCGAATCGTTCGCGCACGCGCTCGTGTACGGCGATGTCTATGAACGGATACTGCACTGCAGCCATGTCGGAACCTGTCGTTCGGGTCACCGGACCTCTTCAGTCAATTTAACGGTTTATTAATATCGTCGGAGTGAGGGCGGGTCCAGCTTTCTGCCGGGTTTTCGGGCAAAAGGGTTAACATTGGACGCTGGCCGGAGGGTGGGAATTGTGCGACGCACAAGGCATATTGCAGTGCACAAAAAATTCATGTATATACCTACCATCCAATCATTGGGGCGCCTCGAAGAGGGTCCTATCAAAGGAGCGCTAAGAAATGGCTACCAAGAAGAATGATGACGTGTTTGCAATGAATGCCTTCGATCCGGCCAAGTTCGCCGGCAGCTTCCGTGATTTCGCTGAAAAGGGCGCGGCCCAGTCGCGCGATGCCTTCGCACGGATCAAGACGGCGGCCGAGGAAGCGACGAAGACCGTAGAGGCAACGATGGAAACGGCCCAGGCCGGCACCGTCGAGATCGGTCTGAAGGCGATCGACGCGCTGCGCACCAATGCCGAAAGCTCGCTGACCCACATGGAAGCGCTGCTTGGCGTCAAGTCGGTTTCCGAATTGATCGAGGTGCAGAGCGCCTTCATGCGCAAGCAGGCAGAGACCGCAATCGAGCAGGCGAAGTCGATGCAGGAAGCGAGCCGCAAGGTTGCCGAACAGCTCGCCAAGCCGGGCAAGGACGCTGCAGAGAAGGTGATGGCGAGCTTCAAGGCGGCCTGATCGGGCACGCGGGACAGCCGCCTTCTCCAGCCGTGAGAGATGCAGTTTAGGAAAGGCCGAAGGAAATTTCGGCCTTTTTTTGTATTCGTGCGGAAGGGGCTTGCAAAACGGAAAGAACCCTCGTATGTGACCCCCATGACGCCGCCGGGCGTCGAATGTGCGGTTGTAGCTCAGTTGGTTAGAGCGCAGGTTTGTGGCACCTGAGGTCGCTGGTTCAACTCCAGCCAACCGTACCACTCTCTCGCCACAACGTTCTCCTTGGATTGGCCAGTTTGCAACGGCCGAATTCGGTTGCGATCCGTCCCTCGTCTTCCATTCTGTCTGATCGAAAGTTCGGGAGATGTTCTATATCGTTCCTGCATCGATCGCGGTGCTTTTGCCCGAGTCAGGCGTGCGCGGATATGCAAAAGGGCTGCGATCCTGCTCTTCAAGCGCTGGGAGGCCAAGCAGCGACCTATGCTGCGCTTTTCTCCAAGCGCTTCCATATGCTCCGATGAATCCTCGAACCAAGTTATCGACCTTTCGATCGATCTCCCGGAACAGCGGTGCGTCGTTACAAAACCAATAGTGCTTTCCCCAGCCGTCAATAATTCCTTCAACCTTCTTGAGGGTCCCGATAAAGGTATGGGGTCTGTTGATGGCTTTCCCATCCTGAACAGCGAAAAGTGCCTTCTTGCTTTCCGTAAATGTCCGTTCCACCGACGCAAGAAATCGTTTTTGGGCAGTCGTACTGGGACGAATAATTCCTGGCTTTACTTCGACACCCAAGAAAATGAAGCCAGCTTTCATGCACACGGCGCCTGCAGACGAGTTTTCTGGTGACAGTTCCATGTCAAGAGTTTTTAGGATTGCTGTCGCCTTTCGCAGTCTCGCGTTGGCAGCCTTTGCTGTCGGTGCTAAGATAATAAAATCATCAATATACCGAATGCATCGGCAATCCCCTTCATTCATTCTCTGATCGAAATCAGCGAGGATGATATTGCCCAAAAGTGGCGAAAGGGAATTTCCCTGTGCAACTCCGATGTCCTGGATTGGGAAGTCGGCGGCCTTTTCACGCAGTGCTTCCATGTTGGACAATTCGGTGGTGATCGCCATAGCGACGAAGTCTACAAACTGGTCGTCGTTTATCGCTGATCGGATGGTGGTGAGAACGTGAGACTTTGATATTCGCGTGAAAAATGAACGAATATCAGCAGTCACATAAAATTGTGCACCGTTTTCTATTGCATTCAACGCTTCTTTTATCGCTGCAGGGACAGCAGTGGGATTGTCGCGCTTGCCCTTGTTCTCGACAATTGTGCGCCTCACTCCGCCGAAACTGTGACGGGTTTCCACATAACTCTTAATTGCGGGTATCGTTAAGAGGACATTAAGGACAGCTCTTTGGACAATCCGAGCTTCCACTGATGCCAAAACAAGAGGACGGAACTTACCCGTTTTGCGTCCACGAAAATCCAGCTTCGGGATCGGAATGCCCCTTGCTTGCCCAAATTCGAACTTGCCATGAGATAGGCGATGGCAAAGTGACCGAATTCTCGCGCCCGAGTTCTCCGCAAAGTCTCCGATTTCCTTGCGGACGACCTCCGACTGTGACATTCGCGCGTTCTCTTGGATGACGCGCCACGCATTTTCTATGTTGTCCTGCTTCCAAACTGCTCGCAGAAGGGGTGAGGTAAATGGCATCATTAGGGTCCTGTTGGTTGGCCTGACCCGTCCGACGGTTCCTGTTCCCCGCAGCGTTACCTTTCGGCCCGTTCCGCGCGACGCCTACGGCAACTCTCGTTGTCGCATCGCCGTGGCATTGACCCTCGGTCCCGACGGAAATGACGCCCGCCGCGAGTCCTGCCATGTTACAAAGTCATTACACTAATGACGCGTATTTTTCGCGTCAACGTGCTGCCGTTGATATGAGCAGCTTTCCCCATAGGAATTGTTTTATTTGAATTATGCTCTTTAGAAAGCTGTATGTTTTGGTTGTATTTGTGTGGCGGCGGCGTATCGCACCCAATTTGGATCTAACGGTCTTCCGATCTGGTTGCCGGAAAACGGAGTTCTATATCTTCCTTCGCGGATAGGCCTGACGGCCGCGGTTTGCCCGGGATGAAGCGTCTTCAGGTCCGGCCGAAAAGGCGCGGGGCGACCGGGATTTCAGGAAGGGAGACCGGCAATGAAGGGCAGTGCCAACATACGGATCACGGTTACGCGCAACGGCCCCTACCTCGTCGTCGGCGAAGTACCGCTTTCCGAACAGATTATTGGCGCCGATGGCGAGGGGCTGTCGCAACAGTGGATCGCAAGCGACCTGCCGTCTGCAGGGCCGAAATTCTCCCTCTGTCGCTGCGGTCACTCGAGCCACAAGCCGTTCTGCGATGGCACGCACGCGAAGATCGGCTTCGACGGCACGGAGACCGCCGATCGCGCCCCCTATCTCGACAAGGTGCAGGCCTATGACGGCCCTCAGCTGGCGCTTCTGGATGCCGAGGAGCTGTGTGCGTTCGCGCGGTTCTGCGACCCGAATGGCCAGGTGTGGAACCAGGTGGCGGAAAGTGACGACCCCGAGATCCGCCGCACGTTCGTGCGCCAGGTGCACGCCTGTCCGTCGGGACGTCTGGTCGTCTGGGACAAGGAGACAGACGCGGCGGTGGAGCCTGAGCTCGAGCCTTCCATCGGCTTCATCGAGGACCCGGCGGAAGGATGCAGCGGGCCGATCTGGGTACGCGGTGGCATTGCCGTGGTTTCGGCCGATGGCGCGGAATACGAAATCCGCAACCGCGTGACGCTGTGCAGGTGCGGCGCGTCCAACAACAAGCCGTTCTGCGACGGCACCCATGCGGCGATCAAGTTCCAGGCGAAGTAGGGCGGCGGCCGTCCGTGGCATGTGGAAGCTCGCCGCGGCCCTTGAAGTTGCATGATCGGATCGCGTCACCTGTCATCGGAACGCGGGGAGGGAGACATGGCGGTATACGAGGTTTCCTGGAGCAGCCCGCTCACCATTCAGTTGCGAACGGGCGATCCGCGCACGTTCTCAAGCACCACGGAAGCGCTGATGTTTCTGGAGCACGAATGGCCGACGATCGGCGGCCAGCACTATCAGTGGGCATTGCTGACCTGTCGTCATGCCGAGGAGCGCCGAACCTCGGCGACCGTCTGCCGCGAGAAATTCCTCAAGGCCTGTATGGAGGCGGGTCTGGTGCCGCCGCTCGAGACTGGGCCCACCGGCGATGCCGGGGAGCGAGGCTGAGGCCCCGCGCTTTTCTCGGAACCATCCGTATCCGGCATCGTTCCCCCTCTGTAACGCAAGGAGGAAATCACGATGTTCGAAGATGCAACCGTCAAGGAAACCCACGATCTTATCGCCAGCGACAAGGTGGTCGGCACCGATGTCTATGGGCCGGATCGCAAGCGCATCGGCTCGATCAAGCGCATCATGCTCGAAAAGCGCAGCGGCAGGGCCGCCTATGCCGTCCTCAGCTTCGGCGGCTTTCTGGGCATTGGAGATGATTACTATCCGCTCCCATGGACGTCGCTCGCCTATGACGAAACCCTCGGCGGCTTCGTGACCAATGTCACCAGGGCGCAGCTCGACAATGCGCCGAGCTATCCCGAGGGCGAGGACTTCAGCTGGACGCCGGACAACGGCCGCAGGATCTACGAATACTATCACGTCCCGACCTACTGGGCCTGATCAGTCGAGACCGGATGCCCCGCGGGAATACCGCGGGGCTTCGGGCGTGACGGCCATCGCGGCCGATCGCGACTTCATGCTATCCTGTCTTCATGGCTTCTGAACCAGAAATAGCCGCTGCGACAACCGTCGAGGACTATCAGTGCTTCGCGGCGCTCGTGCGCGAATATGTCGACTGGTGCAGTGAACGCTATGCCGACGAACCCGGTTTCATGAAGCAGGTATTCGGCCATCAGGCGATCGAAAGAGAGTTGCAGGCGCCGGAATGCAGCTACGGGCCGCCGGTCGGCCGGACCTTGCTGGCGCGTGCGGATGGCGAGGCCGTCGGCTGCATTGCCTATCGCCGCATCGGCGATGCGATCTGCGAGATGAAGCGGCTATATGTCCGGAAAACCGTGCATGGTCGCGGCACCGGCCGGAGGCTGTGCCTGGCGCTGCTGGACGCGGCGCGACAGGACGGCTACGCACTCGTGCGCCTGGATACCGCAAGCCGGCTCGCCGAGGCGATCGCGCTTTACCGGTCGCTGGGCTTTCGCGGCTGTCCTGCCTACAACCACTATCCCCTCGAGCTTGCTGTTCATATCGTCTATATGGAATTGCCGCTCGTCTGATGTCCCTCAGGGTAAAGGGGCATTAGAGAAAGATCGTCCGCTCGGCGCTGACGGCCTCCTGGATGAAGTCGACGACGGTGCGCACCCGCATCAGGTCGCGGGCGCTCTCGTGATAGGTGGTCCAGTAGGAGCGCCTGATGGCCTGGTCCGGCAGGATACGCTCGAGTTCCGAATACTGCCGGGCGATGTAGTTGTGCAGGATGCCGATGCCGGCGCCCGACCGCACCGCCTCGGTCTGGCCGGTGGCGCTCGAGATCTCGAAAGCCGCATCCCAGCTGCGCATGATCTCGCCGGTAAAGTTAAGCGATGCGGAAAACAGCAAGTCTTCGACATAACCGATGCGGCGATGAGCCTTGAGGTCGTCGATCGTCTCCGGTCGTCCCTTCTGCATGAGATAGGTCTTTGAGGCGTAGAGGCCGAGGGTGTAATCTGTCAGCCGGGACGAGACGAGCCTGCCCTGTTCCGGCTGCTCGATGGTGATGGCGATATCGGCCTCCCGCTGGGACAGCGAAAACGACCGCGGTACCGGTACCAGCTGGATCTTCAGTTCCGGATAGCGGTGGGTCAGCTGCCCGAGCCGCGGTGCAAGGAACGAAACTCCGAAGCCGTCGGGCGCCCCGACGCGCACAGTGCCGGCGATCGCCGTGTCGATCCGCCCGACATGTGCCTGCGCCTGCAGCATCTCGGTTTCCATCCGCTCCGCGGCGGCCAGGAACACTTCGCCTTCGGCCGTCAGCTCGCAGCCATTGGTGCGGCGCACGAGCAACTGCGTCTTGAGCGCTTCCTCGAGCGCCGTTACCCGCCGGCTCAGGGTGGCGTGGTTGACGCCGAGCCGTTTCGATGCCGCCAGGATCTGCCCGGTGCGGGCCACCGCAAGGAACATGCGCACGTCGTCCCAGTTCATAAGGGTGCCTCGTTATATAAAAAATGCACAACGGTTCCTTATAGCAGGCGATTGCTTTGTGCAAAGTGTAGTGCGATGGTCGTTGCCATACGAACAACAGAGGAGGATTTCCATGCGTGAAATCGGACATTTCATCGGCGGCAAGCATGTAGCCGGCACGAGCGGACGCACCAGCAACGTCTACAACCCGGCGACCGGCGAAGTGCAGGCCGTCGTGGCGCTCGCCAGTGATGCCGAGCTGCGCGCCGCCGTCGAGAACGCCAAGGCCGTGCAGCCGGAATGGGCCGCGACCAATCCGCAGCGCCGCGCCCGCGTGTTCATGAAGTTCGTGCAACTGCTCAACGAGAACATGAACGAACTCGCCGAGATGCTCTCGCGCGAACACGGCAAGACCATCGAAGACGCCAAGGGCGACATCATCCGCGGTCTTGAAGTCTGCGAATTCGTCATCGGCATTCCGCACCTGCAGAAGGGCGAGTTCACCGAAGGCGCAGGGCCGTCGATCGACATGTACTCCATGCGCCAGCCGGTCGGCATCGGCGCAGGCATCACTCCGTTCAACTTCCCGGCAATGATCCCGATGTGGATGTTCGCCCCGGCGATCGCCTGCGGCAATGCCTTCATTCTCAAGCCTTCCGAGCGAGATCCGTCCGTTCCGATCCGCCTCGCCGAACTGATGATCGAAGCCGGTCTGCCGGCCGGCATCCTCAACGTCGTTAACGGCGACAAGGGCGCTGTCGACGCGATCCTCACGGATCCGGATATCGGTGCCGTCTCCTTCGTCGGCTCGACGCCGATCGCCCGCTATGTCTATGGTACCGCGGCGATGAACGGCAAGCGCGCCCAGTGCTTCGGCGGCGCCAAGAACCACATGATCATCATGCCCGATGCCGACATGGACCAGGCCGTGAACGCCCTGATCGGCGCCGGTTACGGTTCGGCCGGCGAGCGCTGCATGGCGATCTCGGTTGCCGTCCCGGTCGGCGAGGAAACCGCCAACCGACTGGTCGAGAAGCTGGTGCCGAAGATCGAGGCGCTGCGCATCGGTCCCTACACCGACGACAAGGCCGACCTTGGTCCCGTCGTCACCAAGGAAGCCCAGGCCCGCATCAAGGGGCTGATCGACCGCGGGATCGAAGAGGGCGCCGAACTGGTCGTCGACGGCCGCGATTTCAAGCTGCAGGGCTATGAGAACGGCTACTTCGTCGGCGGCTGCCTGTTCGACCACGTCACCCCCGAGATGGATATCTACAAGACCGAGATCTTCGGGCCGGTACTGTCCGTCGTTCGCGCCAAGAACTACGAAGAAGCGCTGTCGCTGCCGATGAAGCATGAATACGGCAATGGTGTTGCGATCTACACCCGCGACGGCGACGCCGCCCGCGACTTCGCCACCCGCATCAACATCGGCATGGTCGGCATCAACGTTCCGATCCCGGTGCCGCTGGCCTACCACTCCTTCGGCGGCTGGAAGGCCTCGTCGTTCGGCGACCTCAACCAGCACGGCACTGACTCGATCAAGTTCTGGACAAAGACCAAGACCGTGACCTCGCGCTGGCCGTCCGGTATCAAGGACGGTGCCGAATTCGTCATTCCGACGATGAAATGACCACCTGAGATTTTGGTGACTGGAACGGGCCCCGCGAGGGCCCGTTTTTCGTGCGGCGGGGACCGCCGGCCGCATTGACGCTTGTCCGCCGCCAAGATAGTACGGCCCAATAACGCAGCAGTATATTAGGAATGCATAATGGCGACGCAAGTGATGATGAAGAACGAATCCAACGGCCTGATCAGGAAAGGATTCGTCGGCTTCTCCTGGACCTATCTGTTCTTCGGCGGTCTTGTTCCGCTGTTCCGGGGCGAGGTCGGGATCGGTGCCTTGCATATACTGCTGTCGATCTGCACTTTCGGCATCTCGAACATTATCTTCTGCTTTCTCTACAACAAGCAGTTCACCCAGCGCCTGCTTGAGAAGGGCTTCAAGTTCAACGATCGCGAAGACCTGAACATGATGGCGGCGGCGCGGATCGGCGTCGATCTCTCAATCGCCTCCGTGAAGAAGGCCGCCGCTTGAGGATTGAGCTGCCGGCGTTCCCGCAAGAACGCCGGGTCTCGCCCAGAGGACTTGCCCAGATGTCTTGCCTTGCGCAAAACGATAAAACCCCGCCATTGGCGGGGTTTTCCGTTTTTTATCGAGCTGCCGGGAAGGGGGCGCCTGTCGGGGCGCCCTGTCTCATCAGTTCGACGGGCCTTCGTTGAAGCCAACCTTGTCGACCAGTTCCGATGCCTTCTTGCGGTTTGCGGCGATATCGGCGAGCGGCAGGGCGTCGGGCTTGATGGTGCCGAAAGACTTGACGATCTCGGACGGTTCCGCGCCCGGCATGACCGGATATTCGAACACCTTCTCGGCATAGATCTTCTGGGCTTCGCCGGAAGCCAGGAATTCCATAAGCTTCAGGGCGTTGTCCTTGTTCGGCGCATGCTTGGCCATTGCCATGCCGGAGATGTTGACGTGCGTGCCGCGATCATTGGCGTTCGGGAACAGGACCTTGATGGCCGATGCCCATTCCTTCTGCTCCGGCTCCTTCTCGTTGGTCATCATCAGGCCGACGTAGTAGGTATTGCCGAGCGACAGGTCGCACTCGCCGGCGGCGATCGACTTGGCCTGGCTGCGGTCGTTGCCGTCAGGCTTGCGGGCAAGGTTTTCCTTCAGGCCCTTGAGCCAGTTTTCGGTGTATTCCTCGCCGTGATGGGCGATCATCGAGGCAAACAGCGCGATGTTGTAGGAGTGCTGGCCGTCACGGGTGCAGATCTTGCCCTTCCACTTCGGGTCGGCGAGTTCCTCATAGGTGATTTCGTTTTCCGCAACGCGATCCTTCGAGGCGTAGACCACGCGGCCGCGCGTGGTGAGGCCGAACCAGTTGCCGCCGGCATCGTGATACTGCGCGGGGATGTCCTTGTTGATGGTCTCGTTGCCGGTGACCGGCTGCGTCACGCCGCCGTCCTTGGCTTCCATCAGGCGACCGATGTCAACGGTCAGGATCACGTCGGCCGGCGAGTTCGCGCCTTCCGCCTGCATGCGCTCGACCAGGCCCTTGTCGAGGAAGAGGACATTGGTCTTGATGCCCGTTTCCTTGGTGAAGGCGTCGAGAACCGGCTTGATAAGCTCGGGCTGGCGATAGGAGTAGATATTGACCTCGCCATCAGCGAGGGCAGGAGCCGTCGCGCCGAAAAAAGCCGCGGAAACGGCCAGGCCACTCAAGAAGGTCTTCATCGTCGACATTAGTGTTCTCCCGTCTTTGGATCGTGCATTTTTTACTTGATCAGCGTCATCATGTTTTCACGCGCCAAAGTCAATGCTGCTCGGGAGGGCTCGCGATAATATGATTGTGATTTTCAATTTTTTGGAATTGTTCCAAAGTGAGAAGCGCACTATATATCGGCAAAGACGCCAGACGGGGCGAGTGAGGCCATGCAGTGGTTTCCGCCCGCGTTCCGGTTCGACACATGAAGCGATCACGTTGTGAGTTGAGGGGCTGAATGTTCCCGATGCCGCCTGATCCAGTTCACGGAGACCTGCATGCGCTTGACCAAGCAGACCAACTATGCGGTTCGCATGCTGATGTATTGTGCCGCCAACAGGGATCATCTGAGCCGTATTCCCGAGATCGCCAAGGCTTACGGGGTTTCCGATCTTTTTCTGTTCAAGATCCTCCAGCCGCTCAACAAGGCCGGACTTGTGGAAACCGTTCGTGGCCGCAACGGTGGAGTAAGGCTTGGCCGTCCAGCCGACGAGATCACGCTGTTTGACGTGGTCAGGGTAACGGAAGAAAACTTTGCCATGGCCGAGTGCTTCGAGGATGGCGCCGTGGAATGTCCGCTGGTCGACAGCTGCGGGCTGAATTCGGCGCTGCGCAAGGCGCTCAACGCGTTCTTCGACGTCCTCGCCCAATACACGATCGAGGATCTGGTCAAGGCGCGTCCGCAGATCAATTTCCTGCTTGGCCTGCCCGAACCGGTAAAGCCGGGCGAGGCGATCACTGCGCCGGTAGCCTGATACCGGCATAAACCTGATTGAACGAGATGGCGGGCGCCGGGCGCCCGCCTTTTTTGTTTTCGCGGAACGTGTTGTTTTTCGGGACATGGGCCGGGTACAGGCCATATTTTGTGGCCAGAATCCCTACCATCCACCGCTAGTTGTGTTTGTCTCCGGATATTGGTGGAGCGACGCTGCCAATTGTGTCGTAATGAGGCGATCATGTGGCGCAAATGAGGGATTCGGCTTGCTAATATTTCCAATTCACCGCGAAATCGGTTCGAAAATTTCGAATCTGGCCGACGCAACAATTTTTTATCGCCATGTGTTGCTTTCAAGGCATAAATATCGTTCCATCACGCCGCGATCGGAAATACAACTCTCGAGATCGCAATTTTCAGAACAAAAACAGGTCTGGGAAACGAAATCATGAAAAAGATCTCAACTCTGCTTGCTGCGACCGCCCTGATGTCGGTCATGGCGACGGCAGCCTGGTCGAAGACATTGGTGTACTGCTCCGAAGGTTCGCCGGAGGGGTTTGATCCCGCGCTCTATACTGCGGGTACGACGTTTGATGCCGCTTCCCGCACGGTCTACAACCGTCTGGTCGAGTTCAAGCACGGCAGCACGGAGTTCGAGCCCGGCCTGGCCGAGAGCTGGACGATTTCCGACGACGGCAAGGAATATGTGTTCAAGCTGCGTCCGGGCGTAAAGTTCCAGACGACCGAATTCTTCACGCCGACCCGTGACCTCAACGCAGACGACGTTGTCTTCTCGTTCGAGCGCCAGCTGAAGAGCGACAATGCCTGGAACAAGTATGTCGAAGGCGCCGCCTGGGAATACTCCGCCGGCATGGGCTTCCCCGAACTGATCAAGTCGGTCGAAAAGGTTGACGATCTGACGGTGAAGTTCACCCTGAACCGGCCGGAAGCGCCGTTCCTGGCCGACCTCGCCATGGACTTCGCTTCGATCATGTCGAAGGAATATGCCGACCAGCTCGCGGCCCAGGGCAAGATGCAGCAGCTGAACCAGATGCCGCTCGGCACCGGCCCGTTCGCCTTCGTCGGTTACCAGCCTGATGCCGTCATCCGCTACAAGGCTCACGACGGCTACTTCAAGGGCAAGGAAAAGATCGACGATCTCGTCTTCGCGATCACCTCCGACGCCGCCGTTCGCGCCCAGAAGCTGAAGGCCGGCGAATGCCACATCATGCCGTATCCGAATGCCGCCGATGTCGCCGGCATGAAGGAAGACCCCAACCTGACCGTTCAGGAACAGCCGGGCCTCAACGTCGCCTACGTCGCCTACAACACGACGCAGGCTCCGTTCGACAAGCCGGAAGTCCGCCGTGCGCTCAACCAGTCGATCAACAAGCAGGCAATCGTCGACGCGGTGTTCCAGGGCCAGGGCTCGGTCGCCAAGAACCCGATCCCGCCGACGATGTGGTCGTACAACGACGCCATCAAGGACGACACCTATGATCCCGAAGCCGCCAAGAAGGCTCTTGAGGCCGCTGGCGTCAAGGACCTGAGCATGAAGCTCTGGGCAATGCCGGTGTCGCGTCCGTACATGCTGAACGCCCGCCGCGCGGCGGAACTGATGCAGTCGGATCTGGCGAAGGTCGGCGTCAACGCCGAGATCGTTTCCTACGAGTGGGCCGAGTACCTGAAGCAGTCCAAGGAAAAGGACCGCGATGGTGCCGTCATCCTCGGCTGGACCGGTGACAACGGCGATCCGGACAACTTCCTTGATACCCTGCTCGGCTGCGAAGCCGTCGGTGGCAACAACCGTGCACAGTGGTGCAACGAGGAGTTCAACACCCTGGTCAAGCAGGCCAAGGTAACCTCCGACGTCGCCGAGCGCACCAAGCTGTACCAGCAGGCCCAGGAAGTCTTCAAGCGCGAAGCCCCGTGGCTTACCCTCAACCACTCGCTCGTCTTCATGCCGGTCAGCAAGAAGGTGACGGGTTACGTTCAGGATCCGCTCGGCTACCACCGCTTCGATGGCGTTGACATCGCAGAATAATCGAAATTATGCAAAGATGCCCGGTAATGCCGGGCTGGCCGGCGGTCAGGTTCCCCTGACCGCCGGAATAACATTGGACACCTGAACATGTTGCGATTTTTCATCGGACGCCTCGCAGTCCTGATCCCAACGTTTCTCGGCGTATCGCTCATAGCCTTCTCCTTCATTCGGTTGCTTCCAGGCGATCCCGTCATGTTGATGTCGGGCGAGCGCGTGATGTCGCCGGAGAGGCACGCCCAGATCATGCACGACCTCGGCCTCGACCGGCCCATGTGGGTGCAATACTTCGACTACGTCGCCAGTATCTTCCAAGGGGATCTCGGCACGTCGATCGTCACCAAGCGGCCGGTTCTCGGCGAATTCCTGACGCTGTTCCCGGCCACTCTCGAACTGTCGCTCTGCGCCATCCTGCTGGCCGTCGTGCTCGGCATTCCCGCGGGCGTGTTCGCAGCCGTCAAGCGCGGCACCTGGTTCGACCAGTCCGTGATGGGCGTCGCCCTCGTCGGCTATTCGATGCCGATCTTCTGGTGGGGCCTGCTGCTGATCATCTTCTTTTCCGGCTATCTCGGCTGGACGCCGGTCTCGGGGCGCATCTCGCTGATGTACTTCTTCCCGCAGGTCACCGGCTTCATGCTGATTGACAGCTTGCTGTCCGGGCAGGCGGGTGCGTTCAAGTCGGCGGTAAGCCACCTGATCCTGCCGGCCATTGTCCTCGGGACCATTCCGCTTGCGGTCATCGCCCGCCAGACCCGTTCGGCTATGCTGGAGGTTCTTGGGGAAGACTATGTGCGCACCGCCCGTTCGAAGGGCCTGAAGCCCTTCCGCGTCGTCGGCGTGCACGCACTGCGCAACGCCATGATCCCGGTCGTCACCACGATCGGCCTGCAGATCGGTGTGCTGCTTGCAGGCGCAATTCTGACCGAAACGATCTTTTCCTGGCCGGGCATCGGCAAGTGGATGGTCGACTCGGTATTCAAGCGCGACTACGCGGTCGTACAAGGCGGTCTGTTGCTGATCGCCGCTGTGATCATGCTCGTCAACCTTCTGGTTGATGTCCTCTACGGGCTGATCAATCCGCGTATTCGCCACTAGGAGACGTTCATGAGCACGGTACAATCCACAGCCGGCCGTCAGCCCTCCGCCCTGGCGGAGTTCTGGTACTATTTTTCACGCAACAAGGGCGCGGTTCTCGGCCTGGCGATCTTCCTGCTGGTGCTGTTCATCGCCGTCTTCGCGCCGCTCATCGCGCCGCACAGTCCGATCGAACAGTACCGCGACAAGCTGCTGTTGCCACCGTTCTGGATGGAAGGCGGCAGCACGTCGTTCCTGCTCGGCACCGATGCGGTCGGTCGCGACATCTTCTCGCGATTGATCTACGGCGCGCGCTACTCGCTGTTCATCGGTCTCGTCGTTGTGACGCTGTCGGTGATCGCAGGCGTTCTGATCGGTCTGATCGCCGGCTATTTCCGCGGTTCGGTCGACATCATCATCATGCGCGTGATGGACATCATCCTGGCCTTTCCCTCGCTGCTGCTCGCGCTCGTGCTGGTCGCGGTGCTTGGTCCCGGCCTGACCAATGCGATGATTGCGATCTCGATCGTCAACCAGCCGCATTTCGTGCGCCTGACGCGTGCGTCGGTGCTGGCCGAGCGTGAGAAGGAATACGTCGTTGCCTCGCGCGTTTCGGGTGCGGGCACGATGCGCCTGATGTTCAAGACCATCCTGCCGAACTGTCTCGGTCCGCTGATCGTGCAGGCGACGCTGGCGTTTTCTGCCGCCATCCTCGATGCCGCCGCACTCGGCTTCCTCGGCATGGGCGCCCAGCCCCCGACACCGGAATGGGGCACCATGCTTGCCGAAGCCCGTGAGTTCATCCAGCGCGCCTGGTGGGTGGTTACATTCCCCGGTCTGGCGATCCTGATCACCGTTCTTGCCATCAACCTGATGGGCGACGGCCTTCGCGATGCGCTCGACCCGAAGCTGAAGAGGTCGTGATGCCGCTTCTTGATATACAAAATCTCACCGTCGAGTTTCAGACGGCCTCGGGCCTGTTCCGTGCCGTCGACGGTGTTTCGCTTACCTGTGACAAGGGTGAAATCCTCTCGATCGTCGGTGAATCCGGCTCGGGCAAGTCGGTGTCGATGCTGGCGCTGATGGGCCTGCTGCCCTGGACCGCGAAGATCACCGCAGACCGCATGGCCTTTGACGGAAAGGACCTGATAAAGCTCTCCGCCCGCCAGCGCCGGAACATCATCGGCAAGGACATGGCGATGATCTTCCAGGAGCCGATGTCGAGCCTCAACCCGTGCTTCACCGTCGGCTACCAGCTCGGCGAGACGCTGCGGGTGCACATGGGCATGAACCGCAAGCAGCGCCGCGAGCGTTCGATCGAGCTTCTCAAGCTCGTCGGCATTCCGGCACCGGAAGAGCGTCTCTCGGTCTTCCCGCACCAGATGTCCGGCGGCATGAGCCAGCGCGTGATGATCGCCATGGCGCTCGCCTGCAATCCGAAGCTGCTGATCGCCGACGAACCGACCACGGCGCTTGATGTCACCATCCAGGCCCAGATCCTCGACCTGCTGGTTCGCCTGCAGAAGGAGCAGGGCATGGCGCTGGTGCTCATCACCCATGACATGGGCGTGGTGGCCGAAACCGCCGAGCGCGTACAGGTGCAGTATGCCGGCCAGAAGGTAGAGGAGCAGCCGGTCCGGGAACTGTTCCGCGATCCGCACCATCCCTATACCGCGGCATTGCTTTCGGCCCTGCCGGAGCGCGCCGGCGTGGGCGAGCGCCTGCCGTCGATTGCCGGCGTGGTGCCCGGCCAGCATGACCGGCCGACCGGCTGTCTCTTCGCCCCGCGCTGCAGCTTCGCGACGCCGGAATGCGACCGCGGCGTGAAGCGCCAGGACGCAAGCCTCGGCTGGGCGCTCTGCAACTATCCCTTAAAGAATGGCAAGCCGCTCGGGCATCCCGGTGTTGCCAAGTCAGCATCGGCAGGAGGCGTCGCATGAGCCACGCTGTTCTCGAGGGGCGGGATCTCGCCCGCTATTACAACGTCAAGCGCGGCATGTTCAAACCGGACGCGACGGTGAAGGCGCTGAACGGCGTCAGCTTCAGCCTCTATTCCGGCCGCACGCTGGCCGTCGTCGGGGAGTCGGGTTGCGGCAAGTCGACGCTTGCCCGCCTCGTCACCATGATCGAGGATCCGAGCGCCGGTGAACTGCTGATCGACGGCAAGCCCGCCGATGTCAAGGACCGCAACCTGCGCAGCCAGGTGCAGATCGTCTTCCAGAACCCCTATGGCTCGCTCAATCCGCGCCAGAAGGTCGGGACGATCCTGGAGGAGCCACTGAAGATCAACACCAACGACGATGCCGCCACCCGCCGCCGCAAGGCCGAGGAGATGATGGCAAAGGTCGGTCTTCGCCCGGAACATTACGGCCGTTATCCGCACATGTTCTCCGGTGGTCAGCGCCAGCGTATCGCGATTGCGCGTGCGCTGATGCTGCGGCCGAAGGTGCTGGTCCTCGACGAGCCGGTTTCGGCGCTCGATCTGTCTATCCAGGCGCAGGTGCTGAACCTGCTGATGGACCTGCAGAAGGAGATGGGCCTCGCCTATCTGTTCATCTCGCACGGTCTGTCGGTTGTTCGTCACATCGCCGACGACGTGATGGTGATGTATCTCGGCCGGCCCGTGGAAGTCGGCACCGCCGACGAGGTGTTCAACCATCCGAAGCACCCCTACACGGCGGCCCTTCTTTCGGCGACCCCGATCGCCGATCCCGAACGGGAGAAGAACCGCATCCGGCTGCAGGGTGAACTGCCGTCGCCGCTCAATCCGCCGACCGGCTGCCACTTCAATCCACGGTGCTGGAAGGCGCAGGAGAAGTGTCGGGCCGTTTCACCGGAGCTTGAGGGTACGGAGACCCACAAATATGCCTGCCACTACCCACTTGAGGGGCAGTCTTAAGGCGAGCATGTTGCTCTAATGCAACCATAGATAAATATAAGGCCCGCGCCGTGTCGCGGGCCTTTGTTTTTCTTGCCCGGCGCAGCGATCGATCCCATACCACTGAGCAGGAAGAAAAGTGGTCGTGTTTTGAGGGCGTTGCGTGCCCTGTAGCCGGGAGGAGCCGCGTGTTCGACTATGTCATCGTCGGTGGGGGATCGGCGGGTGCAGTCCTGGCGGCCCGTCTCAGTGAAGATCCCGGGATCCGTGTCTGCCTGCTGGAGGCCGGGGGGGACGGCAGCGATCTGATGATGCGGGTTCCGGTCGGAGCGAGCGCGATCGTTCCCGGCCATCTGGCATCCGGCAACTGGGCCTTCGCAACCGTGCCGCAACCCGGACTCAATGGCCGGCGCGGCTACCAGCCACGCGGCCGGGGGCTCGGCGGGTCGAGCTCGATCAACGCGATGCTCTATGTTCGCGGCCACCGCTCGGACTATGACGAATGGGCGGAACTTGGCTGCACCGGCTGGTCCTATGACGATGTGCTGCCCTACTTTCTCAAGGCCGAGGACAACGAGCGTGGCAGCGATGGCTATCACGGGCAGGGTGGGCCACTGCCGGTCGCCGATGCCCGCTGGGCGCGGCCGATCAACGAGGATTTCGCGCTGGCGGCGGTGTCGCAGGGGCTGAACCGCACTGACGATTTCAACGGCGAGAACCAGGAAGGCGTCGGCCTCTTCCAGGTGACCCAGTTCTGGCGCGGCCCTCGCAAGGGTGAGCGTGGCTCGACGGCGGCGGCCTACCTGCACCCGGCCTCCGGCCGCGGCAATCTGACGGTCATAACGGGAGCGCAGGCGACCGGCCTCCTCTTCGACGGCAAGCGGGCGGCGGGCGTCAGCTATCGTGTCGGCAAGCGCGCGGCCACGGTGACGGCCTCGCGCGAAGTCATCTGCTGCTGCGGGGCACTGCAGACGCCACAGTTGTTGATGCTGGCGGGCATCGGGCCTGCGGATCATCTGCGCGCGCATGGCATCGAGGTACGGGTCGATGCTCCCGAGGTCGGCGCAAATCTGCAGGATCATCTCGATTTCGTGCTGACCGATCGTTCGTCGAACCGCGATCTCATCGGCATCGCTCCGCACGGCGCGCTTGACGTCATGCGCGCAGCGCGGGAGTGGCGCCGGCATGGGACGGGGCATCTGCGCAGCACCTTTGCCGAGTCCGGTGCGTTCCTGAGAACCGATCCGGGCCTCGACCGACCCGACATCCAGCTGCATTTTGTTGTCGCCATGATCGATGACCATGCCCGCAGATTGTACTGGGGCTACGGCTATTCCACCCATGTCTGCGTGCTCCGTCCGCATGCCCGCGGCGAGGTGCGGCTGGAAAGCGCAGACCCGCTGGCCGCACCGCAAGTCAACCCGCGCTTCCTGTCGGACCCTCGCGATCTCGAGTGCCTTCTGGCCGGAACCAAGATCGCCCGCTCGATCATGGAGGCCGAGCCGCTTGTCCGCCATCGCCGCTCGGAGCTCCACCCGGTCTCCGGCCTGCCGGACGATGCCCTGTGCGAAGCCATCCGCAATCGGGCCGACACCATCTACCATCCAGTCGGAACCTGCCGCATGGGCAGCGACAAGGCCTCGGTGGTGGATCCCGAGCTGAGGGTGCGGGGTGTCGAGGGCTTGCGCGTGGTCGATGCGTCGATCATGCCGCGCCTCATCGGAGGCAACACCAACGCTCCGGTCATCATGATCGCCGAGAAGGCGGCCGACCTTGTTCGCGAAGCGCGCTTGCAGCAGCCCCGGCCAGCCGCCTACGTGGCGTGACGATTGCCGCTAATACAGTTTCGGTTTTCCTGGTGATCGGCTAGAAACGGACGCCCGCCATCTGCGGGCGCGAGTCGGCCGATTTCCAGAAAGCGAATTTATTTCATGACTTTAACCGACCTGCGCGCAACCGTTCAATTGCTGCTGATCGGCGCGATCGGGGCTGCCATCGCCTATGGCCTGTCGTTCCCGGCGCCCTTTCTCATCGGACCGGCACTCGCGGTCACCATCGCGAGCTTTGCCGGAATGCACTTCGCGATGCCCGCTCTGGTGCGCAACGTCTGCTTCGTCATCGTCGGCATATCGATGGGGACGTCGATTTCGCCGGAAGTCGTGCGCGCCGCGCGGACATGGCCCGCGAGCTTCCTGCTGCTGATCCCGTCGATCGTGGTGATCTTCTACGCCGCCTATTTCGTCCTCAGGCGCTTCTACCGCTATGACAGTCAGACGGCGATGCTGGCAGCGTCCCCCGGTCATCTCAGCTTCATCCTGAGCCTCGGGGTGGACACCCGCTCCGACGTGATGTCGATCAGCGTCATCCAGAGCGTTCGGGTGCTGGCGCTGACGCTGCTGGTGCCGCCGATCGTCGAGGTCTTCGGGCTGGCGCTGGCCGATCCTTCCGAACATGTCCCGGTGATGGGGCTCGCGGTTCTCGGCGCGGAGATCGTGCTGTCGGCCCTCGTCGGATACCTGTTCCTGAAGCTGAAGTTTCCCGCCGCGCTGCTGCTCGGCGGCGTTGCGGTCTCCGCCTCGACTCATGTCACGGGTCTGGTCGCCGGCGCCGTTCCCGACTGGCTGTTGCTCCCGACTTATGTGGTGCTCGGCAGCCTGATCGGATCGCGCTTCTCGGGCGTGGCGGTCCGCGAGGTCAAGACGGCGATTGCCGCCGGCATGGTGGTGACCTTGGTCGTGACTGCGCTTGCCGGGGCCGCATCGGCGGCCGTCGCCTGGATGACCGGCGTACCGCTGAACGCGGTGCTGATCGCCTTTGCGCCGGGCGGCCTCGAGACCATGGCGGCGATGGCGGTGATGATGCATGTGGACGCCACCTATGTCGGCGCCCATCATGTGCTGCGTCTGCTGTTTCTCTCGGTCTTCATGCCGCTGATGATGCGCCGGAGCGAAGCCTCCTCACGACAGCCGTCGTGACGGGCGAGAGCGCGGTCAGAGCACGCCGTCGAGCGTTCCGAGAGGTCCGTAGAGTTCCGGCCGCCGGTCGCGGAAGAGCCCCCAGGCCCGACGCTGCTTTTCGATGGCGTCGAGATCGAATGTCGCGGTCAGCACGGTCTCGTCGGTGCGGCCGGCCTCGGCGACGATCAGGCCGGTCGGATCGGCGATGAAGGACCAACCGTAGAAGGTGATCTCGGTGCCGGCCTTGCCCGCTTCGGTGCCGATGCGGTTGGAGGCGAGCAGCGGCATGATGCTCGAGGCAGCACTTCCCTGCATCGCACGCTGCCAGTGGCCGGCGGAATCGAGCGTCGGTTCCTGCGGTTCGGAGCCGATCGCCGTCGGATAGAGCAGGATCTCCGCACCGAGAAGGGCCATGGCGCGGGCGGCTTCGGGGAACCACTGGTCCCAGCAGATGCCGACGCCGATGGTCGCGAACTTCGTCTTCCAGACCCGGAAGCCGGTATCGCCCGGCGAGAAGTAGAACTTTTCCGTGTAGCCCGGCCCGTCGGGGATATGGCTCTTGCGGTAGAGGCCGAGCACCGTGCCGTCGGCGTCGATCACCGCGACGCTGTTGAAGTGTGCCTTGCCGGCCCGCTCGAAGAAGCTCACCGGCAGGACCACGCCGAGTTCGGCCGCCAGTCCGGCGAAATGCCGGATCAGCGGATTGTCGTCAGCCGGCCGGGCAAGGTCGAAGAACTCGGCGCGCTGGTCCTGGCAGAAGTAGGGCGTCTCGAAAAGCTCCTGCAACAGGATGATTTCGGCACCTTTCCCCGCCGCCTCGCGCACCAGATTCTCGGCGCGCGCGATGTTGGCATCGATGTCCCAGGTGCATTGCATCTGCGTTGCGGCGACGGTTACGTTGCGCATGGCCGGTCTCCTTGCGGTCAGATGCCCAAGCGGTCGCGCATGCCGTACCACCAGGCGCCGAGCATGGTTAGCGGCACGCGGAAGGTCTTGCCGCCGGGGAAGGGGAAGTTCGGCAGGGAACTCCAGACGTCGAAGCGCTCCGCATGGCCGGCAACCGCCTCGCCGAGGATCTTGCCGAGCAGATGGGTCGTCGTCACCCCGTGGCCGCTGTCGCCGTGCGAGAAGTAGACATTGTCCGAAAGCCGCCCCATGTGCGGAATGCGGCTGAGCGTCAGCGCGAAGTTGCCGCTCCAGGCAAATTCGATCTTGGCATTCTCGAGCTGCGGGAAGGTCTTCAGCATGTTCGGGCGGATCACGGCGGTAAGGTTCTTCGGATCCTGCCCGCCATAGCCGATGCCCCCGCCATAGAGCAGGCGGTTGTCGGCGGTGCGGCGGTAGTAGTCGAGGATGTAGTTGGCATCCTCGACGCAGTAGTTGGCCGGCAGCAGTTCCTCGATCAGCGCCGCATCGAGCGGCTCGGTCGTCATCACCTGGCTGGAGACCGGCATCATCCGGTCGCCGATCTGCGGCAGCAGCTTGCCGAGATAGGCATTGCCGCAGACGAGCACATACTTCGCCTTCACCGAGCCGCGTGCAGTACGCACGACCGGGCTTGCCCCCATTTCCACGTCGGTCACGCGCGAGTTCTCGAAGATCCGTCCGCCGAGGGTTTCGACGGCGGCGGCTTCGCCCAGCACCAGGTCCAGCGGGTGGATGTGGCCGCCGAAGCGGTCGATCATCCCGCCGGCGTAGCGATCGGTCTTCACATACTTGCCGACCTCGTCCTTGCCGACCATTTCGAGGCCGGTATGGCCGTGCTTCTCCCAGTGAGCCTTGTGGGCTTCCATCTCGCGGATCTGCTTCGGCGTGAAGGCGGCGAAGAAGCCGCCGTCGACGAGATCGCAGGCGATGTGATACTTGGCGACCCGGTCGCGGATGATCTGTCCGCCCTCGAGCGACATGGCGCCGAGCTTGACCGCCTTTTCCTGGCCATAGCGGCGGGCGATGGTCTCGAGATCGCGGCTGTAGCCGTTGACGATCTGGCCGCCATTGCGGCCCGAGGCGCCGAAGCCGATGCGCGTGCCTTCCAGCACGATGACGGAATAGCCGCGTTCGGCCAGTTCCAGGGCGGCGGAAACTCCGGTGAAGCCGG
Organism: Pseudomonadota bacterium; assembly: GCA_023399465.1. Classification (GTDB taxonomy): domain Bacteria; phylum Pseudomonadota; class Alphaproteobacteria; order Rhizobiales; family Rhizobiaceae; genus Ferirhizobium. The sequence goes on from JAEWPB010000095.1 coordinate 68,355, forward strand.
CGCCGATGACGCAGACATCGGCCTCCAGATCCTCGAGGAGCGACGGACGCATCCGCTTGTCGTTGGCGGAAGCCGCATACCAGGATGGCGCGTGGCCGGCATTGACGTTGGTCTGGGCAATGGTTTCGGTCATGTCACACCGTCCTGATGTAGGCGTCATATTCCACGTCGGTGACGCGGATCGAGAATTCCGACAGCTCCTGCTGCTTGCAGGCGGTATAGAGCGCGCGGTACTTCGCCCCGAGCGTCGCATAGGCGAAGCTCGACTTGGCAAAGCGTTGCAGCGCATAGTCCCAGTTGGTCGGCAAGGGTTCGTGGTTCACCGCATGATCGTCGCCGGTGATCGCGCCGCCGGGATTGGTCTTTTCCCGCATCCCCGAGAGCGCCGCGCCGAGGATCATCGCCAGCACCAGATAGGGGTTGGTGTCGGCGCCGGCAACGCGATGCTCGATGCGGGTCGCCGGCTTGCTGGCGGTGATGACGCGAACGGCGGCCGAGCGGTTGTCGAACCCCCAGGAGGCATAGGTCGGTGCGTGCTCGCTCGGGCGCAGGCGACGGTAGGAATTGGCGTGCGGCGCAAAGATCGCCATGCTCTCGCCCATGTTCTCCAGAAGGCCGCCGACCGAATGCATCAGCGCTTCCGACGGGCCGTCCTTGCCGACATAGATGTTGACGCCGTATTCGTCGATGACCGAAAAATGCACGTGCATGCCGCTGCCGGCCTGTGTGCCGTAGGGCTTGGCCATGAAGGTGGCGTCGAGGCCGTGCTTGCGGGCAACGCCCTTGACGATCCGCTTCAGCAGCACCGCGTAGTCGGCCGCCTTCAGCGCATCGGGAACGTGGTTGAGATTGATCTCATACTGGCCGGGGCCGTTTTCGCGCAGCGTCGTATCGGCGAGCACGCCCTGCGCCCGGCAGGCATTGGCGATGTCGTGGAAGACATGCTCGAAGTCCTGCAGTTCGGAGATCGACAGCACCTGCGTCTGGCCGCTTTGCCAGCGTCCGTCGCGTGAGTTCGGCGGCCGGACAGGATCGAGCGCCGAACGCACCGGGTCGATCAGGTAGAATTCGAGTTCGGTGGCAACGACCGGAGTCAGCTTCAGCGCCTTGAAGCGCTCGAGCACCTGCGCGAGGATCTGCCGTGGATCGCCGTGAAAACCGCTGCCGTCGGGATTTTGCATCCCGAGCATCACCTGGGCAGTCGGCCGTTGCAGCCAGTTGATCCGCGACAGCGTATCGGGGATCGGGAAGCAGATCCCGTCGGGATCGCCTGTTCCCTCCGCAAGGCCGGCGGCATTGACGTCGCGTCCCCAGACATCGAGGGCATAGACCGAGCGCGGCATTGCCATGCCCTTGGTCAGGACGTCGAGGGCGCGCTCGCGCGGGATCCATTTGCCCCGCGGCACGCCGTTGACGTCGATTACAAAGGCTTCGAGAACTTCGATATCCGGGTTGTTGAGCAGGAATTCCTGCGCTTTTTCCATGATCTCCATAAGGCACCAATTATCACAATTTGTCTGATCTGTTCATGGCACGCCGTCAGGCGTGCGGCGCATTTCGCGCGCGCGGAGGGGTCGGAGCGACGCTAACGGTCGGCAGGTTCCCCGTGAAAGATCAGAAAGCGGATCATCGGCAGTTTTTCCCTGGTGATCAGAGCGGCATGCAGGCGCGAAACGCAGGCCCGCATGCCGCCTGCAATATCATGCCTCATAGGTGAAGCGGCCATCGCAGATCGTCTTTGCCGGGCGGATGGTGGCCAACGCCTCGAAGGGCACGGCCTCCACGTCGCCGTCCAATACAACGACATCGGCGAGATAGCCAGCCTTGAGCATGCCCTTGCGGTCCTCGGCGAATTCCACCCAGGCGCCGGCGCGGGTATAGGCGGCCAGCGTTTCCATCAGCGTCAGCCGCTGGTCGGGCAGGCCCTCCTTCCACAACGGGCGGGTCATGGCGCTCTGGATGCAGTGCATCGGGTCGAGCGGCGACACCGGCCAGTCGGTCGAGAACACGATCTTCGCGCCGGTGTCGACGAGCGTCTTCCATGCAAAGGCATAGGGCCAGCGTTCTTCGCCGATGCTGGAAATATAGGGCTCGAGCGGCAGGCCGGCATTGCCCGGCGGATGGGTCGGCTGCATCGAGGCGACGGTACCGAGTTCGGCGAAGCGGGGAATGTCGTCCGGATGCACGACCTCGATATGTTCGATGCGATGACGGCTGTCGCGCTTGCCGTTGGCAGAGGCGGCGGCCTCATAGCCGTTCAGGACCTGTCGCACCGCTCCGTCGCCGATCGCGTGGACGGCGATCTGCAGTCCGAGCTTGTCGGCGGCGACGGCGATCTCGTTGAAATGCGCGTCGGCAAACAGCAGGTCGCCCCGCCATCCGGGCTGGTTCGAATAGTCATCGACGAAAACCGCCGTGCCGGATTCCGTGACCCCGTCGGCGAAGACCTTGACGAAGTCGGAGCGCAGCCGGTCGGAGTTGAAGCGTTCGCGCCAGGCGGCAGCCTTTGCTTCAAGATCGGAAAGCGGCATGAAGTTCTTCATGTGGAAGGGCACGCGGGCGCGCACCGGCAGGCCGACGGTGCGTTCGATCTCGTCCAGCATTTCGAGCTGATAGAGATTGCCATCCATGTTCTGGAGCGAGGTGATGCCGAGCGAGGCGCAATAGGCGAGGCCGCGCTTGATGATCTCGATATCGCCGGCCCGCTCCTCGGGCGTGATGCCCTCGGGCTCGCCGCCGGTACCGACCCCGAGCATTTCGCGGGCACCGGTTTCACTCAGCGTCGAGACCGGACGGATGGCGTTGCTCTCGCGAAGCTCGCCGTTCGCCAGGCCGTCTTCGCCCATGACGATCTCGTTGCCGACACCGACGTCGCGGCCCTCGAGGATGCCGCCGGCCTTCAGCGCGGCCGTATTGGCCCAGGCCGTATGATGGTCCGGAGCGACCATCAGGAACGGGCGATCGGGAATGATGCGGTCGAGGTGATGGCGGGTGACCCGCTCGTCGTCGGAGATGATCGTGTAGTCGGCCTGCTGGGCGATCAGCAGCTGGCGCTCGGGATAGGCGGCGGCATATTTCAGCACTGCGTCCCGCAGCGCATCGAAGCCCTTGACCTTGTAGAGCGACAGTTCGGACAGCTCGACCGAGCCGCCGAAAATGTGCATGTGCGCTTCGTTGAAGCCCGGCAGCACCGTGCCGCCCTTCGCATCGACCGATTTCGTTTCGGCCGACGCCAGCGCCTTGATCTCGTCGTTGGAGCCGACGGCGAGGATCCGGTTGCCGGCGATCGCCAGTGCTTCCGCACGCGGATTGTCGTCATCCATGGTCAGGACGCGCGCGTTATGGATGATGATGTCGGCGTGCTTGCTCATTGGCGCTGCTTCCTCACTTTTTCGTTCTTATGGTTGCATCCGGCAGACCGCCCGGAAGAAGGCGAAGTTGTCGTGCTCGCCGGTCTCGTCGCCGAGCGGGTCGGGCTGCGACGAAAGCTTGACCACGACGGTCTCGTGCTGAGGATCGACCCAGAGCCACTGGCCATGGATACCGATGGCGCAGAAGGCGCCATCCGCTTCGCCCGACTGGTACCACTGGCTGCGATAGCGGCCGTTCGGCAGGTTGGTGTTGGCACCGGCCTTCCAGGCATCGCGGTCGCCGTTCGCCAGCATGTCCTCGAGCCATGCCTTCGGCGCGATCTGGCGGTCCTCGGCGACGCCGCCGCAGCGAAGCATCTCACCGACGCGGGCGAGATCGCGGGCGGTGAGCGACATCCCGCCGGCCGTGCGGGCGCTGCCGGCACCATCGACCGTGACCAGCGCATGATTGCGGGCACCGAGCGGCTTCCACACCAGTTCCGACATCAGTTCGGCGAAGCGACGTCCGGAAGCGCGCTCGACGAGGATGCCGAGCAGATCGGAATTGGGCGAGGCATAGAAGAAGGGCCCCCGATGCGGGCGATCGGCCTTTTTCAGCGACAGGATGAATTCCTCGAGCGTCTCGACCGGCATGGAAGGTTCCTGCGGGTTCCACAGCGTCGCGCGGCGGTAGCGGGCAAAGGCGCTGGCGGGATCGAGATAGGCTTCCTCGAAATCGAGGCTTACCCGCATGTCGAGGACATCGCGCACGGTGCAGTCGCCATAGGCGCTTCCGGCCGCTTCCGGCAGGTAGGCTGTCACCGGCTGGTCCGGGTCGAGTGCGCCTTGCGCCTCGAGAATGCCGCAGAGAAGAGCGGTCAGCGACTTGCTGATGGAAAAGACGAGATGCGGCGCATTGGCGTCGGCATGCGCGGCATAGTGTTCAGCGATCACCGTGCCGCGCTTCATCACCACGAAGGCATCGGTGTGCGTTTTATCGAGGTAGGCTCGCATGGTCCCGGCGCCGGCAAGGCCGGTGTCGAGCGGCATGTCGACGAGGCCGCCGTCGGCAATCGCTTCTTCCCGGGTAGGTGCGGCGCAGTCGATCTGCGCGGTCGGAACGATCTCCCGCACGTTCTGGAAGCTCCAGCGGCTGAAAGGTGCGGTCCGCCAGTTGGCGAGGGTCGCATTCTTGCGGGCAAATCCGTATTTTTCTTCGAATTTCGTTGTCATGACATCAGACCTGCAGGGGAGTGGGAAGGCGGCTGCCTTCCCACCGTCGCTGCGCTATGCGGATTACTTCTGAACCTCGGTCCAGATCTTGGTGTAGAGCTGCTGCGTATCCGGCTCGCAGCTCATCAGAAACTCACCTGCCGATTCGAATTCAGCCGGTACCACCAGTTCGGGCGCGCCCTTCATTTCGGCGGGCATGAACTCCTCCGACCCCAGGATGCCGTTGGAGTATTTCGCAAACGCGGAGATCAGGGCCGCATTTTCCGGTTCCATTATGAAGTTCATGAAAAGTTTGGCGTTTTCCTTGTTCTTCGCGTCCTTCAGGATAGCGACGCTGTCCATGAAGTAGGCGAAACCTTCCTTCGGATAGCCGAACTTGATGTCCGGGTTCTTGACGCGGGAGCGCATGACGGCGCCGTTCCAGTAGTAGACGGCCGAATAGTCGCCAGCCGGGAGCTTCTCTACGACGCTGTAGTCCATGGCGAGCCACTTCGACTTCGCCTCGACCAGCTTGTCGCGCACCTTGCGAAGGACGTCCTTGTCGGTGGTGCACCAGTCGCCGCCGAAATACTTGATGGTGGCGAAGAGGACGTCGTTCATTTCGGGTGCGACGTTGATCTTGCCGACCAGTTCTGCCGGCGGATCAAGGAAGATCGCGGACGTGTTGATGTCGCCGCTGTAGACCTTGCTGTTGATGCCGATGCCGGTCAGGCCCCAGAGCCAGGGCGTGGTGTAGTGGCGGCCCGGGTCCCAGGCGACGTCCACCCAGCGCGGGTCGACATTCTTGAAGTTCTCCATCTGGTCGGGGCGGGCTTCTTCCAGAAGGCCTTCCTTGATCCAGATCGGAACGTAGTTGGCCGAAGGCACCACGATGTCGAAACCGTGGCCGCCTGCGCGAACCTTGGCAAGTGCGGTATCGTTCGAATCGTAGTCCGTGATCGTGACCTTGATGTCGAACTTTTCCTCGAACTTCTTGATCATCTCGGCGCTGGTGTAGTCACCCCAGTTGTAGATGTTCAGTTCGCCCGCCGCGGACGCCGCGCTCGCGCAGGTCAACATCGCAATCGCCGCGGTCGCGGTCATCGTCATCCATTTGCTTTTCATTTTCAGTTCCTCTCTTTTTCCTAGGATTTCGGTATGCTCACCGCTTTTTCCGGCTGATGAAGAAGAAGATGACGACGAGTGCCGTGGACAGTGCCAGGAACACCGTCGCAATGGCGTTGACCTCTGGCGTCGTCTCGCGTCGCAACTGGCCAAGCATGTAGGTCGGGAGCGTATCCTGGCCGCCCGACTTGACGAACTCGGTGATCACGACGTCATCGAGCGAAATGACGAATGCCAGCATGAATCCGGCAATGATGCCGGGGCGCAGCAGCGGCATCGTGATGAAGCGGAATGTTTTCCACGGCGTTGCATAGAGATCGGCGGCCGCCTTCTCCAGCGTCAGGTCCATTCCCTCCAGCCGCGCACGGACGGGAAGGTAGGCGAAGGGGATGCAGAACGCGGTGTGGGCGAGGATCAGATAACCGAGCCCCGAATAGCCGGTCCATACCTTGATGCGGGAGAAGACGATCAGCAGCGCCACCGCGGTGACGATCTCGGGGACCATCAAAGGCTGGTTGATCAGCGCATACTTGAAGGTCAGGCCGCGATAGGGCCCGGTGCGGGTGGTGGCGATCGCTGCCATCGTTGCGGCGATCGTTGCCATCATCGCAGCCCAGAAGGCGATGATCAGAGAACGGATCGCCGCGTCCTGCACGGCCGCATTGTTCCAGGCTTCCACGAACCAGCGCAGCGAAAATCCGCCCCATTGCGACAGCGACTCGGCGCTGTTGAAGGAGTAGACCACGAGCGCTCCGATCGGCAGATAGAGCGCGAAGAAGGTGAACAGCGCGATCGTCCCAAAACCGGTCTGGGCGCGGATGTCGAAGCGCCGCCTAAACATGGGACGCCCCCGAGCGGGAAGCGTTGCGTACATAGGCGATCAGGGCAACCATCACCAGCGCCATGAGGGTGATCGACATTGCGGCTCCGAGCGGCCAGTTGCGGCCCGAGCCGAACTGCATCTCGATCAGGTTGCCGAGCATCATGTTCTTGCCGCCGCCGAGAACGCGCGGGATGACGTAGGCGCCGAGCGACGGGATGAAAACCAGGATCGAGCCCGCGATGATCCCCGGCTTGGCGATCGGTGTGACGATCCGCCACAGGACCTGCAGTCGGCTGGCGTAGAGATCGTAGGCGGCTTCCACGAGCCGGAAGTCGAGCTTCTCGATCGAGGCGTATAGCGGGAGCACCATCAGCGGCAGGTAGACGTAGGTCATCCCGAGCAGGTTGGCGGTGTCGGTGTAGATGATCTGCAGCGGTTCGTTGATGACGCCAAGCCAGATCAGCGTGTTGTTCAGCATTCCCTCGTTGCGGATGACCTGCTGCATCGCGAATGTCCGGATGAGAAGGTTGGTCCAGAACGGAATGGTGATCAGGAAGACCCAGACCTCGCGGGTGTGCCTCGGCCGTGTCGCGATGAAGTAGGCGGTCGGAAAACCAAGCAGTACGGTGAGAATGGTCGTGAAGAACGATAGCTGGATCGAGCGCCAGATGATCGAAAGATGCGCGTCGGCGATCCCGAGCGTATCGTCGAATATGTCGCGCTGGAAGAAGACCGAGAACCATCCATCCAGCGAGAACTCTCCCAGCTTCACGTCGCCATAGTCTCCGTTGGCCATGAAGGAATAGAGGAGCATGACCAGGAGCGGCCCGGCGGCTGCGACAAGGATGATGAGCAATGCCGGGGCGCTCAGCAGCCATCGGTCGCGAATGTCTTGTTTCTGGCGTTCGACGCCGACGTCGGAAGCGCTTGCGGACATGGTCAGCCTCCGACGATCTGGGCTGCGTTTTCGCTGAGCACGACGCCGACCCGCTCGCCCGATTGCGGCGCGGCTGCGCCGGAGCGGTCGTTCTGCCGGCGGATGATGAATGTCGCGCCGTCATCGAGCCGTACGTGATAGTGGGTGTCGGTGCCGAAATAGATGATCTCGCCGAGCGTTCCGTCGAAGGTGCCGCTGCCTGCTGCCGCAAGCGCGACATGTTCGGGGCGGACGACGACGGTGACATTGCCGCTTGGAGTGAGCCCCTCGGGCATACCCGCGGTGACCACCGCGCCGGCATTGAGCCTGACCACGGCGGCACCGTTCTCGTTGCCGACGAACGCTCCGTCGAGGAAGTTCGTCTCGCCGATGAAGTCGGCGACGAAGCGGTCCGCGGGGCGGTCGTAGATGTCGCGTGCCGTGCCCACCTGGCGCACCTTGCCCTGCGACATGACCGCGATCCGGTCCGACATGGTGAGCGCTTCTTCCTGGTCGTGGGTGACGAAGACGAAGGTGATGCCGGTCTCCGCCTGGAGGCGCTTCAGTTCCACCTGCATCGATTTGCGCAGCTTGAGGTCGAGCGCCGACAGCGGCTCGTCGAGTAGCAGCACCTTCGGCCGCGGTGCCAGCGCCCGTGCGAGCGCCACACGCTGTTGCTGGCCGCCGGAAAGCTGGGTCACGGGATTGTCGCCGCGTCCTTCGAGGTGCACCAGCGCCAGCATCTCGGCGACGATCTTGTCGACTTCCGGCTTTGCGCGGCCGAGCATCTTCAGTCCGAAGCCGATGTTTTCCGCAACGGTCATGTGCGGGAAGAGCGCATAGTTCTGGAAGACGGTGTTGATCGGTCGCTGGTTGGGCAGCAGGCCGCTGATGTCGCTGTCATCCAGCAGGATCTTGCCGTCGCTCGGCATCTCGAAGCCGGCGAGCATGCGCAACAGCGTCGTCTTGCCGCAGCCGGACGGCCCGAGAAGAGTGAAGAACTCATTTGGCCTGATCTTCAAGGTAACGTCGTCGACAGCCCGGAAATGGCCGAAATCCTTGACGACACTCAGCATCGCGATGGCGCCGCCATGGGCAGCGCCAGTTGTCTGTGACTTCATCTGTTCCCCTGTTTCAGAAAAGGACCGGTTGTGCCGGAGCCTGTTCTTGAAATCGCGGACCGACCTCCTTTACGGATTGTTGTTCGGCCCACTGTGCTTTAATATTTTGATCACATCAAAGCATGATTTGATCAAATGGCAACCGTCATTTTTTGGGCATGTCGAGAATATTTTCAAAAACATGCCAGCTGGGCGGTTGCCCGGCAAGGACCCCGCGAACTATTTCTGCCGGTCCGCAAATCGGGCCGCAACGGCGAGTTCCGGTGAACAGGGGAGTGCTTGCAGGTGCCGGAAACAAGGTTGCCGTCCGAGTCGGTCAAGCAGTGGGTCTACCGCCGCTTGCGCCATACCATCATGACCGGGCGTTTCCCGCCGGGACAGCCGGTGACGATCAACGGGATCGCCGAAATGCTGGAGGTCAGCGCCATGCCGGTGCGCGAGGCCCTGCATCGTCTGGTCGCGGAGGGGGCGCTGGAGCATCTCGACAACAGGCGGGTGCGCGTTCCGGCGATCGATCCGGACAGGTTCGACGAGATGATCGCCGCCCGCATCGCGCTCGAAACGCTCGCTGCCGAACGCGCGCTTCCCTTCATCGACTACCTTCGACTGGCGCGGTTGCAGCAACTGGACGGTGCAATCGATGAGGCCTATGCCAGCGGCAATATCGAACTCGGCATCGAGCGCAACTTCGCCTTCCATCGCTGCCTTTATGAGATCAGGTCGTCGGCGGTGCTGTTGCCGCTGATCGAATCGACCTGGCTGCGACTGGGCCCGTTCATGCGCGAGGCGACCGAGAACCTGCATGAGAACTATCTTGTCGATCGCCATGCCGAAGCGCTCGAGGCAATTCGCCGGCGCGATGCCGAGGCCTTGAAGGCCGCCATCGCCGCCGACATTCAGGATGGGGCCGGCCATCTCGGCCGGCGCCAGTTTCTCGACGTGGCAGCCAGGGCATCGGCAAGCCGGAGCTGATCGCCCGGATGCCTTGCCAGCCGAATCAGTTGATGAAGCGGTCCGGACGATAGGCCGAAATATCGATCAGCGGCTTCTCGCCGGCCATCGCCTCGGCGATCACGCGGCCGGTGATCGGTCCGAGCGTCAGGCCGTGATGGGCATGGCCGAAGGCGAACCAGATGCCTTCGTGGCGCGGCGCCGCGCCGATGACCGGCATCATGTCCGGTGTGCAGGGGCGGGCGCCCATCCACGGCTCCGCATCGAGGCGCTTGCCCAGCGGCAGCATGGCGCGGACGACCTTTTCCGCCCGTTCGAGCTGCACCGGCGTCTTCGGCGCATCGCGCGCGGCAAATTCCGCGCCGGTGGTCAGCCTGAGGCCGCGGCTCATCGGAGCAAGGACATAGCCGCGCTCGGTGTCTAGCAGCCAGTTGTTCAGGGTGGCGCCGCCTTCGGTCGAATAGTGCATATGGTAGCCGCGCTTGACGCCGAGCGGGAATGCGTAGCCGAGCTTGGCGGTCAGCATCTCCGACCAGGGACCGAGCGCGACCACCACCTCCTTGCCTTCGACCGGCCCTTCCTCGGTCATCACCTGCCAGCCGCCTTTGGGGCCGGAGGCGAGTGACATGGCATCGCCGGTGACAACACGGCCGCCGAGCTTTTCGAAAAGCGCCACATAGGACTGCGTCAATGCATAGGGGTCGAGCACTGACCACGGATCGGACCAGCGCACGGCGCCGGCGAACCGTTGCGTCAGGGCCGGCTCCGCGCGTGCCAGTTCGTCGCTGCTGAGGACCTGGTAGTTCAGGCCGTTTTCACGCTGTAGCCTCTCGGCTTCGCGGACCTCGCCATCCATTACCGACGGGGTACGGAAGGTCTGTATCCAGCCGTTCTTGCGGATGAGGCTCTGGGCACCGGCGGCTTCGATCAGGGCATTGTGCTCGGAGATCGAATGCTCGATCAGCGGCGCGTACAGCTTGGCGATCATCTGGTGGCGCTTGGCGTTGGAGTTCCACCAGTAGCGGGCGAGGAAGGCGACCTGGCTCGGCAGGTTCTTCAGGTGGTAGTGCGCGTCGATGCGGTTGTTCAGCGCATAACGCAGCAACAGGGTCAGTTGCTGCGGAAAGCCGTAGGGCACGACGCCTTCGCGCTGGATCAGGCCGGCATTGCCGAAGGAGGTTTCCTGCCCGGGCCCGCGCCGGTCGACGAGCACGACCGAGCGGCCGCGCTGCGCCAGATGAACGGCCGTCGAAACGCCGATAATGCCTGCACCCAATACGATGACGTCAGCCATCTTTTCCCCCGGTTCCGATGCGGTTTTTGCTGCGGGGAAGATGCATCCGGCAGGCCGGCAGCGCAAACGAAAAATACGCTCCTGCACGCATGAGAGACCCGCGAAAAGTCATGGTCTTTGCGCGGTCATGACGGTTGCAATGTCCTCGCCGCAGGGATCATAAGAGATAACGCGCGGAAGCGAACGGCGGAGGAGGCGGCAGGGTTGAGCGAGCGGCAGGTACTTCTGACCGATGTCTATGAATGGCTGGCGCGCGAACTGCCGTTGTTGCGCGTCTCTGTCGGCCTGTCGGGACATGGAATGATGCCGGCCTCGGCACTTTCCGATCCGCGCTCGGCAGCACTGGCCGAACTCGTCGGGCTGCAGAAACGCCTCTTCCCCGGCGCCGACCCGCGGACGGAAGCCGCCGCCGCGCTCGGGCAGTACTGCTATTTTCTCGGCCTTGCCGTCATTGCTCCCTACCTGCACAGCGGTCTCATCGTTGACGCCGCTCCGGGAAATCTCGTCTATCGGCTGGAGCCGCCGGACATGCCCGGCCCATGGCGGCGCTACCACATGTGCTGGCTCTCGCCAGAGCCGGCTCCGGCGGTCGTGGACGGTCCGCCGGACGCCGGGCAGCCGGCGCAGCAGCTGCTGCGGTCCATGCTCGAGGATCATATCGGGCCGTTGATCGCGGCGCTCAGGGAGCGCAGCCGTTTCGGCCGGGACGCCCAGTGGCGTATTGCCGGCGATTCCATCGCCGCTGCCTTCCTCGAGATCGGCAAGCGCCTCGGCGAGCCGCAACGCGCGGCGGGCGAAGCGCTGGCGGTCCTGAAACAGGAGGGATCACCGTTCTGCAATCGCCAGCTCGAGTTTATCACCCTTGCCGTGCCCGGGGCTCAACCGGATGCTCCGATCGAGGAGACCTTCCGGCTGCGCGGCGGCTGCTGCCGGCTCTACAGGCTGGAGGGCGGTACGCTGTGCCCAACCTGCGTTCTCGCCGACCGGCATTGGCAAAGGGATGAACTGGAACGCTTCATGCGGGAAAAATCGCGGGCAGGGCAGCACGTGGGCTGACCCCGCCCGTTCGCAGACGGGTGGACCTAACGCCCCGCCTGCATGACGGGTTGCCGGAGCGTCGTCGGGGTCTCGGATCTGGCGGCCACCGGCTCGGCGGCGCGACGGGCAGTGCGGAACGCACCGAGCATGGCGGCGATCCGCCCGATCTCCTTGCCGAGCGCATGGGTAGCAGTGGTCGATTCCTCTACCATTGCAGCGTTCTGCTGTGTCCCCTGGTCGAGCCTGTTGATCGCTCCGTTGATTTCGCCGAGCGCGCCTGACTGCTCGCGGGCGAGATTGACGATGGCGCCGATATGCGAATTGATTTCATTGACCTCGGTAATGATCGCCGTCAGCGTTTTGCCAGTCGCGTGAACGAGGGTCACGCCATTGCGCACCTGTTCGCCCGAGGTGGAGATCAGGGCGCTGATCTCCTTGGCGGCTGCTGCGGTGCGCTGCGCCAGTTCGCGCACTTCCTGGGCGACGACGGCAAAACCCTTGCCGGCTTCGCCGGCGCGCGCGGCCTCGACGCCGGCATTCAGCGCCAGAAGATTGGTCTGGAAGGCGATCTCGTCGATCACGCCGATGATGTTGGAGATCTGCTTCGACGAGCTCTCGATCGCGCCCATCGCCGTCACCGCCTGGTTGACGACATCGCCCGATTTTTCCGCGGCTGCCTTCGCCATCGTTACCAGCCGGCCGGCTTCCTCGGCGCGACGGCTCGATCCGGCGATGTTGGCGGTAATCTGCTGCAGCGCACTCGCGGTTTCCTCGATCGAGGCGGCCTGCATTTCCGTGCGGCGGGCGAGCTGGTCGGCGGCGGCACGGATTTCATTGGTACTGGAATCGATCTGCCGGGTACCGTTGCCGATGGTGTCGATGGTCTCGCCCAGGGCGGCTATCGCCTGGTTGAAATTCCGGCTGAGTGGCTGGTAGGCCTCCGGCAGGTCCTCGGACACCGCGCAACTCAGGTCCTTGTCCGCGATGCTCGACATGGCCGTGCTGAAGGCGTTGCAGACCAGCTGGCGCTCCTTCTCGATCGCTTCCGCCTGGGCTTTCTTCTTGGCGATTTCAGCTTCGTCGATATAGACCGAGATCGCGAGTTCCATGTCCAGCAACACCGCCTTGACGAGGCTCGACAGTGCCTTGGAAAAGGCGGCGGGCGACATGGCACTGCGGCCGAAGAGACCGCCCTTCGGCGAGAATTCGCTGAGCAGGGCAGTGATGAGATGCTCGAGGATCAGCGAATAGCCGCCGATATACCACTGCGGTTCGAGGCCGATGCGGGCGTGGACCGTGCCGATGGTCCGCACCTTGTGCATGTAGTCTTCATTGAAATCGCCGTTCGAGATGCTTGTCCAGTGGCCGCTCTGCGCTATCCTGGACCGCTTGATCTGTTCCTCGCTTGAGAAAAAGCGGCTGGCTTCCGGGGTCTTGCGCAGTTGCTGGTAGAATTTGTCGAGAGCAACGGGAAGTTCGCGTTCGACGACGGCCTTCAGACTGCGGATGCTTTCGCAGTTTTCCGCGTCGATCTGCATGAACTCCAGGCGTCTGGCAAGATTGCTCGCATTGCTAGCCGCCGCCCCTGACGGAGGAATTCGGGCGGCATTACCCCCGTGCACGTTGGCATTGTCGGACATAAATGACCTCTTGGAGTAATTATATTGGAAATGCGCATGCAATGCTTACGTCGATAGCGGCGCCTGCCGGCGGCTCTGTCGGAAAGCAGATATGAGAAATTATGGATTACAAAAAATAAATACCCTAAAATTTATGTATAATTAGAAACTGTTCAGAGAGTCGCGCTGTCAATTCTTGTGAATGTTTGATGTGACGGCATGATGACGGGGCTCACGATGCCCGATTGCGGACCGGTATTGTTAATCCGCCCCCTGCTGCGCTACCGCAAGATTGCGGGAACGATGCCATGCACGGGATGCCTGGTCAGCCGAGCTTGCCATCAGGCCATTTGTTGCCGAGGATCAGATCGTATTCGGGCGGTTCGAAGCGTTCGAAGCCGCCGTCGGGATAAAGCGTGAGTTCGCCGACGAAGATCTGATCGCCATCGGAATAAAGATCGACGCGGACGAAATCCATTCCGGCCGCGAGTGTCTCGGCGATCTCGACCATCCGCTCGAGATTGGCGGGCCGGGCCACATCACCGGGAAAAAGCGGCAGGTAGTCGGGATCGTGGAAGGGAAGCCTTTGCCAGTCCGCCGAATAAGTGGCGGCATAACCCCGGTTGTCCTTCCTGATATCGAGGCAGATGTGCGACACGCGCCCGGCAAAAACGAAGAGGCGGTAGTCCCAGGGGATGCTGCCGTCAAACAGCAGCATTTGTTCGATCAACAGCTGAGGTTTCACCTGGCTGTAGGCCCATTCGCGATTATAGCGGGCGTGATCCACCGCCAGCCAGCTTGCCGCCAGGTCACCATTGCGGGCAAATTCCGCCGCGTCCTCGCGCGTGTAGAGGAACGCGCCGAGACCGCTGGCATGGGTGGGCTTGATCACCACCGGATAGGGCAGGGCGTCCCAGTCGACCTCTGCGAGATCGGTGCCCGTCCAGCAAGCCTTGATGACGTGCTCGTCGCCGACAAGGCCGCCGATGTAGGCTTTGGCGGCCGACTTGTCCACGATCGTCGCGTAGAGCGGATTGCGGTCGCGGAGCTTGCGGGCCTGCACCTTCTCGGTGAATGTGCTGGGGTGGTCGATGTCGGGAAAGCGGCCGACGATCACGCGATACTTCAGCGATACGTAGAGCCGGTCCGGCAGGGGCGACAGCACACGCCACAGGAGGTTGCGCATACGAGTGCGCCATCCCCGGCCTTTCGGGAGAGATAGAGAAAAGTTCTCTCTTTCAATGGTTTCGGTCATCGACGCCTCGAGATTTGTGTCGTGCACAATCGCAGCCGAGCTTTAAGGTGAAGTTACCTTTTGGCTGCTAACGGTTGTGGAATGAATGATGTCGCCGTCAAAACGCTGCTCAACACGATTGCCACCCTTGCCTCCATGGCGAGTGGACTGGTGGCGACTGTTCTCGTCGCACGCATGCTCGGGCCGGAAGGTTCGGGCGTCATCGGTTTCCTGCTCTGGCTGTCGATATCGGTCGCCACGCTGACCGATCGCGGCATTCCGCAAACCCTGCTGCGCTACTCCGTCTCGATGCAGGACGCCCGGTCCCGCCAGGCATTCGAAGCGGCGTCATTGCGCCGTTTCCTGCCGCTGCCCGTGCTGGTGTTCGTCGTGGCGCTGGTCGTCTCGGCGATCGAGGCGACAGGCCTGCCGTCGGAGATCCGGTTGCTGCTGCCGATCGGTGCTGCGCTCTTCCTCCTTTATGCGCTGTCCGCCTTCGCCATCGCGCTTGCACGCGGGCGCGGCGATTTCGCAACGCCGGCATACCATATCCTCACCGGCAGCATCCTGCAGATTCCCTTCGTGGTGGCGGGCGGGCTGCTCTTCGGTGCGGCCGGCGCGCTTGCCGGGATGGCGATACGCTACATTCCCCAGGTCCTGCCGCTTCTAGGCGTCTTGCGCAGGCTCGGCGCGGGTGACGCCGATGACGCGACACCGGAAATGCGCCAATACGCGCGCAACATGTGGATCAGCGATGTCGTCAGCGTCGTGGCGATGACCCGCATCGAATATGCGGTCCTCGCGATCTTCCTGACCAGCGTCGATCTCGGCCTGTTTGCGGTCGCGATCGTCTTCGCCAACCTCGTCGACCAACTGGCCCTGCAGATCTCGTCCCCGCTTCTCGTCAGCTTCTCCTCGCCCAACGCTTCCCGGGCGGCGAAGGCCTCGCTTTATCAGCGGGTGGTGAATGTCTGGGCGTTGTTGCTGCTGCCGATCGCTTTCGGCGGCGCGGCCATCATGCATGCTCTTTTGACGCTGGTGTTCGGGATGGAGTTCGAGGAGGCAACGATCGCAGCCGCAGCTCTGCTCGTTGCCGCAGCCCCGTCCGGCCTTAGCGCCATCCCCTGGACCTATCTTGCGGCCTACGGCCATGCGGGCCTGCTAACGCGCGTAATGCTGGGCGTGACGGCCGCCTATCTTCCCGTCCTGTTCCTTGCCGTGGCGGCGGCAGGCCTCGAGGGGGTCGCTTTCGCGCGCCTTGCCGCAGAAGCCGCGATATTCCTGCTGCTGTTTTTCCTCGCATGGCGCGTGACCCGGGCCACCATTGCGGTTTCGAGGCTCGCGGCCATCGTTGCCTGCGCACTGGCGACCGCTGCCATTGCCGCCACCTGCCTTGCTTTCCTGGGTGGACTTAGTGGAACACTGGTTGCTGTCGCGGCCGGCGGCATCACCTATGTCGCAACGCTGCGGCTGTGTCGCGTATTCACCGACGACGACATCCGGCGCATGGTCGAGATGACGGGACTACGTCCGTCGCACCCCCTGTCTCGCGTCGCCATGCTGATCGCCGTCCGATAGCGGGTCAGCTCCGCACCGGCCGTGACGCTGGCACCGTGTCCAGCACCATTCTGGCGACCTCGTCCCAGGACGGCACGGATTGCCGGATCGTTATGCCTGACCGGCGCATCGCAAGCGCTTCGTCGATGATCGCCGCCCAGTCGTTGTCTCCATCGAGGCGGTAGCCGACCTCGTTTCCGCGGTTGACCGGCAGGGAATCCGGCAGCACCGTCGGCAGGCCGCAATAGGCATATTGCAGAAGTTTCAGGCTCGATTCGGCGAGATAGGCCTCGCGCTCGGAATAGCGATAGGCCGCGATCCCGAAATCGGCATGGCGAATATAGGCCGCCAGTTCCGCGAAGCCCATTTCGCCGTGCAGGCGAATGTTAGCAAGCTCCGTTCCCTGCCATCCGACCCCGAAGAGGTGAAAGGTCACGCCCGGGGCCGCCGCTGCCATACTCGCCACCGCATCGCGGTCGAAAAGCATGTCTCCCGCTGCCACGGCATTGACCGAACCTGCCGCATAGGGCGACCGGGTGGCCGCGTCGAACACGTCCTTGTCGAGCCCCTGCGGCACGAAGGCGACCCTGCCGCCTGCGGGCAGGCTCTCGCCCAGTCGCCGCGAGGGGACGCAGGTGACGTCGAAGGTGCCGATCAGGCGCCGTTCGATATCCTGCAGCCTCGGCGATGCGCCGACGCTTCTGAGCAGATCGCGGCAGAAATAGAGCTTTGTCGCTTCCGGGTTGAGCCGGTGGACGAGGTCGGCGAAGAGAAGCGGGCTGCCGCTTTCGAGCACGATCAGGTCGGCTTCGGCGATGCGCTCCTCCATTGCCGAGGGCAGGTGCTGCCCGTATCCCTTGAGCAGCAGGTCGCTTGCGCGTTGCAAGAACGGATTGCGGGTGCTGAAACCGTGGGCGAGCGGCAGATAGCCGCCGGCATCGAGATTGTCGACGAAGCGCTTGTAGCGATTGCGCTGCTCGCGCCGCAGCGCATTGAAGCGGTCCCATCGCCGGAAAATGTTGAGCCAGCTGTAACCGACGGTGGTGAAGCTGACGGCGTGACCCATCCGCGCCCAGTTCTCGGCGACGAAGTGCACGCTCGCCTTGCGGCCGCCCGGCATGTAGACGTGAGGCGACAGGACGACGATCCTCAGTTGCGGCGAAGCCGCCTCCGAGCCGGCTCCTGCCGTGTCGGCCACGGCATCCTTGCCGTCCGTGTTCAGCACCATATTTTCCGCGTCATGATCGTCGTCCCCCATTTCGCCCTTGTCGCCGATGACGTGGCGATATCCAATACAAAAATTGGTGAAGGCGGGCGCCGTCCGGCCGAAGGCTGGCAACCGGGCGTATCGGCGGCGTCGCACGCGTGGCGTGTCGCCTATGCCCGCGGGAGGAGGAGTTTCCCGCAACATAAATGGCCCGACGATGCCGCCTGTCGGTAGCATTCGACGGATTGTCGATTTTTGAGGAGGCGTAGCATGGACAGGTTCACCGGTGGATGCCTATGCGGCGAAGTCCGCATCGTGGCGTCAGGCGCGCCATATCGGGTTGGCATCTGCCACTGCCTGGAGTGCCGCAAGCATCACGGCGCCCTTTTCCACGCCTCCGCGATATTCCCCGAGGATGCGGTGGAGATCGAAGGCGAAACCCGCGACTACGCCGGCCGCTTCTTCTGTCCGCGCTGCGGCTCGCCCGTTTTTGCGCGCACCGCCGACGAGGTCGAGATCAACCTCGGTTCCCTCGACGCTCCCGACCAGTTCCGCCCGACCTACGAACTCTGGACCGTCCGTCGCGAAACCTGGCTGCCCGCGTTTCCGCTGACGAAACGCTACGACCGCGATCGCGACGCCACCAGCCGCTTCGAGCCGTAGGCCGCCTATGCCTGGCGCGGTAAAGCCGCGCGGGCTCACATGAGACATCTGTTTGAATTGTTTTGAAATCGCCAGGTGCGGGCTGAAGCATAACGTGAGGTGGCTGACCTCGTTGCTAAGGAGCTGCGTTCAGAGCTGATCAAGAACCCATTCAGCGTGATCGACCGCAAGCCTCTCTTTTTCCCAAGATCGAAGAGAGGTATAAATTTGCGTTTCGGGCCAGCGTGGGTCATGTTCTTGACGTTGAACCCAGGTCAAGTGGACCATTGCAACCCGCCCATCTGCAAGCTCATAGAGCGCGTCGTCGCAGTCAAACCTACGGGCGATGAGCTGCGCGGCGATCTGATAGAGGGGGTGCCCTGGTCCGACCTCCAGTTGAAGTTCTGCCTCCCAAGCCAGCAGATAAGCTCCGTCCATAGAGTTCCGGACTGGCTCCCAAGGCTCAAGCCATTTCATGGCATCTCCAAGCATCGCGACGAGTTAGCTTCGATGGGTCGTTTATGCCGTTGATCGGCGCCAAAAACAACATCAGGAGTTGCGCCCTCCGGACCTCTTCAGTGAACCGAACGTGAGGTACGATCAGGGGTACGCGTCGCCACGTAAGTCAATGAAAATATTATGTTTGTGGAATTTGGCTGGGGAACCTGGATTCTCACATGATTTCAAAGGCTTATAAAAATCGCCTTTGAATCCCTATATTTTCTCGCCGCGAGCGACCGTGGATGCCACCTTTGTGCCCTGGCTTTGGGCATCAGTCAACCGGCGGGTTAGCGGAAATAATTTCCGCTTTAGGACCTCACGGTTGCGATGACGCAGCCATAAGGCGCGCGCCAGGTATGCGCCCAAAGCAGACTGAGCGCTTTGAGCGTCCATATCGAGAATGCGGACGTTCAGGTTACCCGATCATGTAGGTGGTTATGCCGAATTCGTCCTTAAAGGCCTCGATCGTGACGAGCGATCGAACCAGATCGCTTGTCATGACCTCCGGAGCAGCAATTGCGCTAATCGCTTGCCCCAGTCGTTTCTCGAGCCCCAACTCTTCGACAGCCCGCTTGATCAGGACCGCAGTTTCGGAGAGGTGCTCACCAAAGGAAAGGCCGCGTCCCGTGCCTGTAGTTCCAAGTAGCTCGGCGAAGGGAACGCTCTCGATGTCTTCTGGCTCCGAATGTCCGCGTCCGCGAAATCCAGGTGCTGTATAAGTATAGCGATGATGACCTGCGAGTAGCCTAGCGCTGGCGATGTTCGAATACTGGCAAACTGCAGATGCCTCAACGTGCTGCCATAGATCTTGGGTCGTCCGGAAGCTCGGACTTGCGTACACCGTCGCCGCCACTCCGTCCGCCTTAAAATCCAGCGCCTCAAGCAATTTCTGTTGGTGCGCATCAAGGTTGTAGCGGTAGTAAGGTGCCCGCCAGTATGGCCACTCCTTGGAGGTGCCCAGGGTCATATACTGTGGCCTCTTATACTGCACAAACAGATTAAATCTGAAGGGAGGCATGCGGGTGCTAAGATCTTTTGCAATATGCTCCAGATCCGCGACCTTAATGCCGGTGCGCCGCTCCCATTTGGATCGTCGAAGGAAGCGATGCAGCCCCCCAAAAAATTCTTTCGGCAGGAAGAATGCATCATCGAAACCAAGAAAGTGCTCGTCGCATTGATCGGGCGAGTAGCAAATCTGCGTTTGACGACATAGCTCGCCATAAAAGTATTTCTCGTATGTCTTCTCTTTGAATTCCAAGTCCATGCGCATCTCCCTAATGCGACCTTGGAGATAATTTTGAACGCTTAATTTTCAGCGAACAAAAATTGGGCTGAGAGGCTATTTTGTGCAGGCAATCAACCCTCTACAGGCATCCTTTCGAATGGATACTCGAAGCGTGCATGCGACTGGAGTTCGCGTGATGAAGCGTGTCGTGTTCGCAGCGCGACTTCGTTCGCGCCGACATCTGGCCAGACTGGGGGCGGCCGGCATTGCGGCGACCCGCAAGCACGAAAGGAGCCCGCGACCAAGAATCAGCGGCCACCCGTACCAATTGCGTCAAATTTAGCCATATCGGCGCGCGGTTGCGATAGACGGACAAGCTGTATTCCGCTATTATGACGCCAGAAAAAAGACCATGCTGGACATGACGATTCACTTGCGCCCTTCTTGCCGAATTCTGGAGTGTTTCCAGCCTGCTATTTCGCTGGACTGCAAGACGGAGATTCGCCACGGGTTCCCCGCTCGAGCGGGGATTTTCTATCGATGACGCTCACCGATGCCGATTTCGATCGATGGATTTCGTTAAGCGAAGCCGCAGACCATCAAAATCTTTTCTTTATCGGCACCTTCGATCCAAGGATCACATTTTATTCGCAGCAGGTGCGAGCGCTTCGCCTCGTACACGCCCTTGGCAAACGGGCCCGGATCACCGCCGGCCAGGCTGTGGCCGTGGTGGGCGGCGGCGCGGCCGGGATCGCCGCTTCGATGGCGGCCGCCGTACATGGCTGTGAAGTCAAACTCTATGAGCAGCGCACCGACATATTGCAGCTTCAGAGCGGCTCGCCGCGGCTCCTTCATCCACATATCTACGAATGGCCTGCTCGCGGCTCGCTAGAGGCCGATGCCGTCCTGCCGATGTTCGACTGGTCGGAAGGCGAAGGCGCCGCCGTACGCAACCGGCTTAAGACCGCATTCGACCAGCAACGGCCGACGAACCTCACCGTTCATAAAAGTTGTTCGCTTGAGTCGCTCGCGAGGGAAAACGACGAGTGGCGGCTGACGATGGTCCGCGACGACGGCACGTCGGAGGAAAAACTATTCTCGCATGTCTTCCTCGCGATGGGTTTTGGCGAAGAACGAATAATCGGTGCCGCGCCCTCGCTCAACTACTGGACCGACCTTGGCCCGGCGTCGGCAACGGCGGAAACGAACACGAAAGCCTATTTCGTCAGCGGGAGCGGCGATGGAGGTCTGACCGACGCGCTCGCCGTTCTGATCGGGGAGTTCGACCATCGGAGGTTCACGGGCGCCTTCCTGGAGCGCGTTGGCAAAGGGAAACTGGCCGAAGCAATCGAAGCCGCCGAAAACGGCCGGGCGCTCGGCGCCGATCTCCTGCCCGCCCTTTCCGAACATGTGCTTCCTATCCTCGCGAGCCGGCATGCCATCGACTTTGTCGCAGGGCAACTCCGGACCGATCGCACTCTGACGCTGAACGCCGAGCCGATTCTTGCTCGCGGGCGCGCGGCGCGACTCAATCAGGTCATGCTGCTCGCCCTCATAGAAGCCGCTAAGGCTCAGGCCGGACGCCTCTCCTTTAGCACCGGAGAGGTTTCGGACATTAAGAAAGATGGAGACCGCTTCCGTGTCATCGGTCCCCACGCGGACGGCGTTCCCATCAATCAGCTTTTTGATCGGGTGATCATCCGCCATGGTCCGGACAAGTCGGCGCGCTACGCGAAGGTCGCTAGGCCATTTCAGGATTTTCGTGCCCATCATGCAGCGCTGCTTGCTGCCGCTCCGGGGCTGACGGATCCGCCTCGGCTCGCGCCCGAAACCTTCGACTATTTTGACTCGCTGCTCACCGAACGCGAGACCGCTCCAGTGAAAAAATCCGCTCGCCTGGTCGCTGCGGAAAACCGGCGGCGCTCGATCCGGCTCTCCTGGGATCCGGCCTTCCAGCAGCTCATCCAGCAGGGCGAGGATAGTCTCGAAAATGTCATCGCCTCAATCGAGGCCATGACCGATCAGCGCACCATCGTGCTGGCGGCGGGGCCAGACAAGCTCGGCGAGCATATGGAAGTGCTGGTGAGGCTTCGTGAAGCCAGCGCGGGTCGATTGATCATCGCGGCGACCGCCGACGTCTATAAGAAATGGAGCGCTGAGAATGGCGTCGTCTCCGTCCCTGCCGCGCATTCGCCGCACTCCGCGCAGGACGTTCCATCGGCGGACATGTTGTGGGACGGTCTCGACGCATGTCTCCTGCGGATGCTGGACGCCGCAGTTGCGGATGCCGCGTCCGGGAGCTGCGTCGGGATTGGGCCAATACACGCCTCGATCGCGGCCAATCTGTCGACCACATGGCAGTCATGGCGAAGCGAGCTTGCTGCACATCCGGAGATGCGGAGCGGTTTCCTTCGCCTTCTCTTCCAGGTCGAACTCGCAGGGAAGAACCGATGGGACGGCGCATCGGAGCATCTTGCGGGCCTCAAAAGCGCGCTGGTGCTGATGCTCGCTACGCATGAGGGCGAGGCGCTGCTTCCGGCGCTTTGTGCTCCAGGCAATTTGTTCTTCGGCGGAAACGCCGTGGCGCTCGGTTCGGGCTGCGAGCACATCAATGATCGGCCAATCGCAGACTATTCGGACGCGTCGCAATGGGATGTCGATGCCTTGATTTTGTCCCGCGGCGAGGATGGCATGTTCCAGGCCGGCGACCTTCTCACGGATGCGGGAGAAGCGCCGACGTCGCTGACGCGCGCGCGCCGCGTCGCGCCGGCGGTCATTACCAAATCGCTGAAGTGGAGAAAATTGCTCAATGAAGACATCAAGATATGGCGCGACGCGGTGAACAAGGAGTTCAACGCATGGCGCGCGCGCCAGCGGAAACAACTTGGAGGCGACATTGTTGCTTGACGAGCTCTGCACCCGTCTTTCCGCCGCCGCAAAGGACAATGGCTGGCCCGTCGAGTTGCGCGACGATCTGACCGCGCCGAGCTTTCGCGGAAGCGGCGATACGACCGACGTCAGCTTGCCGGCGAATGCCCGCGGATTGCAGCTCGGTCTCTACGCCGTGATTGCCGTACCGCTACGCCTTGAGTCCGCAGCATCGGTCGAGGCCGATCTGAAGGCAGCGCACAATCAGATGATCATCGCGCGCTCCTATCTCACCAATGCACAGGTCATCGATGCGCACATCATATTCGTGGCCGAGGGAAAGAGCGACGACTGGAAGCAGCATATGGACCGCATCCAGCGTGACGAGGCGACGTGCCGCAAGCTGGTGTGGATGCCCGACCGGCAGGATTTCGACAGATCGTTCGCCGAGTTCGTCGACCGCTCCTTCCTTGCCCGGCCCTGGCTAGTCGCGGTCGCGCGCGACGCGCCACTCGATCAAAATCAGGAGCTTGTTGAAACAGTGTTGCGCGAGCAGGGACTGAGCGAAGGCGCGGCCAAGGCGTGGGTGGAGCTCGCGGCAAGCCGGATCGACGATCCCGAACAACTCGTCGAGCGCCTGGTCGAGGCGATGGAGAGGCCCTCATGACCCCGCTTTATCTGAACCGGCTCAAGCTACAGGAGTTTCGCAGCTTCGGCGAGCTCGACATCCCGCTTCCCGAGGGCCCCGGCGTACTGATCGTCCACGGATCGAACGGCCTTGGCAAATCGTCGCTATTCGACGGGCTCGAATGGGCGCTGACTGGGACAATCGATCATTTTCCTGAATCGAAAAAGAAAATCCCCGAGAGCCAGTATCTGCGCCGGTGGAACGCAGCGCCCGAGCGTCCGACGCATATCCGTCTCGAATTTAACGGTGGCTGGATCGGGCGCGATGTCGGCGCTGGTCTCGACGCCGCAGGCGAGCAGGATTTGGTCGGGTTTTTCCGGCACGAGAGCTGGCAGAACCCGATCGAGCATCTTGAGCGCTATTTTCTTCTCACCCATTTCCTTGGCCAGTCGACGGTTTCGCGGATGACGCATCGCGACAACAAGGAGCGATGGGAATTTCTTCAGGAACCCGCACAAAGCGAACGGGCCAAGGAACTGGTTCGGTTGCTGCATGGTCACGGCGCAAGCACGCCGGCGCTTGCGTTTAAGCGACGGGCCGATGAACTGCTCAATCGGGCACGACAGCTCCAGACTCTGTTGGACCAGGAGGAGGGCGCGTGGGACGCTGCGCAGCTAGAGGGCGCCCTCGACGATGCGGCAGCGCAAAGCGAAGCCGAGGCGATCGCGGCCGAGCTCGCGCAAGCGATGCGGGAGGTGGGTCTCTCGAAACCGCCTGATGTCCGACTGCCGCTCAATATGCTGGCCGACAATCTCGACCTTTTACAGTCGCATGCAAATGATTTGTGGGACGCGCGCGCGATCCAGCTCGACCGGGCCCGCGTTATCCAGCGCGAACGGCAGACGGCTGCGGCCGGGCGCGCGGCGCTCGTTAAGGAAGTTACGGAGACCGAGGGCCGGGTCGTCTCGGCGGAAGCTCTCGCAAACACCGCCAGAGCCGAAGCGGACCGGTCGAATGCGGCGCTGACCGCCGCGCGCGAAGAACGGGCCAATGCGAGACTGGCGATGCAATCCCTTGCGCGCGTCGCCGACGCGCGGGCGGAGCGCAGCCGCCTGCAAATCGACCTCAAAGCAGCTCGGTCCCTTGGCCAATCGCTTCGCGAGGAAGCGAAGACGGCCAATAAGCGGGTCGAGAAGGCGCATAAGCGCCGACGGCTCGCCGAGCGCCTATCCGAGCTCGATCGCGCCGCTGCCGCCGAGATTGAAGCACTGCTGCGCCGCCGCGATGCGATCGAGGCGGCCATCAAAGCGCTCGCCGCGCGTGATGCGGCGCAAGCAGCGCTCGATGCCATAGTCGAACGTCATCCCGCGCTCGAAGCGGATCTGGCTGCAGCAGCCGCCGATCTGGAGCGTGCCAAGCAGCGCGTCGGTGATATATCCGACATTCTGGCGACCGCGCGCGCGGCAACCGATGCCATGACCTCGGCGCTGTCCGAAGTCGCCCGGCATTTGCAGGACGAGGCCTGCTCCTGCCCGCTTTGCGGTTCCGATTTCGATCCCGGCGAACTTCAGCGCCGCGCGCGTGCCGCTTCCGATCGTCTCGCGCCCACGATCGTACCGCTGCAGGACCGGCTAGCCGAAGCCGAGCGCGAACGCGATACCTGCGAGAAACGGTGGGCGACGCTGGCGCTCGCGAAAGGCAGCTTCGATGCAGCTAAAACCAACGTCGAACGCTATACCGCTGAACTGGCTAACGCCGGAGATGCAATTCCTGTGACTGGCGTGCTGACCGACGAGATTCTGGCCGATGTTCTAGCCGCGACAGAGCTAGACAGCAGTCTCGCCGGTGCGCGCCGGAGACGCGCAAATCATTGGCTCAACCATCCTGCAATCGGCGGCACCGCTGCGGCGTTGACGGACTGGGCAGAGGCGATGGGGCGAAGCAATCGCCTCGCGTCGTTGGAAGAAGCGCAACGCCGCACGATTGGCGAAAGCGAAACCGCATTCAATCGCGCCGAGCTCAGCCTCGCGAAAGCCCATGGCGACGCAGCGATCCCGCTCGACCTTTCCGACTCGCAGATTGGCTTGGCGTACTCCAATGCCGAAGGACGCGAACAGGCCGCCGAGAAGGCGGAAAGCGCTGCGAGCGTCGCTGCGGAAATGGCCAATGCGAACGCAACGACGGCGGACGCCAATTTTGCAGCGATAAAGACACTGATCGAGCAGCGCCGGGCCCAAATCGACGACCATGATCGGCAGTCGGCTGCCTGGAACGAAGAGTGGGCAGCGCTTGGACTCGCGGGCACGGCGAAGACCGACGGAGGGCTTGATAGCTTGACCGAGGCACTGGTAGCCGTGCGCGCGCGGCTGGCGAGCACGCGCCGTCGGATCGGCAAGCTTCGTGATGGTCGCGTTGCGTGGCTGCGGCAGAGCCAGCAGCGCTCGGCACTAAACGCACTGCGGGAGGCATTGGATGCGGCTCCAGTTGCCGAGCGCGACGCGCTTCGGCAAACGGCGCTGAAGCTTCAAGCCGATTATCTCGCGCGCGCCGCCGCAATCCAGCGTGCCAAGACGATCGCGCAGGATGCGTCCGCCGAAGTGACTAGGCGCGTTCAGCAGTTCAACCGGGAGAATCTCCGTCCACTCAACCGGCTGATGAGTCAAATTAACCTCTCGATTCTCAGTGACGAGGCGATAGGCCTCGATCTGGAGGTCAACCGCAACTCGATTGAACAACGCGCTGTCGCGTCGAACGCCCCCTCGTTCGTGTCGCAGCTCGATCCCCTCTTAGTGCACAGCGAAGGGCAGATGGCGGCGCTGGCCGTCAGCATGCTTACTGCCGCCAGCCTGACTTTTCCCTGGTCCCGCTGGCCTGCGCTTATTATGGATGATCCACTTCAACATAATGATGTTATCCACGCCGCCGCATTCGCGGACATGATGCGCAATCTAGTCCGTGAACGCGGCTATCAAATCTTCCTTTCCACGCACGAGCTAGCCGAAGCGCAATTTCTGAGGCGCAAGTTTCAGGCAGCCGCTATCCCGTGCACCATGGTCCATCTCACGGGCCAGGGAAGCAATGGTGTCGAATGCCGTATCGATCAAATGGTCCAAAGCCTGTCGAAAGCGGGATAACAGAGGCGAGCACGGAAACGATCCGGCATAAGGCGCACATCGCAACGACGGTTAAGCGTAAGGCTTTGACACCTTGTCCATAGAGGCTACAGAGCCCTCACAAATGCTTGTAAGCTCTTACAGAGTAGTTGCTTGCGATAAAGGGTCCAATATCTGGTGCAAATTTCGACTGCGCGGATTCGCAAATTGTTTCGATTTGTTATCGAAATTGTCGTGAAATTCCCTCTGTTTTCCCATTGCGAGCGACCTTGGATGCCACCGTTCTGCCCTGGCTTTGGGCATCAGTCAACAGGACGGGCGAGCGGCAATAATTACCGCTTTCGGACCTCAAGTTTGCGGTCAGGCGGCCATAACGCCATGCGGTGCCCTTGCGGGTGTGGCGAGACGATCGAACTGCTGGTTCTGGACGGAGCCAAGCCACGTTGGGACGTTCTGATCGACAAGAAAAATCTCCCTACGTTGCATCCTTCCGTCTGGCGGCAAACGGGATGCCGCTCACATTTCTGGGTGCGCAAAGGCCGGATTAACTGGTGCGAATGAAAGCAGCGATGACGTATGGCCAACGAAGCCGTGGCCACCGGCTTCACTCGCAAAGGCCAAGCGCTCGGATCATCCCTCTTATCTCTTGGGAGCACGATGATTTGCGTTGGGCTAACAACGGTGGTCGTGAGATCGCGCCAGAAGATTCCGCTTCCGGCCCCAAGCCTGTCATACGCTGTGGGCAGCAGGCCATGCTTCACCCCCTCCTACTGCATCGATGGCCTTGCTTGTCTCACCACCAACTTTCACGTAGGTCACGTAAAAGCCCTTGATCACTCGATGATCCTGCAAGCGATCCCCAAGTGAGAAGCCCTCTGTCTTGACCGGCGGCTGGAAGATGTCGAGGCCGCGGTCGAGCACAATCTTCCAGCCAGTATCCGTGACGATGTCGCGTGCATGAGCTGTTCCAGACGTGTCGAAGGCCCAGCTAAATTCTACTCCGGAGCCAGTGCAGGCAGCCGTGATCGAGTCGAGAAGCTCCCTCTGACGCGGCGCATTACCCTCATCCGGTGTCGTAACGAGATGAACCCTGACCTGATCCTCGGGCGGTTTACGGCGGATCACCATCTCGACGAATTCCATCATGTTCCGGATCTGGTAAAAGAGCCGGATGTATGGATCGGTCACGACTAAGAGAGAGGCTCCGTCAACGTACGGTCCGAAAAGCCTGTCATAACTAACGCCTTTGCGATTTTCAGCATACACAAAATGGCCTTTAGCAAGCGCTGGGGAGCTTTGGGCTGCTGGCTGAGCTGACACCGCGACTGAAACTGCACCCTCCTTCCGCTCATTCGAAGACGGTGCCGCCGCCAAATCGCTCAAGGCACCTTCGGGCTGTTCCAAACCACCGGCGCCTTTCATGTGGTAGAACTGCGGATACTCCTCTTCCTCAACGGTGGTCACCCCGCGCTTGACTCCGTCGTCGCCAATGTAATGGAAGTCCACCTCCGGGTAGGTGCTGTCGATGCGTGCAAGCTGGTCCTTCACTCGTTTGCGGCTCTCCATAGCGAGACGCAGCAATTCCTCGACCTCAGCCTCTGTCTGACTGCCATCCGGAAAGATCAGCTTGAGGAGCCCAGACATGGTCTTGGAGATTGCGGTACGGTCACGCTCCGATATCTTTTCGCTGACCTTGAAGTACTGATGCACACGGTTGGAGAAATCCTCGGACCGCAGATGGCGCAGGATTTCCGCAAGGTAATCCACGATGAAGCCGTAGCCCTTCGTGAACATCTCACCGCGAATAACGTCGATTTCCCACCCTGGCAGATAGGCATGCAGGCGGTCAATGAAAGCCGAATCGTGGAACTGGCTCGGCAGTGCCTCGAACAGGTCGCTGTTCTTCAGCATATAGGGCACGTTGTGGTCAGTATTGCCAACAAAGGAGAAGCTGGCCTCTGCGCCCATGGGATTCACCCCGCGGGAGAAGGTCTTGTTGGCCATGTAGTTCTTCATAATGTCGACCAACGCCTTGTTAGCGGTCTTTTCTCGCCCTGCAAACTCGTCAAACGCAACCACGTCCCAGTAGCCGACGAGGCCGATGCGGCCGTTCGAGTTGTTCACGAAGAGCTTGGGGATGGTAACTTCACCGCCTGAGATCAACTGACCGTGCGGGGAGAATTCCGAGTAGACGTGTGACTTGCCGGTCCCCTTCGGACCCAGTTCAATGAGGTTGTAGTTCCGCTCCACGAACGGGATGAGGCGCAGCAATTGCAGGAGCTTGCTCCGCCGCCCGAAGACTTCCGGGCGGAAGCCGATGCTCTGCATCAGAAGATCGATCCATTCGTCGGTGGTGAAGGCCCTGCGAACATCGCGGTACTGCTCGTAGTCCACTTTCGCGATCTGGATCGGCTTGATCGACTCCAGTATCCAGGGGGACGTCCGCGCCTCTTCCGTAAACTCATATTGCACGTCGGCGATACACCAGACGCCGGTGACCAGCAGTTTGGGATGCGCTTTTACGGTCGTGCTGTCGACAGAGACTTTCTTGATGCCGAGGTTCTCGAAGACCGCCTCATAGCTGTCGGTCTTTTCGTTAAGCGACACGCTGATCTGGTCGATGACCTTGTAGCGGCCGCGCTCCCGGATGGTAGACTGGATCAGACCCGCTTCACTGCGGTGGACATAGTGCTTGCGCAGGATGTCCTTTACCGTCTCGATGCCCGTCTGGATCGATGCTTCGTCGTCTGTGGCGCAATACTGACCCAGCAGATACTCAAGGACATAGGTTGGCACGATCGCATTGCCCTTCACGGCCTTCACAAGGTCCTTGCGGACCACGAAGCCAGCGAAGTGTTCGTTGATCTTGCTGTCGAGATCGCTCATGTGCCGGTCCTCAGAAATCGAAATCCGTGGTCATGCCGCGGCGCAACTGGAAGCGATGCGTGGCATAATCCTGATAAAGGCGTGTCTTGCCCACGCGCTCTCGCAATTTCAGGATGACATCCTGATTATTGAAACGGTCGGCCTCTCGTGACAGCAGGAACTTGCACGGCATCTCCCGTTCACGAGGATTGTCAGAGCTGAAATCGAAGACGAGAGTGTACTCGTCGGAAATCAGCGTTCCGTCTGTCGCATAGATGCCCGCCAAAACCTCGCGTGGCCGCATCTTTTCCGACACCGGCTGCGCCTGATAAAGCGTGACTGCCGTTTGCCCGGAAGAGATCAGGCTGCGGCCCGAGACGAAGATCTGCACCTCGACCTGACCGACATCTGCCTCCCGCTGCTTACCGACCCGGATGACGGGAATGATGATCTCCTGAAGGCTCGCGCCGCCGTGAACGAAACGGCTGTTTGCGCCTTGTAGCCTCAGACGATTGATGGAGTTCGGAATCAGAACGTCCAAATTGCCGGAAAGCCCCAGATTCGCAGATGTAAAATGCTTCATGCCGGGAGTGTACTGGAGCCCGCGCCCGATAACGAAACGGCGGTCGCGGAACAAGATTGTCTCTCCTTGTGGCACTGCTATGGCAAAATCACTCTCGTCTAGGGCGCGGTGCTGGTAGAGGAAGCCGTGGTCGGCGGTGATGACAATATTCGAGAAATTCGCGGATGTCAGCTTGCGTACCAGCTTGGTCAGGTCTTCAAGCGTATCTTCGACCGCCTCCGGGAGAAGTTCAACGGTTTTGAGATCGTGTCCAATTGCGTCGATGCGGTTGTGGTAGATGTAGATGATGTGGTTGTCGCGGAAGAGCGCCTTTCCCTCATCGACGCGCATGTTCATCACGTCTTCGAATTTCAGCGCCTTTGCCGTGTCGCCACTGCGACCGGCAGCCAGCAGCTTTTCACGAGCAGCGAGGCCTTTGGTATTTTCACCACCGGAGAGAATGTCGCCACTGTCATCCTCAGCCATGGCCAGCTCGTTGTGCGGGAGGAGTGCGGCCATGCCGAGCTGAGTGTAGCTTGGCAGCGAACTGATCATCGGCTTAAGCTCAGCGTCGAACCGGTCCAGCGCCCGGATCCGGCGCAGGCATTCCTCGGCGACCTCGAAGCGCAGCGCATCGGAAATAATTACCGCGACTTTCTGATCCTTGCGGCGATACTCCGCCGCCTGTTCACGATAGAAATCGGCCTGCGATGGGTAGCCGGGGATCTTCCAGTCGCTCAATCGCGCAATCTGGTCCTGCCATGCGTCGTTCACCGCCAGAACGTAGCTGTTGGTGTAGCGATTCTCGACCGAATCGTAGAGATCGGACAGCAATTGCGCCTGACCACTCTTCTGCATGTGATAGATGAATTTGCGGTAGAGCTGGTCGAGCCGGTACCAGGTGCTGACATAGCGCTGCACACCCTCGGCCACGCTGGTCATGGCGAGGTGCGCCTCCGCCAGCGCCTGCTGAAATTCGGTGGCAAAACCGATGGCCTGATAGATATCCTCGTATTTCGGATACCAATGGCTCTGCCGCCGTTCGCGCACCCAAGTCAGCACCTCCGGCGCGCCAACGCTTTGTGCCGAAAGCGCCTGCACGATCTGGCGGATGATCTCGCGGTCGATTTCCTCGAAGTGATCAACGCTGACGAAGGTGCGGAAATCACGCTTCTTCAAGTCGGCGGGGATCTCCAGCAGATCCTGATAGCGGGCAGAGAGGGTCTCGAAGGCATCCGCCCAATGGCGGTTGTTCTTCCAGCGACGGAAAACGAGCAGAGCCTCGGCATTCAGCGCTCCATCCTCGCCCAACACGCGGGCATAGGCGGACTGGAAGAGTGAGATGGCGAAGTCCTCGAAATCCGGCTCATTCGGTTTGTAGCCATAGGCCTGACCAACTTGTGCCCAGAAGAACTCCATCAGCCCGGAGCGGTCGATCAGCCGCAGACCGTCATCCTTAGCCGCGGCAAGATCGCCCAGCAAAGCTTCGATCACCGTATCCAGACCACCCTCGGCACCCACGCAGACGGCAAGCATTTTCAGGCGCATCTGGGTCTGAGTGTCGGATGTGTGCAGCAGTTTTTTCAGCGCGTCGATCCGGGGTTTGGCAGTAAAGAAGCCGGAATGGGCGCGCACCGTATCGATGAACTGCAGTGGCACGCCCAGTTCCGCCACCCAAAGCGCTGCCTGATCGGCCTTGAACACGGTGGTTGCCAGTTGCAGGTCGAGAAGCCAGTTGTCCGCCATCGGCGGCTCAGGTCCGTCTTTGAACAACAGGAAACGGCCGTCAGGCTCCTGCTGAAGGATGCGGTATTTCAGGCCGAATTCGTTGTTGGCAATCTCCAGCCTGGTCACGCCGGGCAGATCGAGCGCATCAAACGTCGCGCGCATATCGCGGTCGGTATCGTACCAGAAGACGATGCGGTGCTCGTCGAACAGACGCCGAAGGCTGGCGGCAATGCGATCATTCATCCGCCGCCTCCAGACCCTTGATGGGCTTTAAAGCCGCGCCGAACAGCGGGTAGTTGCGCTTCACACCATCATCCAGATCGATTTCACGCCTCTGCTGGGCCAGCGGGAAGATGACATCGCGCTCCCACTCCACCAATTCGGTAATCTGCCTGGCGATGGCGCTCGCATCCTTCAGCGCCCTGGTCTTCTGCGCTTGGCTGGCTGAAGGGTCCTCCTCAAGTTTGTCCAGCCGGGCCCGCTCGGCCTCCAGTTTGCGGATGAACTCGCGCAGATAATCGTTCAGAAGCACCGACACCGTGTCGGGCCGGTAGCGATGCATGTAGATCAGCGCCTGGAAGGTGCCCTTAGGCGAAGAGAACATCCAGTAGATCGGCCGCTTCTTGTAGCGCTTCAGATGGTCCTCATAGAAGGTCCGGGAGAAATATTTGCGGATGTCGCCGATCTGGGCCTCGATGAAGGCAAGGTTCTCGCGAAAACGCTCTTCGCCGAAGGTCACACGCAGGAACTTGCGGAAGCGGTCGACAATGTCATCGGCAAACCAGTCGCCATCCAGCACGGGGATCACATTGTCCGCATCGGGCAGAAAGCTCGGCTCTGCCACGCCCTTGTCTTCGAGCGCGGCAAGATAATCGGCCAGCGTCTCGCCCTGATTGGCAAGTATCAGCCCCGGCGCATCGAGGCTATAGCGACCGAACATGCAGCCAACAGCATAGGAGAGAAACTCGGCCATGGTGTCGGCCTTCAGCCGCGCTTCCCGCTCTTCCACTGTTGCCTGCACGCCATAGCGATAGGCCGGGTTGCAGGTGAGCGTGATCTCCTCGATTGGCACGTCAGGCGTCAGCTCATCGGCCAGACCATAGGCGTCGATGAAGATGCGGTTGTTCTCTTCCTCCAACCGCTGCATGTCATCTGTCATGCCCTGCCAATGGGCGCGCAGGCGGGCATAAGTGTCTTCCAGCGTCTCGGCTTGGGTGGTGGACGAGAGCAGGGGGAGCGCGGTGAAATCCCACGAAGTTTCGTAGGCGTCCCAGTCGTCGCGGGCTAGAGCAATACACTGATGGCCATTATGAATGGCCATCTCGTTTTGTGTCACTTCTGGCAAGATCGGTACGCGAGCGACGTCGCCGATGTTGAAGTTGATTGTGGGAGCCAAAAACGCAAGCAGGCTTCGGCATACCTTAGTGTTGAAAAAGGAAGCGAAGGCGACAGCTTCGTTGCGGTTGTCGGCAAAGGCCATTGGTCCCTTGCCTTCAAACATCGAGTCGGCCGGAGAAAATCGCATGGCAAAAGTGCCAGACGTGATGTCATTCCATGTGAGACCCTCGCGGAAGTAATAGTCGGGATTTCGTATTACTGAACGGTCAAATTCCTTTACTTCTTTTCCATCAGATTTCCAATTTATGATAACTTCGCGATTTCCAAACCAGCGCCGAAATTGACCGCCTTTGTTTACGGGTCGCCATTTTGTATTCTGTTCAAGTGCATTCACGCCGGAGAAATGGTTCCCCTCCACCTCTTGCCACAACCTAAGAAAGCGCTCGTTGTCGGAGGTGGTAATACCCTTTCGGGGCTTCGCAACTACGTCGAAGAGTTTCGACTTCTGGAATGCCGCGCGTAGAGCAGGGCTGATCCAATATGCTATGGGTGACCCCGGAATGGCCAATAGTTCGGTTTGGTCCACGCGGAAAGCGTTGTAAGTCTTATCGAGAAAGAGAGAGCGGATCGTTTCAGGCTTTCTGACGTCTACATGTTGCTCAAAAAGGCGCCTGTAGTATCCCATGGCGCCGCCCACAGGCTTGGCATTACCCACCACGAAGGCGACCGAACCAAAATCCGAACCAAACATGCCGCGCCCCAGATGAGCAAGGGAAAGAATCCGCTTCGTTTTCAGAAGTGCCTCTCGCATTTTCTCGAACGAAGTCAGGAACATCCACGACGGAAAGTTGATCATGCCGTAATATCCCGAAGCTCTTAGGAGAGCGGCAGATCGGTCCATGAATGCTGTCATCAGATCAAACTTGCTGTCTCGAAAGTTTCTTTCGAGAAACGCGTTCATTCGATCGTTTAAACCCTTACTGCCAGCATACGGCGGATTGGCTACCACCACCTGATACTTCGGCGACAGCGCCTCAGCCATGCGTAGGACGGTTGCTACACGCGCCTGCATTTCCTTTAGTAGCAGGTCAGAGCTGAAATCCCGTGCCTCCACCAGCCGCAGTGTTTCCGCGGGGTCGCGGAGCTTCGGCACGATCAGTGAGCCGAAGTTCTTGGCCTGTTCGAACTGGATCAGCGTCTCGCGTAACTCGTCGGTGAACAGATCCTTGCCCACCACGGCGGCAACATCCGTCAGTTCGGCGGAAGTGAAACTGACGTTTTGCAGCACGACGATATTCGGCTTTACCTCCATGCGGAGGAAGCGGCGACGGCCGAGTTTGGCTGCCGCCTTCATGGAGAGCGCGAAAGCAGCCAATGCGCCCGCGCGGTCATCGATCTCGATGCCGGTGAGATTGTGCTTGAGGATCAGCGCCGGAATATCCGTCGGGTCATAGCCTTCCTCCTCATAGATCGCATGGAGCAGATCGAAGGCATAGGTGAGCATATGGCCGGAGCCGCAGGCGGGATCGCAGATCCTGATCTCTTCCGGCTTGCCGATCTTCAGGAAGTCCGTTTCCGGCTCTTCCGGCGCAATGTAATAGTCCATCTGCGCGGCCAGTTTCGAGGCGGGGCGATTGAGCAGCCACAGCCGCCCCAGCGAATTTTCCACGAGGTAGCGGACAATCCAGTGCGGGGTGAAAAGCTGGGTGGCGGCGGGAATGTTTTCCGCCGTGATCTTGATGTTCTTCTTCAGCCCGGCAAAGACCTGATCCTTCTTTTCCGAGATGTAGAACTGATAGAGCCAGCCGATGATTTCGACATCCGCGCAGACATCCTCCGCCATCGCCTCGCGCAGCATTGCAAGGATGGATGTGGGCGACAACAGATCTTCCGGCATCAGCAGTTCGGTATAATCGCCCACCTTTTCAAACAGGAAGGGCATGGCCCCATGCCAGGCATTGCAGGCATGCACCAGCAGCAGGCGGTAGGCTTCCGCCTGCGGGTCGTTGGAGGGGCTGCGGCCTTCCAGCAAAGCCGAAATGGTGACCGGTGCCTTTTCCGGCAGATTGCCCGCCAGCGCTTCCGCCAGAATTTCCGGCCTTGTTGCCCCTTCTGCGGGGGAAACTACACGCGGATTGGTGTAGCCGTTCACATCCATGAAGCGCAGCGCCGTAAAGCGGTTAAACCAGGTATAGGCCACCTGTTCGATCACCTGCCGTTCGCTGGTCTCGCGGATCGCGCCTTCCAGTGCCTTTACCGCCGCCGGCTGTTCGCGCCGCGCCGCCGAGGCAGGGTCCAGCACCACAGCCAGTTTTGCGGTCACCTGATCGATCAGCAGGTTGCGGGCGCTCTGCGCGAATTTCTTCAAGCCATTGGTATCCATCAGACGATCACTTTCTTGCCTGCGGCAATCTCGGCCAGCAGGGTCTTGCGCAGTTCATTCACGTATTGCTCCACATCGGCCTCTTCCGCGAGATAGGGGCGTGGATAGGCCACCTTGATTTGCGAAGCGTTGATATAGGTTGGTGGCGTGATCGGCCGCATGGGCCGCTCTCCCATGCCCGGCGTTTCGGGCTTAGAGGGCACGGCAGGCGGCGGTGCCATCCGGGCAATTTCCGCCAGGATCTGCTGCATCAGGCTGGTACGCGCGCCATTTGCCCGATCCCGCAGGATCGGGATCATATGGACGGCATCGATACCTGCCTTGTGGCTCTCGATGCTGTACCGGATCTTCTGCTGATGATCAGCATCCAGCGCCTGAAACTCCGTCGTCCAGACAATTTTTTCGGCGCATTCATCCACCGCCGCGACCACCGCCTTGCGCTCCTTCAGCACCTCCAGCTCCACCTTGTCCTTCAGGGCGTAGAGGTCCGCCTTCAGCGACTGGATGACATTGCCTTTGTAGCAATGGGGATCGTTCAGCGCCGCTTCCAGCTTTTCGCCCGCGTTGACGTCGACATAGCCGATATTGGCCTGTTGCGACTGCAGGAATTTGCGCACGTCATCATAGATCTCACGCTGCGCGCCCGCCATGAAGCTGCGAATCTTGTCGAGAATGTCCTCTTTCGCGTTCAGCAGCGCATCTTCCTGCTTCAACGGCTCGGTGATGTACCAAACGGGAGGCTTGCCGGTCATCTCTGCGATCCGGTCCCGCATTGGTTCCAGGGCAGAAAGGAAGGGATAGTTTTGCATTCTTGCTAGCAGCAGGTTCAGCTCGTCCGCAAGTTTGCGTGCACTTTCCGCCCACTCGCTGCCAAGTGTGCGGGCATCGGACCCGTCGGCAGGCTGGCCGAACAGTTCGCGATACAGATCCTTGGCCGCGCGGATCTGGGAGGCGGAAAATTCCAGTTGCGGTGTCAGCAGGATATTCGTCAGCACATGACTATTGTTCAGCGCGCGCGACAGGTTGGCACCCTCCAAAAGCGAGCCATCGGAGCGTGCCTCGCATTTGCCCTTGGCAACAAGGCTGGCGGTAAGGCAAAGCGTGGCAACGGTCGGCCAACCATAAGGCTTGGCACCGAACCGTTCCGTCAGGGATTTGACAGACACCTTCACGCCGTTGCGTGACTGAGCCTGGATGTGATTGAGGACTTCCTGCTCCTCCTCCTTCAAGCCGGTGTCCCCGAGAAGGTCGCTTGCCAGACTTGCCGCCTGGGCGATGTGGGTCTCCTGATAAGTGACGCCGCGCAGCATCGGCAAGTTGACGTAGACCTTATCGACGAGGGATTGGAATGCCTTGACGATCCGCTCCTGCGGCTCGTCGCCGCCGATATCCAGCTCGTCACCGCGCACGAAAAGGCGCGCATCGGCAACCAGCTTGCGAAGTCGAACTTCAAGATCCTTCGCACGACGGGAATTCTGCTCGCCTTTTTCCAGAATGATGCGGTCACGGCCCGGCTGTGGTGAGCCGGTGCGAGACTGGCGAATGTATTTGTCAGTCTGGCGGTAGAGGCGCAGGTCTCTCATGAACCGGACATCCGGCTGCAGAACAACCGCAAGCTCTTCCCGCCCTAGATTGCGCATGCGCACCGTTTCCGGTGCAGACACATCATCATTCTCAGGGCTGATGATGTTGATGGACAGCTCATACTCGCGGGCTAGGAGATGGTCGTCGAGCTTGCGGCTGAAGGCATATTCATAGCCCGTCGTCACATGCTTGATCTTGCGATGGCGCAGAATGGTATCAAAAGCGAGTTCTTCAAGAGCCTTGGTAATCTCCGCCGGATCGACATCGAGCGCCTTGATCTCTGCCTCGACGTCCTTTTCCTCATTGGTGAGGAACTCGTACACATCGCCGTTGCGCTGAATGTAGGTCTCCCGCTCCAGGCGAGCCAGAGCCTCTTCGATTTTCCGGCGTTGCTCGGCCTGATCCGCATCGAATTCCGATAGCAGCAGAATGCTGATGTTGCGAATGGTCGCCCTGAATCCCTTGACGTACTTCACCAGGAATAGCGCCTTCAGCACACGCAAAGCGAAAGCATCATCAAGATGTTTTGTGGCGATCTGGATGGACTGCTGGACAGAGGACTTCAGCACCGATTGGATGCCATCAAACATGCGATCGAAGGTTGCGAGGCCGCCAACCTCCATATCTTTCAGGGCTTTGGCAACTTCCTGAAACACGCCCAGCATGGACCGTTCTCCAACGGAGCTGTGCTTGCCTTCGAAAGCGTTGTGTTCGGAAAGCGAGGTAATCGCCATCTGGAAGAGCGTGTACTGGTAAGGCGGGAATGGATAGCTGGCGATGAAATGGTTTCGATCGCGGTAGTTTTTCAGCGGGATTGAACCATCGGCAAAATCGAACAGGGTTCGAAGATTGCCGGCTTCCTTGTCGTGCAGGTTTCCGAGCGTGATCTCCGCCTCTTTTGTTTTCGCAAGAAGGCGCTTCTGGATAACCTCTGCCACATCGGCGGAGTTCAAAGGCATACGGTTTGAAAAACGGGCCTGGATCTTCGAAAAGTCGTTCTCCTGCCGCGCCGTCATGTCGCCAACGACGTCGGTAAGGGCCTGTTGCGCCGTGACGATGATCCAGGCTTGGCCCTTGCACTTGGTATTCAAGCTTTCAGCAATCGTCTGGAGGTTGGTCATCAGCTTGACGTTGTCGGCGATGTATTGTCCGACCTCATCGACAAAGAAGTTCAACCGGAATTTGGGTGCCTGTCTGTCGACCCACGCTTTTACCGTGTTGGCGAAATCCTCGATCGAAACCCGAGTGTCCTTGCGATACTGGGTAAGGATGTCTTTCGCATCTGCTGCGTCCGTCCCAGTGGCGCGGGCGAATGCTGCGGCAATGTTGCGTGCTTCCAGCAGAGCTTCTTCTCTGCCCCGTGTTTCCCAGGGCTTCCCCGACAGTTCAAGGAATGCAGCCTTGAAGGCATCAAGTTGCCCGCGCTCGTCCAGTTGCCGCTCGAATTGCGCAATGTGCGGCTGCTTGCCATAGTAGCCGCACATTTCGTCGAACACCTTCTGGAACACGGCCAGCAGTGCGTCGACATCCCTCTTCGAAATAACATCGGCCTTCTGATCGATGTTGAAGAGGATCGATCTCGATGGAATCGACACGGCCTTGCGCAGCGCACCGACCAGCATTGGACTGCTCTTTACCTCTTCCTTCTGCGCGAATATGTCGAATGCTTTGATGCCGTCGACTTCCCGGTTCTCCAGCAACAGGGCAAGCATCTTGAGAAGGTGTGACTTGCCAGATCCGAAGAAGCCCGAAATCCAAACACCGTTGGCGGTGCTATAGTTGTTGTAGGCCTCAAGGAACTGTTCGAGCCGCTGCCCGATTTCCCCCGTAATGACATATTCGTCTAGCTCTACCCTCAGGCTCGCTTCGTCATCAGCCTTGATGACGCCATCGATCGAGCGAGTGATATCGTTCTGAAAAATTTCGCGCATCGCGATCGTCATGGATCAGACCTCGTAATTCAAAATGTTGAAAGCTCTGTAGTATTTATCGTCGTGGAGGCAGCCGAAGAGGTCGAGAGACGCCCCTGTCGCAAGCGCGTGGGTATAGCTTCCGGGAAAGAACAAAACGGTGGGCTTGTCTTTCGCCGTGCTCTGAAGATTGTTCAGAACGTTGTGCGACCGAATATAGGGATATACCTCACCGACGCCGGACAGGAAAATAACGTCGTGCGGTGTGGATGAGATCGCTTCGGCGATCTTCGGGATCAGATTCGCCTGAGGGTCCAGAACCGACTGGAGCAACTCTCGTAGTTCGCCCTTATCCGTCTCTGGCTCGATTTCGAGAACCTGTTCAAGTATCCCGCGCTCTGTCAGAATTTCGAGTGACAGATCGTACAGGCTGAGGTCCAGGACAGCCACGCCTTCGTTACGAATTCGAGAGATGAGATCACGCCTGTCTTCGTTTACCGACAGCCCTTCCGTCGCATCATAGGGATAAATGAAGAACGGTACCTCGTTTCCGAGGCCTTGCTTCATTAAGAACCGCTGGCTCGTGATGACCTTCAACAGGTGCGCAGAGCGCTCCTTTCGAGTTGATGGCTGGTTCATGCGATGCCTCTATCATCTTTGAGACCCGGAAAAATATGGAGGTCAGAAGGATTTCGCTCTAAAATTATTCCGTACAGCCGCGGTGATATGTAGGTCGCGAGGATCGTGTTCTCGGGGGAGATGATCCCTGCTTCACGCATAATCCGGAACAGTACCTGGCGCAGTTTGGTCCTTGTGGCCGGGCTGATCCTCGCCAGCCCCTCATTCCACTCAGCTTTTGCGGCGAAGAATGTATCGAAGGCCTGGAGTGGCAACGCGATTTGAAGAGACAAGAAGCGTTCTCGGACAACTTCAACCGCAAATTCTTGCACGAAGCGGTACTCCCTGCAGATTGCCAACCACAGCAAGGATTGCTGATCCATACGGTCCGACTGAGCGAAATGGAGGAGCTGCGTCTCGGTTAGCTTTGAAAGCCTGCTTATGATCTCCCGAAGAGTTCGACGTCGGGAGGCTTCTTTGGGCAACGAGATGATCCCTCGGGTAAGGGCGAGCTCCCGCGTCCTATCCCAGTCGGTTGCTGCATCATGAAGGTGAACGAGTTCAATGCTCTCGTTCAGGAACAAGCCGCCTACGACGAATGACATCTTGTAGGAATGGTTGTTTTCGCTAGCCATGCGCAATTGCTCCAGCATGCCATAATATATCTGTGGCCCTGATATCATCGCGGGGCTTTTCACTTAAGACCATGCTGGAATGAAAATACGTTTTAGAGGAATGAGCTGCTGGGTTTCGAGATCGAGTTTATCGTACTGCTCCAGCAGGCTTTTCACCAGATCATCGAGATCCATAAGGGCAGTCGGGATCCGGGCGCGTTCGGCCTCATACCGGGCCTCACGGGTAAAGCCGCCGGTGCTGACGTATAGGCCCTTGTCGAGATCATGCCGTCCGGCAATGAAGTTGCGCAGATCCGGCGCGCCCATTGAGCCTTTGCGATGCTTGACCTCCACAACGATGCGGGGTGCTTCAAAGCCGAAACCATCCGGCGAGGCGACAATATCCTTACCCTGATCGGGTCCTGCGTCAGAAATGCGGGTCTTGTAGCCAAGGGAGCGAAGCAGGCCTGCAACGAGATCCTGCATTTCCGACCAACTCAAGGCGTTGACCTTATCCTTGATGAACTCGTGGGCGCGGCTGGCCATGGATTCGAAAAGGTCTTCTTCGGCAGCCTCACTCACGGGAGCAGACAGTTCGGCGGGAACGACGATATTGCCGGACAAAGCTTTCTTCAGTTCTGCCGCGACATCGCTGGATAGCCGAAAAAGGGTCGATATGGAGCCTAGGCTATTGCGGCTTTCGACAGAGAGTAGATCGCGGCTGACCTCGCCATCCCATCGCACCGAACGGACCTGTGTATCCTCCGGGTCTATCGAGGTATCGTGGCGATAGGCGCTGGCGATCTCCCCTACAAGGTAGACTCGGCGCGACGGATCGTAGGTGACGATCATATCGCCGATATTCATCTCATTGACGAAACGATGAAGTTGGCCGGCTGCCATCGCCTGACTCTGCGGCTTGGCACCAGCATATGCCTTCGCAAACGCCTCGCTGATGGTTTTGCGGGTTTTTGCCTGGGACAGATCACCCAGGGCGGGCCAGCCGATGGCAACGACAGACTTTTCCTTAAACGTATCAAACAAGCGACCGTTGCGCTCGGCGCGAACCATCCACGATTTACTCATATGCATCCCCCTGTCGCAGGGATACATTCATCACTCGTCGCAAAATTGCAAGATTGATCAAGCCTCTACGCTATAGCTGTAGTCTCTGATCCACCGGCCCGGAAATTATTTCCGCTTTGACCGATCCTCGACGATGTCGGGGACTGTGGCTGTTGCGACGTAAGCCTGCTTGCCGCCAGTTTTCATCAGATCGCCGCTCGGCCGTCGTGGCTCATAGTAGACGATCCAGTCTCCCCGCGCAGCCTCGATCTGACGCAGGTAGGTAAGCGGGAAATGATACCGCTGCTCCGGAAGATCGTCGTAGGTCGGATCGACTTTGTCGTCAGGACCGCTTTTGACATCGTGGCACCTCTATGAACTGTCCCGGTGTTAACAGGTCGGTAGGTTTTCGAAAACATGCACAGGCGCGCAAGGTGGCGCGCCCTATGGTTGTGTTTTGTTACTTTGGTTAAGTCAGAGTAAGAAAAAATTAAATGCGCTAAAAATGAAGTATATTAAGTATTAATGCATGGATTATAAACAAAAACTTAAGCAAAAATCGGGATGACAACTTTTGATACGTCTTGAGTTGCCTTTAATCTCAAGGGATAATTTACATATCAATTGCGCAAGTGCAGTTGATGCTTTTGCAACACGAAAGGATCTTTGACATGACGAAGAAAACGAA
Organism: Pseudomonadota bacterium; assembly: GCA_023399465.1. Taxonomy (GTDB): domain Bacteria; phylum Pseudomonadota; class Alphaproteobacteria; order Rhizobiales; family Rhizobiaceae; genus Ferirhizobium. The sequence goes on from JAEWPB010000095.1 coordinate 110,134, forward strand.
CGAAGCGGCATCCGGCCGCTTTGACTACGACGCGCTCAACATCGGTGCGCAAAGCAAGAAGGCACTGGAGGCTACAGCCGCCGGCATCCTGGCTTTGGGACGCCGCTCCACGGAGCAGGCGTTCGAGCTGGGCGACCTGCTGGAGCAGGCGTCCGAGCTCGTTGAGCCTGGTACCTTTGAGAAATGGGTCTCGCAGCGATGCGACATTTCCTCGAAGACGGCCCGCAACTACAGGGCTGTTGCTCGCAATCTCGCTCCGTACCGTACACGTGCGGTCGAGCTTGCCGTCAGCCCCACGGTGCTTTTCCATCTCGCCTCCGCGCCGGAGGAAAAGATCGAAGCCGCCTTGGTTCACGCCGAGGAGAACGACGGCATTCGCGTCAGTGAGGTGAAAGCCTTGCTAGCGGACGGTTCCGAAGCAGCCTCCGAGGAGGTCACCGCAACGGAGCTTTCCGACGTCGGCGGTCTTTCCGGACTGCGGGCGCTGATCGATCTCAAGACGAAGAGTGGTGTTGCCGCTTTCATTGAGAATGCGGCAATGCTTGCCAAGACTGTAGAGGACATTCTTCAAAGCAAACCTCGGGGCAAGCGCCTTCAAAAGAAGGCACTCGTCCCCGTGCTTGAGCCGTTGGGACGAATTGCCAAGCGCAGCCTGGGCAACGTCCTGCTTCTCGACGCACCAGGCGACATCGACGTCCGAAAGCTCTCCGCGACTGAGCTTGCCCCTGGAAGCCGATGGCACAAAGTGTTCGAGACGCTAGACGACGTGGGCGATCGGGAGGCTTGGCCTGAGGCGAAGG
>JAEWPB010000098.1 GCA_023399465.1 Pseudomonadota bacterium
GGCGAGGCAGGCGAGGCAGGCGAGGCAGGCGAGGCAGGCGAGGCAGGCGAGGCAGGCGAGGCAGGCGAGGCAGGCGAGGCAGGCGAGGCAGGCGAGGCAGGCGAGGCAGGCGAGGCAGGCGAGGGTCCCTTCCGCAGCCGTTGACAGCTGTCAACATCGTCCGAACCCAGCTCCACCGCGGCCAGGCGAACGCTCATCTCAGCCACGGCACGTCCTCCGCCGGGTTCGCTTGGACAAGCCCGCCGATCGTGCTAAACAGTCTTCGACACCACCCGCTCTCCTGGAACCCATGTCGCCGCTTCGCTGCAACTGCGCGCCTCTTTCGTCAATCCGCGCTCTATTCCCGCTCCCTTTCCGGCCCGCCGGATCCTCCCCTAAATCGCGCGGCCCCGAGATCCGCATTTCGAATTCCGCCGCCATGGCGCAAGCGGAAGGGTGCCTCGGATGATGATCCACTATCTCAGGACCCTCACCACCCGCGAGCGCAGCGAGCTTGGCGACCGGCACCTCGCCCTTTTCCTCACCTTCGTCGCGGGCGCGGCCAATGCCGGCGGGTTCATGGCCGTCAGCCAGTACACCTCGCACATGTCCGGCATCGTCTCGGCTCTGGCCGACAACATGGTGCTGGGCGAAATCCGGCTGGTCCTGGCGGGCGCTGGCGCCTTCCTCGCCTTCGTCGCCGGGGCAGCCCTGTCGGCAATCCTCATCAACTGGGCGCGGCGCCTCCGGCTCGAAGCCGAATACGCCTTCCCGCTGCTGCTGGAGGCAGCGTTGCTTGCCATCTTCGGCATCGCCGGAAGCGCCCTGCAGCGCCATGGCTGGCTGTTCGGCGGCGGCACCGTCATGCTGCTCTGCTTCATCATGGGGCTGCAGAACGCCATCATCACAAAACTCTCGGGTGCCCGTATCCGCACCACCCATGTGACCGGCCTGGTGACCGACATGGGCATCGAGATCGGCAAGCTTTTCTACTGGAACTCGCCGACGGCAGACCCGACCTTGCCGAAGGTCGTGGCCGACAGGCCGAAACTTCGCCTGCTCGCGAGCCTCATCGGCCTGTTCCTCGCGGGCGGGGTCATCGGCGCCGTCGCCTTCAGCCGGTTCGGCTTCGTCGCCGCGCTGTTTCTCGCTGCGATCGTCTTCGTCCTCGCCGTAACCCCCGTCATCGACGATGTGCTGAGCATCCACCGCAAGCGCAAACAGCCGCCGCCCACGAGTTGACCACCTGCTACCGCCGGCAACGCCTTCTCCCGCAGAAGAAATTTTTCCGGTCTCTGGCGCTTCGCCAAACTTCAGGGCATCCTAACGAGTGAGAATGGTTATCGTGGCAGGGGGAGGACACCCATGCGCTGCTTTACGGTACTTGGTCCCTCGCAGACAGGAAAATCCACACTCGTGGAAAGGCTCGGCGCACTGGAAGGTGCGCCGAAACGTTCAGTCTCGCCCTATGGGCTCAATCTCGTCGAATTCGAATTCGCAGGCGAGGGCTGGTGCGCCCTCGACACCCCCGGGCTGAACGAGGCGCTCGCCCACGCCCAGGATGCGCTGCTCGCCAGCGACGCCTGCATTCTCTGCGTCTCGCCGACACCGGACGAGGCGGTGCTGGCGGCGCCCTATCTCAGGGTGATCGAGGCCTCGGGCACTCCCTGCATCATCTTCATCAATCGAATGGACGAGCCGCGCGGCCGCATGCGCGACGTCATCGCCGCGCTGCAGGACTATGCCAGCCACATGCTGGTGCTGCGGCAGGTGCCAATCCGCGAGGGCGAGCAGATCGTCGGCAGCTGCGATCTCATATCCGAGCGCGCCTGGCGCTACCGTGAGGGCCAGCCTTCGGCGCTGATCGCCATTCCCGACAGCGCAAGCGAGCGCGAACACGAGGCCCGCGCCGAACTGATGGAACACCTGTCGGAATTCGATGACTGGCTTCTGGAGGAACTCATCGAGGACCGCGAACCGCCGAGCGATGCCCTCTACGCCATCGCCTCGCGGCTGATGCGGGAAAACAGGATCATGCCGGTGCTGGTGGGTTCGGCGAGCCACGGCAACGGCATCATGCGGCTGATGAAGGCGTTGCGCCACGAGGCGCCCGAGGTCGCGGCCCTGCGGAGCCGCCTTGCTGTTTCCTCAGGCGTCGACGAGGCCAAGCTCGCCGCCGTCAGCTTCCACGCCCACTATCGCCAGAACGTCGGCAAGACGATCATCGCGCGGGCCCTCGGCACCGGGCTGAAGCAGGGCGCATCCCTCGGCGGCGGCAGCCTCGGCCCGCTGCAGGACGCGGCAACAACAAAGCCGCTGGCCGCCCCCGTCCTTTCCCCCGGCGACATCTTTGCCGCCGTGAAGTCCGATCACCTCGCAGTCCCCGCCCTGTTGACCGCCGACACCGCCATCGCACCGCCGGAATGGACCAGCCCGCCCACACCGATGCTCGAACGCATCCTGGTGCCGGAAAGCGAGCGCGATGAAACCAAGCTCTCCAGCACGCTAGCCCGGTTGGCGGAAACCGATCGCGGATTGAAGGTCACCCAGGAAGAGGGAACCGGCGCCCAGCTGATCTGCGTCCAGGGTCCGGTCCATCTCCGCGACGTCTGTCGAACCCTTTCAGAGGTCTTTCGCGTGGGTGTCAGCGACCGGCCGCCGAGCCCGGTCTACCGCGAGACCGCATCCAAACACTCGGACGTCCATTATCGTCATCGCAAGCAGACCGGCGGCGCCGGACAGTTTGCCGACGTCAAGCTCAGCGTCCACCCCAACGAGCGCGGCAATGGCTTCAGCTTCGCCGAAATCGTCAAGGGCGGCGCCGTGCCGCGCAACTACATTCCGGCGGTCGAGGCCGGCGCCCGCGAGGCGATGGAGAAGGGGCCGCTCGGCTTCCCCGTCATCGATGTCGGGGTGACGCTCACCGACGGCCAGTTCCACTCGGTCGACAGTTCCGAATATGCCTTCCGCACGGCCGCGCGCATGGGGGTGCGCGATGCGCTGACCCAGGCCTCCGCCGTGCTGATGCAGCCGATCTTCCGGGTGGAGATCCATCTGCCTGCGATCTATTCCGGCAGCCTGGTGCCGATCATCTCGTCGCTAAAAGGTCAGGTTCTCGGTTTCGAACGGGAGGAGGGCGCCAAGGGCTGGGACATCTTCCGTGCCCTCGTACCGGGCAGTACGCTCGAGGAACTCGCCCGCTCGCTCCGCTCGGCAACGCAGGGCATCGGCTATTTCTCGAAGAGCTTCGACCACTTCGAGGAACTCTACGGCAAGGAGGCAGATGCCATCGTCAATGCCCATGGCTCGGCGGCCGCCAGGCACGCCTGATCCCACCGGATAGAGCGGCGTCAGTTCATCGGGCCGACATTGCCCGACTGGAAGCCGCTCCAGGTGGAGCCCATGTTGAGCCACGTGTTATCCGCCTGCATGCTCTTGAAGCCGATGCTGTCCTTGAACGGCGCCGATCCCCTCTCGAACACGTTGTTGTAGAGGACGGTGTTGTATTTGTTGGAACTGCGCAGCGGCGCCGGCTTGAACCGCGAGTCTTCGCTCCAGATCAGCTGAAACCCGTCGATGAACCCGAAGGGCAGATTGGTGAAGGTGTTCTTGTCGAAGATCGTCGCGTTGTAGTTGGCGCCGTCGTAGCTCCAGCTGTCGAATGCCACGCCCATGTTGGCGATGTTGTTGAAGGTGTTGCGGCGATAGACATTGCCGAGCCCACCCCAGACCGCAGCCTCGCCGCCCATCGTGTAGGTCGTGCCGATGTAGAGCCCGTTGAAGCTGTTGCTGATCGTGTTGTTGGAGTATTGCACGAAGAAGGGACTCATCCCGTAGCGCGAATCCAGCGCCGATTTCGCCAGCCCGTGCCGCATCTGCGAGATCCGGTTGTTGTCGACGACGAGGTCGTAGACATTGCCGTAGGCGAGCACCGCGGTCGAATTGGAAAAGTGCTTGTCGTAGGTCGCGCGCCCCTCGAAGCTGTTGCGATAGACCGCCGCCCGCGACGCGGTGGCGGCGAGCGCTATGAGGCTGGTGCGATCGGGAACGAGGTTCCACGGTTCCTCCAGGGTGACCGTGCCGCCATCGACGGCAACGATTGCCCGGTGCTGCCCGGCGCCCCTGCCGGCGACGATGACGAGAGACTCGCCGCCCGGCTTGCCGGGTACCGATATCGACGCGAAAGTGGCGGTATCGGCCGTCGCGGAGATGAACCCGCTCAGCAACTCGCTGTCGAGGATCTCGAAAATGACCTGCTCCCCCTTATTGCAATCCACCACGTCGCAATCATGTGGTGCAGCATTGTGTGACTGGTTGTCACCCCAATAGAAGTTCTTGATATTGCCTTCCGGCGACTGCCCGACGAAGAACCGCCCGATCCCGTTGCCCTCGTCGCGGCTCGGATCGGCATTGGCGAGATCGTTGCCGATCATCGCCAGGTCGCGGCCGCCCCAGAGCTGGACCACGCTTTCGCCGTAGCTGTTCATGCGGAACCGGTTGCCGGTCATGAACACCTGGCGGCTGGCGCCATAGAACGAACCGCCCTCGATCAGTTCGGAACTGTTGACGTAGATCCCGGAGCCTTCCTTGATGTTGAAGGCCGGCGCGCCCCAGGCCTCGACCCGGGCACCATCCAGTCGCAGGTTCGTGGCGCGGAAAATGCTCATCACCGGGACCCTTTCCGTCCCGCGATCGCTGAAGAAGCCCAGCTTCTCGAACTGCACGTTTTCGGCGTTGCTGTCGATCATCGGGGCAGGAGTTGGGGAAGCGAAGCGCAATTCGCTGGCATCGGCACCGTCGCCGAGCCAGCGCACATTGGCGGGCAGGGCAAGCGCGGAGGTGACCTTATAGGTCCCGGCGGGAAAATAGACGGTCGCGGGGGCGCTGTTTTCGGCGACTTCCAGCGTCTTGCGGATGGCATCCGTGTCGTCGGCCATGCCGTTGCCCACGGCCCCGTGGCTCTTGACGTCGATCACCTTCTGGTCCTGACCGTGCCAGGGCGACACCGCCAGAACCTCCAGCGCCAGCGGACCGCTCCAGCCGAAATGACCGCCATGGGTATTGTGAACCCAGATTTCGTAGGTTCCGGGGTCAAGCGCCGGAATCTGGAAATCGACCTTGAACGGATTGACCGCGGCCGGCGTGACGTACTGACCGGTACTGCCGGCCGGCTTGATATAGACGAGGGCCGTCGAGGTGCCATTGGAACGGGCGAGATTGCGGCCGAACACCGAAATCGTCTGCCCGGCCATGGCGTTGTCAGGACCGACCCACCAGGCTTCGGTGCGGTTGACGGCAAGCGCCTTGCCTCCGGCATTGCCACGCTTCGGCCGGACCAGGTACATCGACCACTGCGGCAGGCCGGGCGGCATGAGCACCGTCGCTGCAACCGCATCCGCGCGCAGTGCCTTGGTGGAAACCGTCGTTCCGGTCTCCGATGACGGCGCCTGGGAGAAGATCTCGAAATCGGTGACGCCGTCGAGCAGCACGCCGGTCATCGCCACCACCTCGTCGCGGTCCGCTGTCCGCGAGATTTCGGCGATCGCCGGGCCGGCCCCGTTCTCGACGAAGCGCGGCGGCGAAAAGGGATCGACATTGGCGGGAAGCTCAGGCTCGGGGTCCGGCACCCGGAAACCGAAATCTGCCGGCGTCGTCCCAAGTCCTTCCGGAACCGGCGTATCGGCGGCAACCAGGCTCGCACCTGCAATCAGGACTACTGCGGCGGCAGCAACCGGAAACGGAAGGCATCTCATCGATTGCTCCCTGCCCAAGGTTCGGTCCGAGGCGACGGGGGCATGACGCCAGAAGCGGCCATGCCTGTCGACTCATCCATTCGGGTAGCTAGGGACAGTGAAATCTAGCGCGAGCGCAAATGCGGGCGGCATCCTGATGCCCGGGGACGGCCAACACTCAAGGTTGGCGCACGACCGAGACGTCACCCGTTTTGCGCGCAGGCAGTCTCAGGGGGAGGGGAGGGAAGGGCGCGGAGAAGCGCTGACGATCCACCGCAAGCGAGTGCGGGCGCCCCGCAATCAGCTCAACGCGTGATCGTGGTCCAGCGCTTGCAATCGACTTCGCTGTGCTCGCCAACGGTATCGAACGAGCAATCGTGACCGACCCTTGCGCTGCCGTTTTCGAAGGGCAGGGCAAACTCGTATTGCGCCCGCAGCACGACCCGGCCGTTCTCGTCGAAGTAGCCGTACCTGCCGTCCTCGATGTAGCGGGCGAGGCCTTCGCTGAAATAATCGGGACCGTTGTCATAGACCATCGGACGGATGACGCTGTTTCCCTTTCGGTCGATGTAAAGCCAGCCTTCCTCGTCCACGACGGCGGCGATACCGCCCTCGCTGAACTCCTGGGCCAGGAAATATTTCGCTTCGACAGCGATCGCGCCGTTGCAATCGTGATAGCCGTAGAGGCCGCTCGCCTCATCGTGGAACGGTGCGCACAACGCCAAGGTCGCGGCAACCGCCGCACTGATCAATGCCATGTCTGTCCTCCATCGGCACCACGAATGCAAACGTCGCGGGAAAGGCCCGCGACGTTGTAGCAGTCGATTTCCGTCAGCGCTATGCCCTGGTCACCGCAGCGAAAGTATCCTCGAGAACGGCGAGCAGATGGTCGGCATCGCGCATGCTGAAGATCATCGGCGGGCGCATCTTCAAGACATTGTCATGCGGCCCTTCGGTGCCCATCAGGATGCCGCGTTGACGCGCGCCGTTGCTGACGGCGCGGGCGACATCGGTCGCCGGCGCCTTGGTCTTGCGATCGGTCACCAGCTCGATGCCGAGGAAGAGGCCGAGGCCGCGCACGTCGCCGATCACCTCGTAGCGCTCGGCCATGTCGCGGAAACCGGCCATCAGGTGGTTGCCGACATCGAGCGCGTTCTGGCGAAGGTTCTCGCCCTCGATCACGTCGAGTACTGCAAGCCCGACGGCGCAGGAAACCGGGTTACCGCCGAAGGTGTTGAAGTATTCCATGCCGTTGTTGAAGCTGTCGGCAATCTCGCGGGTGGTGACCACCGCCGCCAGCGGGTGGCCGTCGCCGATCGGCTTGCCCATGGTGACGATGTCGGGCACCACGCCCTGGGTCTCGAACGCCCACCAGTGGCTGCCGACACGGCCGAAACCGACCTGCACTTCGTCGGCGATGCACACGCCGCCCGCTTCGCGGATGATCCGGTAGACTTCCCTGAGATAGCCTTCCGGCAGGAACACCTGACCGGCGACACTCGGGATCGACTCGGCGAGGAAAAAGCCCGGTGCCTCGCCCTTCGCCTGCATCGCGGCAATCAGCTCGGCGATGCTTTCGGCATAGCGCCTGCCATGCTCCTCGAGCGGCCAGTCCGCCGGCGCACGGTAGCTGTCGGGCACGCAGGCGACATGAACATGCGGCTTCTGGCCCTTGCCGCCCTTGCGCTGGAACTTGTAGGGGCTGATGTCGATCAGTTCCTGCGTCGTGCCGTGATATGCCCAGTCGATGACGACGGCGTTCTCGCGGCCGGTATGGGCGCGCATCATCCTGAGCGCCAGGCTGTTTGCTTCCGAGCCGCTGTTGACGAAGCCGGCGACCGTCAGCTCCTTCGGCAGCGTGCCCGTCAGCCGCTCGGCATAGGCGACGATGTTGTCGTGCAGGTAGCGGGTGTTGGTGTTGAGCGTCGCCGCCTGCTTCGCCATCGCCTCGACAACTGCGGGATGGGCATGGCCGATGTGGCAGACATTGTTGAAGCAGTCGAGATAGGCGCGGCCGCTGTCGTCGATCAGCCAGACGCCTTCGCCGCGCACGAACTTGATCGGCTTGTCGTAGGAGATCGACAGGTTCGGCACGAGCAGTTCCTTGCGCATCCGCACGATCTCTTCGTGCGAGCGGCCGTGGCGTTCGTAGAACTCGCCGGCGATACCTGCCAAGGTGCTGGCATCGGGAAAGAGCTCCGCCCAGACGTCGAGATAACGCTCTTCGCCGACGCCGAGGATTTCGGTGGCCGACAGGCTGGTGTCGGTCGAGATCTGCAGGTGCAGATGCGGCGCCCAGCCGCCGTTTTCCTCCGGCGCGCCCATTTCGGCGACCAGCGCGCCCGCTTCGAGGCGGTCGCCCGGCTTCAGCCGCGTCATCGCCTCATGGGCGAGATGGCCCCAGAGAGTGACGAAGGGCGGGCAGCCTTCCGGCTGGTGCTCCAGCGCGATCAGGCAGCCGTAACCGAGCGGGTCTTCTTCGATCTCGACGCTCTTCACCGTGGCGGCGAGCGGCGTATAAAGCCTGGTGCCGGCGGCCATGAACAGGTCAAGGCCGAGATGGCGCGTGCGGCGGGTGTCTTCGATCAGCTTCGAGACGAACATGTCGCCGGAATAGACGGTGCGGGCCTCGCCCCACGGGCCGATGCCGAGCGCCACGCCGTTTGCCCGGCAATGCTCCTCCCAGATCGCCTGCGCCCTGTGCGGCTCGGCGGCAGCGGAAGTCACCGTCATCGGATGGGCAGGATCGCCGTAGGGTACCAGTTCGGCGGGATAGGTGGCGGCAGGCTTGTTAAGCAGCGGCAGCAGCGACTTGCGGTTCTCGCGGATCCAGTCGGTTACGGCGCGGGCGCCATCGACCGCTTCGAGGCCGCAGGCCCGGCGCAGGATGGCGGTGGCAAAGCCGCGGTTCATGGCGTCGAGCTTGCGCAGCAGGGTCCATGCCGGTTTTTCGCTGATGGCGAGATAGGGATTGTCGCCGGTGTGCGCATGGCGCGACGCCGACATCGTCACCGAGGTCACCAGCCGCATGGCGATCAGGTCGAACAGCAGGTCCAGTTCTTCGCCGAGCAGCGGATATTCGCCGTGAAACCCCTTGGCGATGGCGGCAGCGGCACCGATCGGATCGGCATGGTCGAGGCCGGCATAGGCGGCGGCAATCGCCACCTCGGCAATGACCGGACTATAGAGCGCATCGCCGAAATCGATGAGGCCGGCGATGCGGTCGTGATCGCCCTCGACAACCAGCACGTTCCAGTCGTTGGCGTCGTTGTGGATGACGGCGGACCGCAGCGTCGCAAGCTGCGGCGCAACCTTGCCTTCAAAACGATCGATGAAGCGCTGCAGAAGGGCGCGGTCGTCAGCATTCGCGACATGACGGAGCCGCTCGGCCGAGCGGCCGGCATTGCGGATGTCCCAGTCGAGATCGCGCAGCGCGCCCGGATGCATGAAACCCTTGAGCGCCCCGACGAACCGCCCGAGCAGGCCGCCGAGCGACGTCAGCGCCGCGTCGCCGCGTGCCGACTGGGCGAGCGGAACGCCCGGAATCCAGCTCACCAGCCGCACGAGATGGCGCACACCGGCGCTGCTGGTGGTTTCGGCGAGATCGTGGCCGGAAAGGGTCGGACGAATGTGCGGCACCGGAAGATCGGCGGCATGGCGGCCGACATGGCCGAGGAGGGCGGTCTGGAAATCGCTTTCGACCTGCGGCTCGCCGGCATTGACGATCTTGAGGATATAGATCCGACCGTCGGCGGCCGTGACCTTGAAGTTCTGGTCGCGCTCGCTGTCGAGGCGCGCGAGCGTACCCTCGAGACCGTAATGCCCGGCCAGCAGCGCCGCGGCTTCGTCGATGGAAAATTGCGGGGTCGTCATCAGCATATCATTCATGTGTATTCCCTCTCTGGCCCCTAGGTTTACATGAGGATCGCCGCCCTGCCTTCCGGCACATTGCCGGTTGCACCGGCATTTTGTTTATAATAACCGTCTTTATGTCGGCGACTGGAGGAGCGGGAAATGCAGGATACGGATGCCATCGACCGCATGATCCTCAGCATCCTGTCGCGCGAGGCGCGGCTGCCGATGAAGACGCTCGCCGGGCGCATCGGCTTGTCCCGCAGCGCCACGACCGAGCGGGTGAACAGGCTGGAAAAGATCGGCATCATTCGCGGCTATCGCGCCGACATCGGCCAGCTCGACGCGAGCACCGTGCATGCCTTCCTGCTGGTGACGCTGAAGCGCACGCCCTCGCTTGGCGTACTCGACCGACTTGCCGGCATGTCGGCGGTGCGCAAGGTATCGTCCGTCAGCGGCCAGCTCGATCTCGTCGTCGAGGTCGAGGCGAGCTCGATCAATGCGCTGAACGAACTGCGCAACGAGGTCTCCTGCATGGAGAACGTCGAGGACCTCACCACCTCGATCGTGCTCAGGCGCGAGATCGAGCGCAGCTGAGAGCTGCCGGCAGGGCAGGGGGGCGCGATCACCCCTTCAGCAGCACCGTCCGGAAGCGGCTCAGCGAAATCGCGTAATAGACAAGCCCGAGAACGAAGAACGCCAGGAGTTGCGGCCAGACGAGCGAGAAGGACGCGCCGCGATAAAGCACCGACTGGGCGAACGAGACGAAGTGCGGCGCCGGGCTGATGGTCTTCATGGTGTACTGCAGCCAGAGCGGCATGCTCTCCAACGGCGTTGTCCCGCCGGAAAGCAGCATCAGCACCACCAGCGTCGGGATTGCCAGCAGGCCGAACTGACCCATCGTCATCGCAAAGGTGCCGAGCAGGATGCCAAGCGAGGCGATCGAAAGGGTATAGACCGCCGTGCCGAGCAGGAAGAGAGGGACGGAGCCGATCAATGGCACCCCGAGCCATCCATGAACGACGAAAACCAGCGACAGCCCGGCCGCAACGACGATGACCATGCCATTGGCGACGATTTTCGACAGGGTGATCTCGCCGGGGGTAACCGGCATCACCAGCAGATGCTCGATCGTCCCGTGCTCGCGCTCGCGGATGAGGGCAGCGCCGGCAAGGATCAGCGTCAGCTGCGTGATGTTGTTCATGATCTGCATCACCCCGGAAAACCACACCGGGTCGAGATTGGGATTGAACTTGCTGCGCAGCACGAAATCGACATTCGAGCTGCTCGTCCCGGGCCGTCTGAGCAGGAATTTCTCGATCTCGTTCGTGATCACCTGCTGCAGATAGGACGAGCCATTGCCGGCCTGGGCCATCGCCGTCGCGTCGACCTCGATCAGCAATGTTGCCGGCTTTCCAGCGATGAGGTCGGATTCGAAATTCGGCGGGATCTGGACCACGAGCACATAGTCTCCGGCATTCATCGCCGGGTCGGCCGCGGCAGCGGTCAGTTCCACCGGTGGCTTGAAGAGCGGCGGGCGGATGGCTTCCTCGATCTGGCGTGACAGCGCCGAGTGGTCCTCATCGACGATGGCGACGGCGAGATCCTTGACCTCCGTCGATGCGCCGGTGGACACCATGTAGATCGCCAGGGTGAATGAGTAGACCACCAGCACCAGCATGATCGGATCGGCCTTGAGGCTGAAGAGCTCCTTGATGATCAGGCGGAAGAGGGTATCGAGACGGTATTGGCCGAAGAGCGACATCGATCAGGCCTCCTGCTTGCGCAGCAGGAACTGCGCCGCGACGAGATAGATGAGGGCGAACAGGCCAAGCATCACCACATTGACCCACAGGTCGGCCCAGCCGAGCCCCTTAGTAAAGCCACCGACGCTGACCGGCTGGTACCAGGCCGCCGGAAAGGCAAGGCCGAACAGGCGTCCACCGCCGCTGAGCGAGGAAACCGGCACTATCAGACCGGAGAAATTGACCGCGGGGATGATCGAGATGATCGCGGTGGCGAACACCGCGGCGACCTGCGTCTTGGTAAAGGTGGAGATCATCTGGCCGAACCCGGTCGTTGCCCAGACATAGGCGATGGTGGCGACAAGGAAGACCGATACCGAACCCTTGTAGGGCACCTTGAACAGGTAAAGCGCCAGCATCACCAGCGTCGCCGCGCTCACCAGCGACACCAGGACATAGGGCAATTGCTTGCCGATGAGGAATTCCCACTTGGTGATGGGGGTGGCTCGGAAATTGGCGATCGATCCGGTTTCCACCTCGCGCACGACGCCGATCGCCGACATGATCGCCGGGATCAGCACCAGCAGCAGCACAATCACCGTCGGCACGATCGCATTGACGCTGAGGAAGGCCTGATTGTAGCGGAAACGGGTCGAGATGGTCAGCAGCGTCTCGTTGCCGCTCTGCTTCTGCAGCGATTGCATGTACTGGTTGGCAAGTCCGACGACGTAACCCTTGGCGGTTTCCGCCCTGAACGGCATGCTGCCGTCGACCCAGACGGCGATTTCGGTCGGCTTGTCCGTGGTATAGTTGCGACCGAAGCCCGGCGGGATCTCGATCGCGATGGTGAGGTCGCCGGACTTCAGGCGCTGCTCAAGTTCCTCCGTCGAGTTTATCTCCGGCTGTTCGTCGAAGTAGCGCGAGGCCGAAAAGTTCTCCAGCAACGCCCGGCTCGTCGGCGTCTTGTCCTGATCATAGACCGCGTAGGTGAGGTTTTCCACGTCGAAGGAAATGCCGAAGCCGAAGGTGATCATCAGGATGATCGGCCCGGCCAGGGCAAAGAACAGACGGATGCGGTCACGCAGAAGTTCGGTCGCCTCGCGCCGGCTGTAGGCCCACAGGCGGCCGAGATCGAAGCGGCGCGGCGGCGGCGGGTCGCCGACCTCTTCCGTGCCGACCGCCGCGGCAACCTTCTGCTTCTCTTCGGTCGAAACCCCCGAGGCGGGCTCGCCGGATGCTTCTGCAAGGTAAGAAATGAACGCGTCCTCGAGCGTCGCCGCGCCACGCGTCCTTGCCAGTTCATCGGGCGTGCCCATGGCAAGCACCTTACCGGCATGCATCAGCGAGATGCGGTCGCAACGCGCGGCCTCGTTCATGAAGTGGGTCGAGATGAAGATCGTCACGCCTTCATCGCGGGAAAGGGCGATCAGCGTGCGCCAGAAGGAATCGCGCGCCACCGGATCGACGCCCGAGGTCGGTTCGTCGAGAATGAGAACCGCCGGCCGGTGAATGACCGCCACGGCAAGCTGCAGGCGCTGGCGAATGCCGAGCGGCAAGCTGTCCGGTCCCTGGTCGGCATATTCGGCGAGTTCGTACCGGTCGAGCATTTCCCGGACCCGCGGCTCGACCTCGTCAGCGGGGACGTGGAACAGCCGGGCATGCAGCTCGAGGTTCTGCCGCACCGTCAGTTCGCTGTAGAGCGAGAAGCTCTGCGACATGTAGCCGACGTGCTGGCGGGTGGCGAGATCGTCGGCGTCCATGGTCTTGCCGAAGAGCTTGGTCCAGCCTTCCGTGGGTTCGATCAGCCCGGTCAGCATCTTCATCGTCGTCGACTTGCCGCAGCCGTTGGAACCGAGGAAGCCGAAGATCTCGCCGCGATTGATGCGGAAACTGACGTGATCGACAGCGACGAAGTCGCCGAACCGGCAGGTAAGTCCCTCGGCCTCGATCGCCGGCGTGGCATCGTCGGAGGGGCTACGCGGGCGAATGACCACCTCCCGGTGGCCGGCCCGCTTCTCCTCCGGCAGAAGCGCAATGAAGGCTTCCTCGAGCGTGTCCTTGCCGGCCTGTTCCATGATTTCTTGGGGCGACCCCTTGGCAAGCAGGCGTCCGTCGTCCATTGCGGCCAGCCAGTCGAAACGCTCTGCCTCCTCCATGTAGGCGGTGGCGACGATGACGCTCATGTGCGGCCGGCGACTGCGGATGACGTTGATCAGGTCCCAGAACTGGCGCCGCGACAGCGGATCGACGCCGGTCGTCGGTTCATCGAGGATCAGCAGGTCCGGATCGTGGATCAGCGCGCAGCAGAGCGCGAGCTTCTGCTTCATGCCGCCGGAAAGCTTGCCCGCCGGCCGATCGGGAAAGGGATCGAGGCCGGTCGCGGTCAGCAGCTCCTTGATGCGGCGGTGCCGTTCTTCCCCGCTGTGCCCGAACAGCCGGCCGAAGAAATCGAGATTTTCGTAGACCGACAGTGTCGGGTAGAGGTTCCGCCCGAGCCCCTGCGGCATGTAGGCGACGCGCGGGGCGATCAGCCGCCGGTGCTCGCTGTCGGCCATGTCGCCGCCGAAAACGGTGATCTTGCCGCTCTGGATCTTGCGCACACCCGCGACCAGGCTCAGGATCGTCGACTTGCCGACGCCATCGGGACCAATCAGCCCCGCCATGCAGCCATCGGGGACTTCGAGACTGAGATCGTCGAGCGCGATGCGTTTGCCGAAGCGGTGGCTGACTGCTTCGATCCGGACGCCTGCACTGAGGGTCATAGCGGCACGTTGACCGCCAGCTTGGCCGGCCATTGGACGTTGTGGTCCGTGCGCACGAAGCCGACGCCGCGGACCCCGACCTTGACCTGTTCTTCGTACTTCTCCAGGAGCTCGCGCGGGATCTTGAGTTTGACCCGGAACACCAGTTTCTCACGCTCGGTCTGGGTTTCGACCGTCTTCGGCGTGAACTGCGCGTCGCCGGACACGAAGGTCACGGTCGCGGGAATGACATAGTCGGGGATGGGATCGAGCACGATGCGCGCCTCGTCGCCGATGGCAAGCGTGCCGACATCCGCCGCAGGCAGATAGATCGACATCGAGACGTCGGTCAGGTCGAGAAGCGTGGCGATGCGGGTGCCGGCCGAGACGACTTCGCCGGTCTGGGCGAGCTTGTACTGCACCCGCCCGCGCCGCGGCGCGGTAATGACCATGTCTTCGAGGATGGCGTTCAGCCGCGAGACCTCCGCGTCCGCCGCCTTGATCGCCGCCTGTGCCTGCTTGCGGGCCGCAAGCGCCGCAGTGTAGGCCGCTTCCGCGGACTTGTACTGGGCTTCGCGCTCGTCGCGCGCCTGCGCGGTGCCCGTGCCCTTCTTGTAGAGCTCGAGCGCACGATTGTAGCTGCTGCGGGCGACGTTCCTGTCGCTTTCCCGCTGCTGGATCGTGGCGTCCGCTTCGGTCAGCGCCGCCTCGGCGCGAAGCACCTCGGCCTGCGCACCGAGCAGTTGCGCACGGTATTCGCGGTCATCGATCTGGGCGATGGTCTGGCCTTCCTCGACCGTGTCGCCCTCATCGACGTAGACCTTTTTCAGACGGCCCGGATACTTGGCCGCGACTTCGATTTCCTGCCCCTCGATGCGGCCGTTCGACTGGGCGATCCCGGCCGGCAGCTTGTCGCCGCGCAACCGGTCGATGAGCCTCTCCAACGGCGTCTGCGCCTGGGCCTCGGCGGCAAGAACGGGCGGCGCCGCAATGCCGACGATGGCAACAAAGCTGGCGAGAAGCAGTGGAAGGGATCGATGAGCACTGTAATTCATCAACGAACTCCATCACTCGAAGAGGATACGAACTCCGCAATGTGCTGGCCGTCGGCGGTCAGATCGCCGCGTGCGCAGGTACTGCGCAATCCAGACCGGACTGTATTCCCTAAAACTGGCCGATCCTTGATCACGATCAACCCGGAAGAGCTATTTTTATCGCCTGCCAAGTGAGGGAAATCCGCTGGAAACTACTTCCAGCGCGGAGATTAAAACAGGCCGGTCTGGGTTGCATTCGTTTCAGTTGTCGAGGTTCTGCTTCCAGCCGAACCAGCGCATGAGCGTCGGCCAGAAGGCGACCGCCGCCACGAAGGCGGTAAACAGCAGGACGGCAACCACCATCTGGATGATGCCGAAATTCATCGCCTCCCGTGAGATGAACAAACCAGCGATGGCGCCGGAAATTGCGAGCAGGGCTCGCGCGATCCAACCAATCATAGTCCCTGTCCTTCACAGATCTCCCTCACGCGAGAGAGCATCGACGTCCTTCCGCGTCACAATCGCATGCCGGCCGGCAGCGGTGCAATGATGATTTATCGAATCGTCACTACGTTGTTGCAGAAGGCCTTTTAACCTCATTTTCTGCGGTTGCGACCGGCATGGAATTGCCGTTCGTCAACCCGATTGCCATCCCCATAACCCTCAGGCGCTGAAGGCCGCCCCGATCAGCGTGCGCGTGTAGGGCTGGCGCGGCGTCTCGAAGATCGCGTCGGTCTCCCCCTGTTCGACGATCCGGCCGTCCTTCATGACGATGACATAGTCCGACATCGCCTTCACCACCGAGAGGTCATGGCTGATGAAGAGATAGGAAAGGCCATGTCGCCTTTGCAAGTCACGCAGAAGATCGATGACCTGCCCCTGCACCGACCGGTCGAGCGCCGATGTCGGTTCATCGAGGACCACCACCCTGGGCTTGAGGATCATTGCGCGGGCAATGGCGATGCGCTGGCGCTGGCCGCCGGAGAACTCGTGGGGGTAGCGGTTGCGCGCTGCCGGATCGAGGCCGACTTCCGCCAGCGCGGCGACCGCCCGCTTGTCGCGATCCCGACGCGAAAGCTCCGGCTCGTGGACGAAGAGCCCCTCGGTGACGATCTCGCCGACGGTCTGGCGCGGCGACAGCGAACCGTAGGGATCCTGGAACACCAGTTGCATCTCGCGGCGCATCGGCCGCATTGCGGCCCGGTCGAGCCCGGAGATATCGGTGGAGCCGAAACGGAAACTGCCGCTTGCCGGGGTCAGGCGCAGAAGCGCCCGCCCGAGCGTCGACTTGCCCGAACCCGATTCCCCGACGATGCCGATCGTCTGGCCCTCATGCAGCCGGACCGTGACATCGTCCACCGCCCGGAACAAGGCCCGGCGCCCGCCTAAGAAGCCTCCGCCGAGCTGGAAGTCGACCTCGACATTGCGGCCCTCGAGGATCACAGGCGCGCCGGGCGGGGCAGGGGACTTGCGCCCGCTCGGCTCTGCCGCGAGCAACATGCGGGTATAGTCGGCCTTCGGCTGTTCGAAGATGTCGGCGGTCGGCCCCTGCTCGACCACCTCGCCGCGACGCATCACCGCAACATGGCTGGCGAAGTGCCTGACGATGCCGAGATCGTGGGTGATCAGCACGATCGCCATGCGGAAGCGCTCCTGCAGCGAACGCAGCAACTCGAGGATCTGCGCTTGGATGGTGACGTCGAGTGCCGTGGTCGGCTCGTCGGCGATCAGGATATCGGGTTCGTTGGCAAGTGCCATGGCAATCATCGCGCGCTGGCGCTGGCCGCCGGACAGTTCGTGCGGGTAGCTGTCGATGCGGCGCTGCGGCTCGGGAATGCCGACCAGCTCCAGCAGTTCGAGCACCCGCGCCCGCGCCTGCTTGAAGCTGCCGCCCCTGTGGTGCACGATCGGCTCGGCGATCTGCCGCCCGATCGGGTAGAGCGGATCGAGCGAGGTCATCGGCTCCTGGAAGATCATGGTGATCCTGGCGCCGCGAATTTCGTTGAGCTGCCTCGGCGGCAGGCCGATCAGCTCGCGGTCGCGATATTTTGCCGAACCGCTGGCGGCACCATTCCTTGCCAGCAGTCCCATGATGCCCATCATCGTCTGGCTCTTGCCGGAACCGGATTCACCGACAACCGCCAGGGTTTCACCGGCCCTGACGTCGAGATCGATGCCCCTGACCGCCTCGACCGTGCCATCGGGCGTGGTGAAGTTCACCTTGAGCCCGCGCACCGCAAGTATGGTGTCCTGCGCCCCGGTCATGTCAGCGGTCCTTCGGATCGAGGGCGTCGCGCAGGCCGTCGCCGACGAAATTCAGCGAGAACAGCGTTGCCACGAAAAAGATGGTGGGAAAGACCAGCAGCCACGGCGCCGACTGGATGTTGTTGGCGCCTTCCGCAATCAGCGCGCCCCAGCTCGTCAGCGGCGCCTGCACGCCAAGCCCGAGGAAGGACAGGAAGCTCTCGAGCAGGATCACCTTCGGCACGATGACGGTGACGAAGACCACCACCGGCCCGACGGTGTTCGGGATAATGTGGCGGCGGATGATCTGCCAGTCGGTCAGGCCCAGAGCCTGTGCCGCGCCGACGAACTCGCGCCGTTTCAGCGCCAGCGTCTGGCCACGCACGATGCGCGCCATGTCGAGCCATTCGACCGCGCCGATCACCAGGAAGATCAGCACGAAGGAGCGTCCGAAGAAGACCACGAGCACCACCACCAGGAAGACGAAGGGCAGCGAATAGAGGATCTCGACGAAGCGCATCATCACGTTGTCGATGCGACCGCCGAGATAGCCCGACGTCGCGCCGTAGAGAACGCCGATGCCGAGCGACACCAGGCTGGCGAGCAGGCCGACGGCAATGGAGATCTGGCCGCCGAGCATCACCCGGACCATCAGGTCGCGTCCGTTCGGATCGGTGCCGAAGGGAAAGTACTCGCGGTCAACCTGGCCTGTGAGCTTGAGGACCTTGCCGTCCTCTTCGCTGGCGACGACCGTGGTGTCGCGAAACTCGTTGGCACGATCGAAATAGCGGGTGGCACGCGGGTCGATCGGCTGGTCGGCACTGATCGTGGCGATGAAGGTTTCACCCTCGAGCGCGAATGCCGTGAGCGTCACCCGGGCTCTTGCTGCCACCCGCTCCATCGCCTCCTCGAGCGTCGACGTATCCGGCCGCGGCTCGAGGCTCGGCGGGATCGTGACGTAGGAGGGGAAGACCTGGTCGTAGCTGTGCGGCACGAAGAACGGCCCGAGGAACGAGAAGACCGCGATCGCCGCGAGCATGAAACAGCCGGCCATGGCGGCGCGGTTACGGCGAAAGCGCAGCATCGCCAGCTGGAACAGGCTGCGGCTTTTCGTGTCCGGCGTCATCGGCGCATCGGTCCGGGCGATGTCAGTCATGGCGGACCCTCGGATCGAGCAGGCCGTAGAGAATATCGACCACCAGGTTGAAGACGATGACGAATATGGCGATGAGGATCACCGTACCCATGACCAGCGTGTAGTCGCGGTTGATCGCGCCGAGCACGAAGTAGCGCCCGACACCGGGGATGGTGAAGATCGTCTCGACAACCGCCGAACCGGTGAGCAACGCGGCAGCGCAGGGCGCGAGATAGGAGACCACGGGCAAAAGCGCCCCACGCATGGCATGGGTGACGACCACCGATCGCGAAGGCAGCCCGTAGGCGCGCGCGGTCCTGATGTGATCGGTGTTGAGCGCCTCGATCATCGAGCCGCGGGTGAGGCGGGCGAAGACCGCAAGCTGCGGCAGTGCCAGCGCGATCATCGGCAGGATCAGGAAGCGCAGCGATCCGTCGCCCCAGCCGCCGGCCGGCAGCAGCGACAGGCCGATCGCAAAGATCAGCGTCAGCACCGGGCCGACGACGAAATTGGGAACGGTCACGCCGACAGTCGCCAGCGACATGATGCCGAAATCGAGAAAGCTGTTCTGCCTGAGCGCGGCGATGGTGCCCGCGAGCACGCCGCCAACGAGTGCCAGCAGCAGCGCGTAGAAGCCGAGCTCCACCGAGTAGGGGAGACCCTTGCCGATCAGTTCGGCGACGGAATTGTCCTTGTAGATGTAGCTCGGGCCGAAATCGCCGGTCACGGCATTGCCGAGATAGGTAACGTACTGACGCCAGAGCGGCTGGTCGAGCTGGTAGGTCCGCATCAGGTTCGCCATCGTCTGTGGCGGCAGGGGACGCTCGAGGTTGAAGGGACCGCCGGGAGCGAACCGCATCAGGAAGAAGGAGATGGTGACGACGATGAAGAGGGTCGGCACGGCGCTCGCCAGTCGGCGCAGAACGAAGGAAATCATGGGCCTTGCTCCTGAAACGACGCCCGGCTCGGCTCTTGCCCCTGGTGATCCCTGGGGATCGCTGAAGGGCGTGACGCGCAAGGCCGATGGTATTCCCGCGGCAGGCCGCGTCCAGAAAGGGACACAGTCAGCCGCGGGTTTCCGCGCCATTCCGCTGAATTATTCGGCGATGCTCAGGAACCGGCTCAGATGCTGGTTGGGGGCATTGTCCTGCCACCCCGCAACGCGGCTGCTGACCAGCCACAGGTCGGCCTGGGTGAGAAGCGGCGCGACCGGCTGTTCCTTCATCAGCAGCGCCTCGGCCTCATGCAGGAGCTCCGAGCGCTTGGCGGGGTCGCGCTCCTCGTAGGACTTCTTCATGAGCGCGTCGTAGTCCGCGTTTTCGAAGTGACCGTAGTTGAAGGTCTTGTTGCTGCTGAGGCTGAGAGCCAGGAAGTTCTCGGCGTCGGCATAGTCGGCCACCCAGCCGGCGCGGGCGACGTTGAACTTGCCGCCTTCCTGCAGGTAGGCGTAGTGCGAGGACACGTCGAGGTTCACCATCGACACTTCGGCCCCGAAGGTGTTCTTCCACATGTCGGCGACAGCCGTGGCGACGCGCTCGTGGTTGGGGTTGGTATTGTAGCGGATCTCGATGTTCAGCGGCTTGCCGCCTTCGCCGTAGCCCGCTTCCTTCATCAGCGCGATCGCCTTGTCCTCGCGGTCGAGCTGCGACATCGTGCCGAACTCGGCGCGCGACGGCTCGCCATAGGAGGGAATGCCGGGAGGCACCATCGAATAAGCCGGGATCTGCGATCCGGAATAGATCTCCTTGGCAATGAAATCGCGGTCGACGGCCATGGACAGCGCTTGGCGGACGCGCGTGTCGTTATAAGGCTCCTGCCGGGTGTCGAAGGCGTAATAGTAGGTGGCAGCGGTCGGGGAGACATGCACCTGCTCGCCATAGGCCGCCTTCAGGCGATTGATCTGGTCGGCGGAGAAATTATAGACCAGATCCATTTCCCTAGCTTCGAAACGACGCACCGACGCCGCCTGGTCGTCGATCGGGTAGAAGATCACCTTGTCGAGCTTCACATTGGCGGCGTCCCAGTAACTTGGGTTCTTCTCGGCCACCAGATTGTCGTTCGGCACGTGGCTCACCAGCTTGAAGGCGCCGTTGGAGACCATCACGCCCGGCTTGACGAAGTCGGCGCCGTTCTTTTCGACGCTTGCCTTGGAAACGGGAAGGGCGGTCTGGTGGGCGAGCAGTTCGAGGAAGAAGGGCGTCGGCCGCTCGAGGGTGACTTCCAGCGTCCTGGCATCGACTGCCCTGGCGCCGAGCTGGTCGACCGGGACTTCGCCCTTGTTGACCTTTTCGGCGTTCTTGATCGGATAGAGAATGTTGGCGTAACCGGCCGCGGTCTTCGGATCCTCGACGCGCTGGAAGGAGAAGACGAAGTCTTCTGCTGTCACCGGCGATCCATCCGACCACTTGGCGTCGTCGCGCAGCTTGAAGGTGTAGACGGTGCCGTCATCGGACACGGTCCAGCTTTCCGCCGCGCCGGGCACGATCGCGCCGGCGGCATCGTAGATGGTCAGGCCTTCATAGAGATCCTTGAGGATGAACTCCTCGATGTTGATCGAGGTATGGGCCTGGTCGAGGGTTTGCGGCTCGCCGGCATTGCCGCGATGAAGGACAGCTTCTGCGAGTACGGGGCTTGCGCCGACCAGAAGCGACCCGGCAAGCAATCCGGCGCGAAGTACGGTGAAATTGAATGTCATTCGTATTCTCCTTCCCCATTTTTGTGCAGTCGTGAGCGAAGAGAAGGACAGAATCCTTGCGAACGCAAGGCCCCCGGCCGCCGATTTTTTCGCCTCTGAGTCCCGCCCGGAACACGACTGTTACCGCATAGGTTGCGCTCGAGAGACTGCAAGCGGTGGATGCAGGACCGCTAGCGTACACTTCGCGAAGGCCGCAGCCCTCCGTTCCCGAAATTTGCGCAAAAGCGGATCGATGCCCTTGAAACTTTCTTGCCGCCATGCGCGGTCTCGCGATCGGAAATCCTCGGCACCGCAATCACGCGCAACAATCCGCAATGCGCAACCCATGGAGGAGTAATGGCCCTGAATTTTCACGGCCCGACCAATCGAAAGGCCAAGGCGGGTATCCACCGATAACCCGTCGTCAGGGCCTCAAGTCGTTGCCCCAGCGGCAGGCCATCACCCGACAGCGCGGATTGTCCTTCGTCGGAATGCTCATGCGTTGGATCATCTGGCCATTGCCGCAGCGGGTGCCGTTACTGATGAGGCGCTCGTAGAGACCGAGGCCCGTGGTCCTCGAGGTGTAGCGGAAGATCGCCTCTCCTTCCTTTTGCAGGATCTGCTGGACCCCGTCGCAGGTATAGGAGGTGGCATTGTAGCGCGAAATCGCAAATGCCGGCGAGGCAGCGGCAGCAATCGCCAGCGCAAGGACGATCTTTCTCATCGCGGTCCTGCCTTCCTGATCGGTCAGGGCGCCGATCAGCCTTATTTCCGGTAGAATTGCAATTCTACCGCCACCACCGCGTTCAGGCAACGACCGCCCCGGCGGGGCGGTCGTCAACGGCCTTTGCTTGCGGAACTCAGGCCTTTGCGGTCACAGCCGCCGCGGACCTGCGCCTCACCAGAACGGCAAGCAGCGCAAAGGCGATGGTGCCGACGATAAAGATGAACGCCGCCGCCGCAATCGCCGGGCTGATGTTCTCGCGGATGGTCGAGAACATCTGCCGCGCCAGCGTGCGCTGGTTCGGCCCGGCGACGAAGAGCGTCAGCACCACCTCGTCGAGCGAGGTGGCAAAGGCGAGCACCGCGCCGGAAAGCACGCCCGGCATGGCAAGCGGCAGCGTCACCCGGCGAAACACCGTCGTGGGCGATGCCCCCAGGCTTTCGGCAGCGAGTTCGACACGCCGGTCGATGCCGGCCAGCGCTCCGCTGACGCTCACCACCACGAACGGGATCGCCACGATGGTATGGGCGATGATCACGCCGAGATAGCTGTTGGCGATGCCGAGCCGGACGAAGAGCACCTGCATGCCGACGCCGAGCACCACCGCCGGCACCACCATCGGCAGCAGGAACAGCGTCCTGATCGCACCGAGCAGCGGGATACCGCGGTTTCGCAGGCCAAGCGAGGCGGCCGTGCCGAGTACCGTCGCCAGCACCGTCGTTCCCACACCGATCACCAGGCTGTTGACGATGGCGCGCCGCCAGGCGTCGGCGGTCGCCAGTTCCTCGAACCAGCGGGTCGAGTAGCCCGGCACCGGATAGGTCAGAAACACGCTCGAGGTGAAGGCGAGCGGCAGGATGGCAACCAGCGGCGCCAGCAGGAAGGTGACGACGGCGATGCCGAAGACCAGTCTTGCTCCGTGAAACATCGTCAGGCCCTCCGCTCGTCTTCGGCCGACAGCCGTCCGTAGACGGCGTAGAGCACGATGGTCACGGCCAGCAGCACCAGACCGAGCGCCCCGGCCATGCCCCAGTTGGCCGAACCGGTGGCGTAGAAGGCAATGACCGAGCTGATCATCTGGTCGCTTGGGCCCCCGATCAGCGCCGGAGTGATGTAGTAGCCGATCGCCGTCATGAAGACGAGAAGGGAGCCGGAGGCGAGACCGCGGAAGCTCAGCGGCAGAAGCACCCGCAGGAAGGCGCGCAACGGATGGGCGCCGAGCGAGGCTGCGGCCGGCATCAGGTTCTTCGGGATCGAGATCAGCACGCTGAACACCGGCAGCACCATGAACGGCAGCAGAACATGGGTCATGGCGATGACGACGCCGGTGCGGTTGAAGATCAGCGCCAGCGGACCGTCGATCAGGCCCAGCGACTGCAGCACCTCGTTGATCAGACCCTTTTCCTGCAACAGGATGAACCAGGACGCCGTGCGCACCAGCAGCGAGGTCCACAGCGGCAGCAGCACGGCGGCAAGCAGCAGGTTGCGCTTCCACCCCTCGGTCGAGGCGGCGAGCATCGCATAGGGAAAGCCGATGGCCGCGCAGGACAGCGTCACGAGGGCGGCGATCCAGAAGGTCCGCAGCATGATCACGCGGTTGGCCGAACTCTCCTCCGGCATCGAGGCAATGCTGCCCGAGGCATCGCGGGTCAGATCGAGAGCGGCGAGCAGGTGGCGATCGGTCGTCGGCGAGACCGCATTGGCGATCGCCAGCCAGAACTGCGGCTTCTCCCAGCGCGGATCGACCGCCAGCAGATCGGGCGGGGTCTCGCTTCCCTGAACGGCGGAAATGGTTTTCGACATCAGCGTACGGAACCCGGACTGGGCGCTGTTCAGGCGCCGCACCATGTCGCCGACCGCCTGGGTGTCGGTTGCCTGCCTGAGGTCGGCGATCAGCGCCGACTTCATTTCCTCGGTCGGCGGCGACTGGCGATCCCAGCTTTCGGTCGCGCGTGCCGTCTCCGGCAGGATCCGCAGCACCGCGGTATCGGACACCGCCTGCGACATCATGGTGAAGAGCGGCCAGAGAAAGAAGACGACGATGAATGCCAGCAGCGGCGCGAGCAGCAGCAAGGCGCGGATGTTCTTGGCGAAACCTGACGTCATGGGGCGATCACCCGGCAATCGACCGGCTGGAACTCGGCGACGACCTCGGCGCCCGGCTGCCATTCGCGCGACTTGCGGTCGAGGCGAACGATGAAGCCGTGCCCGGCGCCGTCAAGCTGCACGCGAAGATGGTCGCCCTGATAGACGCAATCGGCGACCCGCGCGGCCAGGCTGTTGTCGGCGCCGTTGGCGCCTTCCTTCAGTTCGATCCGCTCTGGCCGGATCGACAGCAGCACGTCCTGGCCGGGCCGCACCGCCTCGCTCACTCCGGCGAGCACGTGGCCGCCCTTTGCGAGCTTGATGCGGGCCTGCTTGCCGTCGGCGCTTTCGACCCTGCCTTCGGTCAGGTTGGTCTCGCCGATGAACTCGGCGACGAAACGGGTGCGCGGCTCGTCGTAGATTTCCCGCGGCGTGCCGATCTGCTCGATCTTGCCCTTGTTGAACACCGCGATCCGGTCCGACATCGTCAGCGCCTCGGACTGGTCGTGGGTGACGAAGACGATGGTGAGGCCGAGGCGGTTGTGGAGCGCACGAATGTCGAGCTGCATCTGCTCGCGCAACTGCTTGTCGAGCGCGCCGAGCGGCTCGTCCATCAGCACCACGCGCGGCTCGAATACCAGCGCGCGGGCGAGCGCCACACGCTGCTGCTGGCCGCCGGACAGTTGCGACGGCCGCCGGTCACGCATGGCGGAAAGCTGGACCATGTCGAGTGCGCGCGAAACTCGCTCGCCGATTTCCGCCTTGCCGACGCCGCGCATCTGCAGCGGGAAGGCGATGTTCTCGCCGACGCTCATGTGCGGAAACAGCGCGTAGTTCTGGAACACGACGCCCATGTCGCGACGATAGGTGGGAACACCGTTCATCGGCACGCCGTCCACCAGGATCCGGCCGTCGGTGGGTGTTTCGAAGCCGGCGAGCATCATCAGCAGTGTCGTCTTGCCCGAGCCGGACGGACCGAGCAGGCTGACGAACTCCCCTTTGGCGATGTCGAGGTTGAGATTGTCGACGACGCGCAACGCCCCGAAGGACTTGCTGATACTGTCGAAACGGATGCGAATATCGGTCAAGAGCGCTCTCCACGTATTTTATCATGGCAACAGTCGCCGGCGGGACGCGCCGGCGACGTGCCCATGTGCGGGATTGAATGCGGGGCATGGAGCGGCCGTCGGCCGCCAGGCCTCTGCGGCAAAGGACAATGCCGCAAGCGGTCCGGGGACCCGCTTGCGGCACGATCGCCATGCCTTGCTCTTACTTCGCCAGCCAGGCGTTGAAGCGCTCGGTGAGTGCTTCCGAATTGTCGATCCAGAAATCGGCATTCAGTGCCAGGGCTTCGGTCATGTTGGCGGCAGCGGTCGGCAGTTCGGCCGCAAATTCCGGCTTCACCTGCGCAGCGGCTTCATTGTTCGGCAGGCCGTAGGCAACATAGGCCGGCAGCTTGACCTGGTTTTCAGGCTGGCTGGTGAAGGCGATGAAGTCCTGTGCCGCGTCCTTGTTCTCGGCGTCCTTCAGCACCACCCAGCTGTCGATGGCGTAGATGCTGCCCGGCCATACGACCTTGAAGTTCTTGCCTTCGGTGCGGTTGATGCCGGTGATGCGGCCGTTATAGGCCGAGGCCATGACGACTTCGCCGGAGGCGAGGAACTGCAGCGGCTGGGCGCCGGCTTCCCACCAGACGATATGCGGACGCAGTTCGTCAAGCTTCTTGAATGCGCGGTCGAGGCCTTCCGGGGTTGCGAGAACGTCGTAGACTTCCGCCGGCTTGACGCCATCGGCGAGCAGCGCGAATTCGAGCGTGTACTTGGCGCCCTTGCGCAGCGAACGCTTGCCCGGGAACTTCTCGACGTTCCAGAAATCCGCCCAGGAGCCCGGCCCTTCGGCGAGCTTGGCGCCGTCATAGGCGATCGCCGTCGACCAGACGATGGCGCCGACGCCGCAATCATGGACGGCTGCCGGCAGGTACTTGTCCTTGCCGCCCATCTTCTCCCAGTCGATCTTTTCGAACAGGCCATCGGCGCAGCCGAGCGCCAGTTCTTCGGCTTCGACCTGCACCACGTCCCAGTTCGGGGCGCCGGCCTTCACCTTGGACTGCAACACGCCGAAGCCGCCATCCCAGGCTTCGTCGAGCACCGGCTTGCCGATCTTGTCGGAGAACGGCTTGAAATAGATTTCGCGCTGGGCGTCCTGATAGTTTCCGCCCCAGGACGCGACCGTTAGATCACGTGCAGCGGCAGGCATGGCCGAAAGGCTTGCGACGGTGGCGAGAGCCGCACCGAGCAAGGCTGCTTTTTTAATCATTTTCATTGTCATTCCCCTTTATGTTTGATTGTAAAAAACCCCCGGCCGAGCGGCCGGGGGCGGATGCGAAAAAATTATTCCTTGATCGTGCCAGCGGGCAGGGCGGCAAGGGTTTCATCAAGCGCCTTGCGCAGGCCGGCGAGCAGTTCGTCGACTTCGCCCTCGCTTATGATGAGCGGCGGGCAGAAGGCGAGTGCATCGACCATGTTGCGGCTGATGATGCCGGCCTTCTGCACCTGGGCATTGGCCAGGGCGCCGAGCTGGCCCGGCTGCTCCAGCGCCTTCTTCGCCGCCTTGTCGGTGACGAGTTCGACGGCGGCAATCAGACCGACGCCGCGCACTTCGCCGACCAGCGGATGGCTTTCGAGCTTCTTCAGGCCGGCGCGCAGGCGCTCGCCCATCGCGGCGGCATGGGCGACAAGCCCGTCTTCCTCGATGATGCGGATGGTTTCGATCGCCACGGCGGCCGGAACCGGGTGGCCACCTGCGGTATAGCCGTGGCCGAGCGTGCCGATCTTGCCGGTTTCCTCGCGGATCGGCTGGTAGACCTTCTCATTGATCATCAGGGCCGAGCAGGGCAGGTAGGACGACGAGATCTGCTTCGACATCACCATGATGTCGGGCTGCATGCCGAACGTCTTGGTGCCGAACATCGTGCCGGTGCGACCGAAGCCGCAGATGACCTCGTCGGCCACCAGCAGGATGTCGTACTTCTGCAGGACCGCCTGGATCTTCTCCCAGTAGGTGCGCGGCGGCACGACGACGCCACCGGCGCCCATCACCGGCTCACCGAAGAAGGCGGCGATCGTTTCCGGACCTTCGGCCAGGATGGTGCTTTCGAGCTCGGCCGCAAGACGGCTGGCGAAGTCTTCCTCGCTCTCGCCCGGGGCCGCCTCGCGCCAGTGGTGCGGACAGGTGAGGCGGATGACGTCGGGCACGATCAGGTCGAAGGACCGGTGGTTGCCCGGCAGGCTGGTCAGGCAGGCGGCCGCAATCGTCACGCCGTGATAGGCACGGTTGCGCACGATGATCTTCTTGCGCTGCGGCTGGCCGAGCGCGTTGGAGCGATACCAGATCAGCTTGAGAGCGGTGTCGATCGCTTCCGAGCCGGAATTGGTGAAGAACACCTTGCTCATCGGCACCGGCGCCAGCTCGACAAGCTTCTCGGCCAGGTCGATCACCGGGCCATGCGACTTGTGGCTGAAGGTGTGGTAGAAGGGCAGCTTCTCCATCTGGGCGGTCGCAGCCTTGACCAGGCGCTTCTCGCTGAAGCCGAGTGCCGCACTCCACAGTCCCGCCATCGCCTCGATGTAGCGGTTGCCGGCATTGTCATAGACATAGACGCCGTCGCCGCGTTCGATCACCATCGGACCGACTTCTTCGTGCGCCTTGGCATTGGTATAGCCATGCAGGTGGTAGGCGATATCGCGCGCTTCCGCTGAATTTGGCGTCGCCGTCATGTCCTGCCCCCCGAATGCACATGAGTAAAGCTGAATTCTTTATGCACTTCCACACCTCTTCTCAGTTGGATCGAGTATCTTTCCCGGGTAGAGCCCCGGTTTCTCCCGCCTCAAAGAGGATGCATGATGCATCTTCATTGCTTTGCTGGAGGGAGTCAAAAGGAATATTTGTCGCAATCATTGGAAACGCCGCATGACCGCCCGCATTCTTGCGCTTTGCCAATTGGCGGGGATTTTTTCTGGTCCGGCGGTCGCTCATCAACAGGGTTCCGGCCACGGTGCTGCACCCCGGCTCAGGACGCGGCAAGAAGCCGGTCGACGATCATCCTGCCGATCGGGATCGCGGACGTGGCGGCGGGGGAGGGGGCGTTGCAGACATGCAGCATCCTGCCGGTCTCCTTGAACAGGAAATCATGCACCAGCGTGCCGTCGCGCATCACCGCCTGGGCGCGGATGCCGGCACCCGGCCTGCCGAGATCGGCGATCTGCAGGTCCGGGCAGTATTTCCGGCACTCCCTGAGATAGCGGGCCTTTGAGGTCGAATTGGCGAACTCCGAGACGGCGGAACGCCAGTAGCGGGCGGCCATCTTCCAGAATCCGGGAAAGGCCGCCATGTCGGCAACGTCCTTCGCCCTGACGCTGCCCTTGGGGTAACCCTCGCGGGAAAAGCCGAGCACCGCATTCGGCCCCACCGTCACACCGCCGTCGATGGTGCGGGTAAGATGGATGCCGAGGAACGGCAGGTCTGGATCCGGGATCGGATAGATCAGGTGGCGCACGATCGCCGAGCGCGACGCCGGCAATGTGTAGTATTCGCCGCGAAACGGCACGATGCGGTGCTCGATCTCGACGCCGGCCAGCGCGGCGATCCGGTCCGACTGCAGGCCGGCGCAGGCAACGAGCTTGCGGGCACGGATACGCTCCGTGCCGGCATCGACCGTCACCGCCTGTTCGTCCTCGCGGATGGCCGTCACCGTCACACCGGTGCGGATTTCGCCGCCGCGCTCGCGGATGCGCACAGCCATCGCCTCGCAGACACGGGCATAATCGACGATGCCGGTTGCCGGGACAAGCAGGGCGCCCAGACCGGCGACCGCAGGTTCGGCCGCCTTCAGTGCCGCCTTGTCCAGCCGCGAGAATTCGATCTCGTTTTGCCGGGCGCGCCCCTCGAGCGCCTCCATGCGCTCCATCTCCGTGGGGGAAGTGGCAACAAGCAGCTTGCCGCAGGTTTCGAAGGGAATGGCATTTTCCCGGCAGAACGTCTTGGTCGCCTCGGCGCCCTCGCGGCACAGCCGCGCCTTCAGCGATCCCGGCTGATAGTAGATGCCGGCGTGAATGACGCCGCTGTTGTGCCCGGTCTGGTGACGGGCAAGCGCCGCCTCCTTCTCCAGCACCACCACGCTTGCGCCGGGCTCCCGCTCCTGCAGCGCCATGGCGGTTGCCAGACCGACAATGCCGCCGCCGATGATGCAATAATCGTATGTCATCGCCCCCTCCGCCCGGCAACGGTGTCAGACATGCTGGCCGCCGTTGATGTGGATCTCCGCACCGTTGATGTAGGACGAGGCGTCGGAGCAAAGGAAATAGATGGTCTGCGCCACTTCACGCGGGCTGCCGAGCCGGCGCATCGGTACTTCCTGTTCCACCAGCTTGTCGGTCCCCGGAGAGAGAATCGACGTCTCGATCTCGCCGGGTGCAATCGCATTGGCGCGCACGCCGCGCGGCCCGAGCTCGTGGGCAAGTTCGCGCGTCAGCGCCGCAAGCCCGGCCTTCGAGGCGGCATAGGCGACGCCCGCGAAGGGATGGACGCGCGAACCGGCAATCGATGTGACGTTGACGATCGAGCCCTGCGCCGCCTCGAGCTCGGGAAGCAGTTCCCGGGCCAGCAGCGCAATCGAGATCAGATTGACGTTCAGCACCTTGGTCCAGGTTTCGGCATCCGATGCCAACACGCCAAGCCGGCTGCCACCCGGCCCCTTCGGCGAAATGCCGGCGTTGTTGACCAGCGCCTGCAACTTGCCGTCGGGCAGGCGTTCGCGCACGATTTCGGCGAGCCTGGGGATCTGGCTGAGGTCGGAAAGATCGGCCTGGATGTGGCTTTCGCGCGCCGCCGGCCAGGCGCAGGCTTCGGAAAAGGGCTGCCGGGAAACGGTGAAGATCCGCCAGCCATGCTCCTGGAAGAGCTTCACCGTGGCGTGGCCGATCCCTCGGCTTGCGCCTGTCAAAAGCATATACCCGGTAGCCATGGCCATTCCTCGCTATGATGATGTATGATGCATCGTAATGCCGTTTAGTTGCTTGGCAAGTCGATTCTTGTCACACCACGAAAATTGCCATGGCGGCCCTGACGGCGCCTTGCCGCCGGCCCTAGCCGATGCTCTCGACCCGTTCGCGCACGGCTTTGCCGCCGAACTCGATATCGTCCATCATCGCCCGCGCCGCCGCCGCCGCATCGTGCTTCCGGATCGCGTCGAGAATAGGGTAGTGGTACTCGATCATCGAGCGGCCGCCGTCGAGATAGGAACCGGCGATCAGCGGCCCCATCTGCAGCCACAGCCGGCGCAGTACGCCCTGCAGCACCGGCATGCCGGCGATCGCCGTCAGTTCGAAATGGAAGGCCTGGTTGAGTTCGGTGCCCATCAGCACATCCCGCTCGGCCAGCGCCTTCTCGTTGCGCTCGACGATATCGACGAGACGCTCGATATCGGCCTTCGTGGCGGTCTGCGCTGCCGTTTCCGCCGCCAGCGCCTCGAGCCGCAGGCGAATGGCGCGGATCTCGAGATAGCGCTCGCGACTGAGCACGGGGATGCGGATGTTGCGGGCCGACTGGAAGACGACGGCATCGTCATGGGTGAGCCGGAGGATGGCGTCGCGCACCGGGGTCACGCTGGTGCCGAGCTGCTCGGCGATATCACGGATCTTCAGCCGGTCGCCGGGCTGGAAACGCCCTTTCATCAGCGCGTCGCAAAGCGTCGCATAGACGGTGTTGCCGAGATTGTCGTGCTCGATCGTGGAAAGTTCGGACATGCCTGCGCCTGCTGTGTAGGGTGGCCATTGAGAGCCAAGCATAAGGTATTTGATGCATCATGCAACGGAAATGGCCGGAAATGGGTCATATCCTTCGTCGCCAACTGCGCTCGGCGGCACCGGTCACCGACAATGCCACGCTCTTCGGCAAACCGGAATTATGCTCACCAGGGGTGGGCGGCGGCGGCGCGAAACAGTTGCATGCAGCGGCGAGGGGTTATACGAACATCACCCGGAACCGACGCGACATGGACCGAACCCGTTTTTCGAGGTCCTCGCCGCGGACGCTCGCCTCTTCCGTTTCTTCCCCCCGCACACTTTCCTCGCTGAACATTTTTCTCAGGTTCGCTCCATGACAAAGCTCGATGTTTCCGCCCTCGAAAAGACCCTTCGCGCGCTGCCGCAACTCTACAGGGGGCCGGGCGGCGTTGCCGGCGTCGTCAAGGACGGCGAGGTTATCCTGAGGCATGCCTGGGGCTTTGCCGATCTCGATGCCCGCCTGCCGATGGCGGCGACGACACGCATGCCGATCTGCTCGATCAGCAAGCAGTTCACCTGCGCGGTTCTGCTCGACCTCGTCGGCGATCCGGCAAAGCTCGACAGCGAGATGCAGAAGCACCTGCCGCTGATGGAAAGCAAGCGCCCGAGCGTTGCCGACCTCTGCAACAACCAGTCCGGGCTTCGCGACTACTGGGCGCTGACGGTGCTGCATGGCGCCGCCGCCGACGGCGTGTTCCGGCGGGAGGACGCGAAGACGCTGTTTTCCCGCATGCGCACCACCCACTTCGCCCCGGGCAGCCGCTATTCCTATTCCAACGGCAACTTCCGCCTTCTCTGCGACCTCATCGAGGACCATGCCGGCAAGCCGCTCGGCGAACTCTATGCCGAGCGCATCTTTGCCCCGGCCGGCATGCAGACCGCGGAACTGATGGCCGATACCGCCAACCCGCCGGACGGCATCGTCGGCTATGAGGGCAACATGTCGGTCGGCTACTTCCCGGCCACCAACCGCATCTACTGGGCCGGCGACGCCGGCATCTGCGCCTCGCTCGACGACATGCTCGCCTGGGAGCGCTACATCGACCAGACCCGCGACGACGCCGACGGGCTCTATCGCCGCCTGTGTGCGCCGCAGCCCTTCGCCGACGGCACGCCGTCGAAATACGGCTTCGGGCTGGCGCAGGAGACGTTCGACGGCAAGGCCATGTCCGGCCACGGGGGCGCGTTGCGCGGCTCCCGCTGCCGCCGCCTCTACATTCCTTCCGAACGCCTGTCGGTGGTGGTGATGTTCAACCACCAGGCCGATGCGCATGACGCCGCGGTGTCGCTGGTGAAGGCCGCCCTCGGCCATGTCGAAGAGCCGGTCGCGCGCGGCAAGGTCGATCCGGCCTGGGCCGGCCACTACATCGACCCCGAGACCGATCTGCTGCTCACCGTCCAGCCGGGCTGCGGCAGCCGGCTCCAGTTGCGCTTCGCGACCTCGCCGGAAACCCTGACCATGGGCGAGGACGGCATTGCCCGCTCGGCCTCGACGACGCTTCGCCTCGATGGCGACACGCTGCTGATGGAGCGCCCCGGCGAGAACCTGCGCGTCACCGCAACGCGGCTTTCGGGGGAGGCGAGGCCTGATATCGCCGGCCGCTTCCACAGCGCCGAACTCGACGCCAGCCTCGAACTCGTCTCCACCGGCGGAGCGATCTATGGCGCCTTCGAGGGCTTCCTCGGCAAGGGCGCTATGCAGCCGGTCTTCCCGGTCAGCGAGGATGTCTGGATCATGCCGTGCCAGCGCGGCATGGACGCGCCGGCGCCGGGCGACTGGACGATCCGGGTGAAGCGCGACGGTGAAGGCAAGGTGATCGGCCTGCGACTCGGCTGCTGGCTCGCCCGCCAGATCGACTACGAAAGCGTGGCCTGACGACTGGCGGAAATTGCGACGGCGTCACATGAGCGCGCCGTCGGCGCTCCTGTCATCCTTGCACCGAACCGGGCCGCTGGAACCGACAGCGGCCGCCCCGAAACCTCCGGGACGGCCGCTGCATCTGTAGACTGGAAGTGAGCCCTCTCAGGACGCCATCCGCATGGCCGGGCGGCTGTCGCGGCTATCCTCGAGCGCAAAACGCTGGGCGAGGCTGTTGAGCGCTGCTGCCTGGCCTTCGAGTTCATGCGCGGCGGCGGCCGTTTCCTCGACCATGGCGGCATTGCGCTGCGTGCCCTGGTCGATGCTGCCGACAGCGAGCTTGATCTCGCGGATGGCCGCCGATTGCTCGTGCGCCGCGGACACGATCGCGGTGACATGGCCGCTGATCTGCTGCACGTCGGCGGCGATCGTCTGCAGCACGTTGCCGGTCTTCGCCACGAGTTGGACGCCGTTCTTGACCTGCTCGCCCGAAGCGTTGATCAGCGTCTTGATTTCCTTCGCAGCAGTGGCCGAGCGCTGCGCCAGTTCGCGCACTTCCTGGGCGACGACGGCGAAGCCCTTGCCGGCCTCGCCTGCGCGGGCGGCCTCGACACCGGCGTTCAGCGCCAGCAGGTTGGTCTGGAAGGCGATCTCGTCGATCACGCTGATGATGCTGTTGATCTCGCCGGACGACTTCTCGATGCCTTCCATGGCGGCGACCGTATCATCGACGACCTTGCCGGACAGCTCCGCATTCTTTCGGGTATGCTCGACGATCCGGCCGGCCTCTTCGGCGCGGAGCGCCGACTGCTCGACGGTGGTGGTGATTTCCTCGAGCGCCGCGGCGGTTTCCTCGACCGAGGTCGCCTGCTGCTCGGTGCGCCGCGCCAGATCGCCGGTGGCGTTGCTGATCTCGCCGCTGGCGGCGTTGATGTTGGCGGCATTGTTGCTGACCTCGCCGATCAACGAGGCCAGCTGGTCGACGGTGCGGTTGAAGTCGCCGAGCAGCGCCTGGTAGTCGGCGCCGAACCGGTTTTGCAACTGACAGCGCAGGTCGCCGGCGGCGAGGCGCTTGAGCGAAGCGGCAAGCGCGGCAAACACCGCTTCCTGCTCGGCACGCTTGGCGGCATCGCGCTGGCGTGCCTCCTCGACATGCTGGCGGAAAGCGATGAGCTCGGCAATATCCTGCCAGAACGACACCATGACCGACTTGCCGTTGATCATCGTCTGCATCATCGTGACGAGGACCGGGAGCGGCTTGCCATCGAGATTCTGGTGCACCCATTCGAACCGGTCGAAGCCGTTCTTCGCTACGTTGGCGAAGATCGCCGTCGCTGCGTCCGCCGAGCGCTTGCCATCCGGCTGGAATTCCGGCGACAGCGAGCCGGGATCGACGCCGACGATCTTGTCCTTCGGCAGGCCGAGCATCTTTTCCATCGAGGCGTTGCAATCGACGATGCGACCGTTCTCGATGATGAAGTAGGCATCCGGCGACTTGCTGAAAATGAATTCGCAGATCTGGCTGTGTTCCGACGGCTTTGACTTGAATGAGAACATGACTGAATTTCCCCCTGAGATCAGCCGATCAATGACCAGCGATGCTTAACAATCGGTAATCGGGATCGCCTATTCTACCTTTCCGCGAAAATTCCGTACCGACCATGTACAACTCCGACAACTCAGGAATCCGGCATCAGCCCCGCTCATGGGTCCCCCGTTTGGTGGGGTAGGGGCATCGCCACGCGCTCGCTACTGTCCGGCCTTTAAAAATCCGTGCCCGTCGGCACGCACACAGGTTGGAGGCCATGTTCAAATTTCTTGCCAGGGCGGCGCTTGCCGTCTCCATCTTTTCCACTTCCGGTTTCGCGCTCGCCGCCTCGGAAAAACAACGCGTCGAGTTCGGCCAGAAACTCTGCACGCGGGCCCTCGATGGCGTATTCCCGAGCCTTGATGTCGGCGACGCGCTCATCGGCCTTGCCGCGAGCGACCTGTCGAAGGACGATTTCTGCGGCTGCGTCGGCCAGGCCTACGCGGCCGAAGGCGAGGGCGCGCATGCCCAGGTGCTCAAGGAGATGCGCACCGGCTTCGTCTCCGATATCGCCTTCGGCAAGCATGTCCGCGAAAAGATGAACGCATGCCTGCCGTCGGAGCCTGAGGACGGCGACGGCGATTTCAGCATGGGTGAGGCGCTCTTCGCCAATATTGCCAATTGCGAGGCGGTGGTTGCCGGCGACTTGCCGGTGGAAGGGCTCAATGTCGGCGCACTGATGGCGGACATGAAAAGGATGAGCCTGCCGTCCGAGCAGCTATGCTCCTGCGCGGCGGACTACTTCACCGACAATTTCGACAAGGTGTCAGCCGACATCGACGCAGAAAGCCAAGAGGGCGCGGCCTATGGGCATCATATGGTCACGGCCATCTCGATGTGCCGCGACCTGCGGGGCGTATGGCCCGAAACCGCGCAACCGGATCCCGCCATTGATCCGGATGCGGACGCAAAGGACATTTGCCTTGCCGTCGCCAACCGCACGATCGAGCCGGAAGGCTTCGACTATGACTATCTGGAGGTCTGGAAGAAGGGGTCCGGCCTGGACGAGGGTGATCTGTGCACCTGCGCAGCAGGCGAGTATGAAGCCCGCGACGACTACAGGGAAGAACGCGAAGCGGCGGACAATCCCGAAGACAAGCGGCTCTCCCAGATCCTGACCACCGCCACGGATTGCTTCCGGATCATGTGGAAACCGTGATTTCATCGGAAAACTTGCCTGCCCCGGCGAAGGGGCAGGCAAGCGCATCACCTGACGCAGGCCTCGATTGCGCCGGAAAGCGCCCAGCCATAGTCGGACCCGTTCTCGATTTGCGCGCCCTCAGCCGCGATATGGCGTGCAGCGCAGGTGCAAACCCCGGAACGAGATTGCTTGCCCTTTTTCATCTCAGCCAGTGTTTCATCGGCGCGGAAGGACGGCACGGGAAACTCGCCATCGAATGCCAGTTGGCAAAGGCGGACATCGTTTTCATCGAAGTCGCTGGTCGATGCGGTGTCAGGTTCGACCGTCGAGGAATCCTCGGCCTCGGATTTAACCTGCCCGGGCAGGCACCTGGTCATGTTCTGATGCATGGTGAAGTTGGTCGCGAAATAATCCTCATCGTTGAAGATCTCGTCGACCATGTCCTTCAGCAGTTCCGCGTCACCCGTGGTGGCATATTCGTCGCCCACGCAGTGGCAGAATTCCGACCGCTCCCAACTCACCGCGTCCACGGCCTCGCGGAACTGATCCCCATCGAAGAAGCTGATTTCGTTGCCCATGGACTTGGCGCAAATATCAAAGCCGAGTTCATAAAGCCCTTTCCTGACATCGTCTGCCTGTGCAGGCGCAAAGGTCAGGAACAGCGCTATCAGGCTGCTGGAAATTCGTTTGAGCATGAAGGATATCCTCGAAACTGCATGATGACGCATCTTCGCGCCCAGACACTGATGAGACCGCGCCACAGGCGGCTTGTGGCGTGCGGTGCTTGCCGCAACTGCGATCGCTATCGGGGCAACACCGCAGATGGCGGCTGCCGGACGCGATCTATCCACGCCGCGGCGCTGCGCCTGATACCGTTGTCTAAAGTCCTGGAAATGACGCGAATACCCCTCGAAACGGGAGAGGGCCTTGATGCTGGCTGTGATCGTCGCGGTGCAAATAGCATCGGGACATCCAGGAATCTCCCACGTCGTCAAACGCGGGGAGAGTGCATTCTTACTTTGCAGAATCAGGACATTCTAACTTTGCGGCTACATACATTTGTACGATAACGTAGGTTATGGAACTTCCAACCGTTGCGTTGCCCGCCGCCGCATCCTCTAGTCCGATCGAAATGCCCAGTTAGTTTGCGCACGCTCCCTCCAAGATTGCGCCAACATGAAAATCAACTATAAGAATATCCGCAGCTAGTGAGACCCAGATGAGCGAAAACGGATCGGCAGAATTTCGGCAATTAGAAAAGAAGCTTGATCGTTTTCTCGAAGCGCAAACGGAAGTGTTTGAGCTTCACAAATCCCTTCTGGAATGGTGCCGCGCGAGCCTCGACGGCGAATATGACCAGCGCAACTACGACGTCTCAAAACACGTCCTCAAGGATGTCGTGGCATTCGAGAGCGCCTTTGAAGATTTCGAAATCGAATTCTGGAACTACGCGGCAGACGTCGATAATTCACGCGCTTGCGTTGACAACCAGGTACTTAACCTTGGCCTAGCGGATCACAAAGAGTACTTCTTCTCCAAAATCGAAGCCTGCGTTTCGATCCTCAGTGAGGTAATTACGGAGGTGAACGCAACCGAACTCTATTGGCCATTCCTTGATGACCTCGAACGGTCACTTGACGCCCTTTATGATATTGCGGAAGAGTTGATCGAAACGGACCAAACGCAACTGAGCGGCGATATCGTCTCCCAACTGCTGGCGAAAATTCCGCCTCAACGCCTTGCACCTTTGGAAGTTGTCGCGACGGCCTCAACCATTCGGCGAAAAGTTGGCGGCCACCTCGAAAGTCGCGTAGGTGATGCGAACATGCGTGAGGCGGCCAACGCCTTGCATGACGTCTTGCTTGACACATACAGCGAGCTGCAGAGATCGAACGGCGATCCCCGAATTAGAAAAGCATTCGGGAGGTGTGTCGATGAAATCGGCCGAGAATTTGAATTTTTCTCTCCTATTCGATTCGGCGTCTACCTTGGTATCGCGAATTCATTCAAGGATGTCATAGCCGACGAATTCTCGGTTTTTCTCGCCAAGCAAGTGCTGTCGACTCTCTTTCAGAGTGAAATCTTTCTAAGAAACTTCAATGCTTGGAAAGAGTACTCTCGTGAGGATGAGGCGGCTCTTTTAGGAGATAGTTCACAGGCATTGAGGGATTTTAAAGCTACAGCGGAACACCGGCTGTTTGACGATGACGTCAGGGCTGCCCTTGAGGTGATGGCAGAAGACAAACGCAACTTCGGCGAACGCGGGAAGCTCGACTACTCAATTTTTCAGAGCATCTCGAACACGATTTCCGAGGTCTGCCGGCAAGGCCTCCGGTTCATCTCATCCGCGCCTCGAGCGATCGCGTCTCTTGTCGCAGAGACCGCCCGGGATGGCATGAAGACCACGATCGGAATTGTAGCTATCGGCTGGGTGATTAGGTACCGAGAATTTTTGCTCTCACTGGCAGAACGATAC
Organism: Pseudomonadota bacterium; assembly: GCA_023399465.1. Classification (GTDB taxonomy): domain Bacteria; phylum Pseudomonadota; class Alphaproteobacteria; order Rhizobiales; family Rhizobiaceae; genus Ferirhizobium. The sequence continues at coordinate 37,851 of JAEWPB010000098.1, forward strand.
GTTTTCTTTTCGTGGCTGAAGCCTGTGGTCGAATTCATCATGGCTCAAGCGGGCGGGTAAGCAAACCATGCGTAACGCGGTTGGCAGCAGGTCATGATGGCTTGAGGTCGCGCGTCGCTTGCTCACCGCCCCGCATTCAGCGCCTTCCGGCAGCCCGGAGACAGACGCTCCATGTTGTCCCGCAGGCAGGCAATGCCGCGACCGCGGCCGAGCGGCACCGCTCTGCAATGGGCGCGGAAATCGGCGCCGCAAGCCTCACGCGCAATCGCCATTTCCTCGCGCGGGCTCATCGTCGGCGCGCCTTCGGGTGCTGGTGCCGGCGTTGCCGTCGATGACGACGGATTGTCGCCGGGCGGGGTAGTCGCCCCGGCACCGCCGCCCGTGGCTTCGGCGAGCGCCTGCTGGCAGCCCTCGGACAGGAAAAAGGCGTGTTGCTGCAGGCAGGCGAGCGCATCCCTTCCACCCGGCTTCACCCCGGCGCATTGCACGGTGAAGTCGCCGCGGCAGGCGGAGCGGATGGCACTGCGCTGGGCATCGGTCACATGCTGGGCTGCCACTTCGCCGCCAACGAAGGCGATGCAGCAGAGCGTGGCGAAGGCGATTGCCGCATTCCGGAACCCGCTCCGTGCCCGGAGAGGAATGGAGGAAGACGCGTCGCTGGGCATTGGATTGCTCCCATGAAGCGTTCACGGCGCGGCGCGACCCTCACCGTGAAACGGTCGAGACCACAGCCCTTCCCCGGCATCGGGCGGCAACGGACATGCCGGACCGGATACCATCGCCATTCCATGGATCCCAGCATAGCAAAACAACGGCCGTGCCGTTAGAGCGGTTCCTGCTCAATGCCGGCGTTCTAGCCGTTGCCGGCCGTCGGCGCCCCGGAAACCTTCTGCGCGTGGCGACGACGACGGTACTCGTCGATGCGCTGCAGCACCGCATAGAAACTCGGCACGAACAGGATCGCCAAGCAGGTCGAGGCGATCATGCCGCTGAACACCGAAATGCCGATTGACTTGCGGGCATTGGCGCCGGCGCCGCTCGCCAGCACCAGCGGCAGCACGCCGAGGATGAAGGCAAACGAGGTCATCAGGATCGGCCGGAAGCGCAACCGCGCCGCCTCGATCGCCGCCGCATCGATGTCCATGCCTTCCGCCCGCTTGTCGCGGGCATATTCGACGATCAGGATCGCATTCTTGGCCGATAGCGCAATCAGCAGGATCAGGCCGATCTGGATGTAGAGGTTGTTGGCGACGCCGAGCGCGGTCAGCGTCGCGACCGTGCCGAGCAGCGCCATCGGCACCGCGAGAATGACGGCGAACGGCAGGATCCAGCTCTCGTACTGGCCGGCGAGCACGAAATAGACCAGCAGGATCGCCAGGCCGAAGATGTAGTAGATCTGCCCGCCGACCGCCTTTTCCTGGTAGGACAACGCCGTCCACTCGTAACCCGTGCCGGCGGGCAGGGTTTCGTCACCAAGCTGCTGCATGATGTCGAGCGCCTGGCCGGAACTGAAGCCGCTGGCGGCGCCGCCGACGATCGTGGCGGTCGGATAGAGATTGTAGAGGCTGATCAGCGACGGCCCGAGCGCGTCGGCGACGGTGATGACGGTGGTGAGCGGCACCATCGTGCCGTCGCCCGCCTTGACCTTGAGGTTGCGGATGTCGTCGGCGGTGACACGGAAATCCGGCGATGCCTGGACATAGGCCTGGAAGGTGCGCCCGAACCGGTTGAACTGGGTCACGTAGGTCGAGCCGACATAGCTCGAGAGCGCCGAAAACACCTGTCCGACGGTGATGCCGAGGGTTTCCGCCTTGACGCGATCGACGGTTACCGCAAGCTGCGGCACGCTGGCGCGGAACGAAGTGCTCAGCATCTGCAGCGCCGATTGCGAATTACCGTTCTGCACGATCGTATCCGCCAGCGTCTGCAGCAGCGGATAGTCGAAATCGCCGGTCTTCAGCAGCACCTGCATGGTGAAGCCGTTGGCATTGCCGATGCCCTGGATCGATGGCGGTACCACCACCATGGTCTTGGCGGCCAGCACGCTTTGCAGTCCCCTGTTCATGTTCTCGTAGATCGACAGCAGGTCCTCGCCCCTGGTGGCGTCGCGGGTCTTCCAGTCCTTGAGCACGATATAGGCGACCCCGGCATTCGGCAGCGAGGCATTGTTGTCGAGCACCGACATGCCGCTGATCGTCACCACCTGGGCGACCCCGGGCACCTCCTTGGCGACATTGGCGACCTGCGTCATCACCGCGTCCGTGCGCTGCTTCGAGGCGCCATCCGGCAATTGCGCGGCGATCAGCACATAGCCCTGGTCCTCGATCGGCAGGAAGGAGGTCGGCAGGCGCACCAGCCCCCAGAAGGCGATGCCGATCAGCACCAGCGCCACCAGCGCGGACAGCAGGGCGTGGTGCACCATGCCGCCGATCAGCCGGGTATAGCCCCGTTCGCCGGCCTGGTAGATACGGTTGAAGCCGCGATAGAAGAAGTTGCGGTCCTCCATCGGCACCGCCGGACGCATCCACAGCGCGCACTGTGTCGGTTTCAGCGTTACCGCGTTGATCGCGCTGATCAGGGCCGTCGCGGCGATGACGAGCGCGAACTGGCGATACAACTGCCCCGTCAGGCCGGGCAGGAAGGCGGCGGGAAGAAATACCGCCATCAGCACCAGCGTGATGCCGACGATCGGCCCGAACAGTTCGTCCATCGCCTTCTCGGCCGCCTGCCGTCCCGCCAATCCCGCCTCGATATGGCGCGCCACCCCCTCGACGATCACGATCGCATCGTCGACGACGATGCCGATGACGAGCACGATGGCAAACAGCGTCGACATGTTGATAGTGAAACCCATCGCCGCCATGGCGGCGAAGGCGCCGATGATCGTCACCGGCACCGTGGTTGCCGGTACCAGCATCGCCCGCCAGTCCTGCAGGAACAGCATGATGACGACGAGAACGAGAATGCCGGTCTCGAACAGCGTCATGTAGACCTCGTTGACCGAGGCGGAGACGAAATTGGTGGTGTTGAACGGGATATCGTAGACCAGCCCCGGCGGAAAGCTCTTCGCCAGCTCGTCCATCTTGTCGGTGACGAACTTCGATACCGACAGGGCGTTGGCGCCGGGCAGCTGGAAAATGGCGATACCGGCAGCCGGCTGGCCGTTCTGCACGAAGGACTGGCTGTAGCTCTGGGCCCCGAGTTCCACCCGGCCGATGTCGCGCACGCGGGTGATGCGCCCACCCTCGCCCTGGTCGATCTTGACGATGATGTCCTCGTATTCGGGGGCGTCGCTCAGTCGCCCGTTGACGTTCAGCGTATACTGGAAATCCTGGCCCGGCGGCACCGGCGGCAGGCCCAGTTGCCCGGCAGTCACCTCCTGACTCTGCTGCTGCACCGCGTCGATGACGTCCTGCGGCACCAGACCGCGCGCCTGCATCAGATCCGGGTTCATCCAGATCCGCATGGCGTATTCACCGGCGCCGAAGACCGCCACGCTGCCCACCCCCGGCAGGCGCGCCAGTTCGTTCTGCAGGTTGATGACGGCATAGTTCGAGAGGAACAGGCTGTCGAACTTGCTGTCCGGCGAAAGCAGGGTGACGAAGCCGAGGACGGACGTCGATTGCTTCTGCGTGGTCACGCCCTGGACCTGCACCTCCTGCGGCAGGGAGGCTTGCGCGATCGCCACCCGGTTCTGTACCAGGATCTGCGCCAGATCCGGATCCGTGCCGATCTCGAAGGTGACGTTCAGCGTATAGGTGCCGTCGCTGGCGCTCGTCGACTGCATGTAGATCATGCCCGCGACACCGTTCACCTGCTGTTCGATCGGCAGGGCGACGGTGTCGATCAGCGTCTTGGCGCTGGCGCCGGGAAAGCGTGTCGAAACCTGAACCGTGGGCGGCACGACGTCTGGATACTGTGCCACCGGCAACCGGTAGAGCGCGACCGCGCCGATCAGGACGATGACGAGCGCCAGGACATTGGAAAGCACCGGCCGCTCGATGAAAAACCGCGAGATCATGCAAGTTCGCCTCTAGGGTTCAGGGGCCGAAATGGACATTCTCGAGCTGCTTCATGGTCTGGCCGTCGCCTGCGCCGCCCCACTCGGGCAACGCACCGGCGACCGGCCCTTACATCGTCACCTTTTCCGGCTCGACCTTGGCGCCCGGGGCGGCGCGCTGGACGCCCGCCACCACCACCCAGTCGTCGGGCTTGAGGCCGGACTTGATCACCCGCAACTGCCCGTCGCGTTCGCCGGTCTCGACCACGCGCAGTTCAATGACATTGTCATTGCCGAGCACCAGCACGTAGTTGCCCTGCTGGTTGGAGCCGATTGAATCGTTGCGAACGAGCAGAGCCTCGGGATAGTGGCCGACGGGAACCCTGACCCTTGCGAACAATCCCGGCAGCAGGGCGTGATCCTTGTTCTCGATCACGCCGCGCACCATCAGCGTTCCCGTCGAGGGATCGACCGCCGGCGCCACGTAGTCGAGATGACCCTTGTGCGGATAGCCCTCCTCGCCGCGCAGGCCGATCTCCACCGGCACCTTGGGCAGATCCGCCTCGGTCATGGTCACGCCCTGCTGGGCCATCGACTCCTTGATCGCCAGCACCTGCGGCTCGCTGACATTGAAGACGACATAGAGCGGATCGGTCTGGAAGATCGTCGCCAGCTTGGTCGGGCCGGAAACGCCGACGAGTGCGCCGACATCGACCAGGTGATTGGTCACCCTGCCGGCAAACGGTGCCACCACCCTAGTATAGCCGAGATTGATGTCGGCGAGATCGAGACTGGCCTGCGCATTGAGGATCGCGGCGTTGGCCTCGTCCAGCGATGCCTTGGCATTGTCGAGCAGGGTCTCGGTGGTCACTCCCTGCCGGGACAAGGTCACTTGCCGGTCATATTGCTGCTGGGCGCCGACCTGGGCGGCCTGCCGCGACTGCAGTTCCGCCTTGGCCTGATCGACTTCAGCCCTGTAGGTATTGGGCTGGATTTTGAAAAGAAGGTCGCCTTCGTTCACCATCGCGCCGTCCAGGTAGTCGATCGATTCCAGGAAACCCTCGACACGGGCTTCCAGATCGACGGACTTGGTCGCCTGGGTGTTGCCGGTCAGCTCGAAATACTGCGTCACCGGGCGCTGGATCGGCTGGGCCACCTGCACCTTGGGCGGCGGCGGCGCCACATAGCTGTTTCTGCTGTCGTCGCACGCTGAAAGCGCGGCGACACAGGCGATCACCAAAAAAGATTGCAGACCTCGACTTGCCCGAACACGCATTCTGCCTGCCTCGACGTCTTCACGCGTTTCAGTTTCATGCGCGCCTCGTCAGGAACAGGACGCTCCGGAGAAACAAGGCAAGTGGCTAGTATGGAGCAGCCACGAGGAATGGCAAGAGCCCCGGGGAGCCCCCCGGGGCGCGCATCCGGCACGGCGGCGATGTGCGCTCAGGCCGGGTTCGCGGCCAGCCGCACGCGGTGGCCGGCAGCGACTTCGACCAGTTGCGAGGGCTGCGGCGCGCTGTAGACGTCGTGTCCGGAAAACTGCTGCGGATAGAACGCGTATCCCGCCGGTGCCTCCGGCACACGCCCGTCGAGCAGTGACTGATGCGCGAGTTCGGTAAAAGGATCCGGAATGGCGCTGATCAGCCGGCGGGTGTAGGGATGGGTCGGCTCGCCGAAGATCCGGTCCCAGGTGCCGATCTCGACGATCTGGCCGAAGAACATCACCCCGACGCGGTCGCTCATGTGCTCGACAACGCTCAGGTCGTGGCTGATCATGATATAGGACAGGCCGAGCCTGTCCTTGAGCTCGAGCAGCAGGTTGATGATCTGCGCCCGGATCGACACGTCGAGCGCCGACACCGGCTCGTCCAGAACGATGATCTCCGGCTCGAGAACCAGCGCCCGGGCAATGCCGATACGCTGGCGCTGGCCGCCGGAAAATTCGTGCGGGAAGCGCTTCGCCTGTTCCGGCTTCAGCCCGACATGCCGCATGATCTCCTCGATCCGGTGATCGATCTCGCTGCGGTTGCTGACGCCCTGAAGCTTCAGCGGCGCGGCCAGCGACGTGTAGATCGTCTGGCGCGGATTGAGCGATGCATAGGGGTCCTGGAACACCATCTGCGCCATCCGCGCCCGCTCGAGCCGCGAGGGCTGCGGACGCCCGGTGATCGGCCGGCCGTTGAAACTGATCGTGCCGGTGGTCGGCCGCTGCAGGCCGACGATCGACAGCGCGAGCGTCGATTTCCCGCAGCCGGATTCGCCGACGATCGACAGGCATTCGCCCTTCTCCAGCGTCAGGCTGACATTGTTGACGGCCCTGAGCAGCTGCCTCCCGCGACCAAACAGGCCGCCCCCGGTCGGAAAATGGACGCTGAGATCGTCGATGCGCAGCAGGGGTTCGGTCTGACTATTCATAGTGATGGCACCTGACGAAACCGTTATGGTCGAGCGGCGTCTGCGAAGGCTTCTGCGCCACGCAGAGTGCCGACGCCTTGCCGCAGCGCGGCTCGAAACGACAGCCTTCGGGAAACGCGGTGATCGGCGGCACCACGCCCTCGATCTCCTGCAGGCGCTGGCGCGCCTCGAGGCTGCGGCTGCCGAGCCGCGGCAACGAGTTCAGCAGGCCGCCGGTATAGGGATGGCCGGGACGGTTGAAGGCGTCCGCGACCGGCCGCTCCTCGACCAGATTGCCGGCATACATGATGCCGACGCGCTGGCACATCTTGGCGATCACCCCGAGATCGTGGCTGATCATCAGCACGGCAGTGCCGCGCGCGACGCACAGCTCCTGCATCAGCTTCAGGATTTCCGCCTGCACCGTCACGTCAAGCGCGGTGGTCGGCTCGTCGGCGATCAGCAGGGCAGGATTGCAGGCAAGCGCGATCGCGATCATCACGCGCTGGCGCATGCCGCCCGACAGTTGATGCGGAAAGGCCTTTGCCCTTTGATCAGGGGCAGGAACGTGGACGTTCGCCAGCGCCTCGACCGCCTTCTTCTCCGCCTCCTTCCAGGTGGCACCCTGATGCAGCACGAACATCTCGGCAATCTGCCGACCAACCGGTGCCAGCGGGTTGAGCGCCGTCATCGGCTCCTGGAAGATCATGGCGATGCGGCTGCCGCGCAGGCGGCGCATCGCCCGCGAGGACAAGGTTCTGAGGTCCTGGCCATCGAAACGGATCGTCCCTTCGGTGACGGCCAGCGGCGACTTCAGGAGCCCGATCATCGCCAGTGCGGTGATGCTCTTGCCGCAGCCGGATTCGCCGACCAGTCCGAAGGTCTCCCCTCGCCCGATGGCAAAGGAGACATTGTCCACCACGTTGAGCCGCCGGCGACCGGCGACCAGATCGATACGGAGGTCCGAGACCTCGAGCAACGGTGCGTCGGTCATGCGCGGCGTGCCCTCATGTGCGGATCGAGAATGTCGCGCAGGCCGTCGCCGAGCAGGTTGAGACCGAGCACGGTCACGAAAATCGCCACGCCGGGGAAGATCGCCGCCCACGGGGCGATCCCGATGAGGTTGCGCGCGTCGGTGAGCATGCCGCCCCAGCTAGGGAACGGCGGCCGGATGCCGAGACCGAGATAGGACAGCGCGGCTTCCGCCAGGATCGCGTCACCCATGCCGAGCGTGGCGATGACCAGGATCGGGCCGATCATGTTCGGCACGATCTGGGTGGCCATGATGCGGATGTCGCTGTAGCCCAGCGTCTTGGCCGCCTGCACGTAGCCCTGCTTCTTCAGCGACAGCGCCGAACTGCGGGCGATGCGGCAGGTCCACGACCAGTTGGTCAGGCCGAGCGCGATCAGCAGGCTGTCGAGACCCGGGCCGAGGATCGCCATGATCGCCAGCGCGAAGATCAACGACGGGATCGCCAGCATCAGGTTGGTGAGGCCGGAGATGAAATCATCCCACCAGCCGCCGAAATAGCCGGCCGAAACCCCGAGCGTCACGCCGATCAGCGTGTTGATCAGTTGCGACCCGATGCCCACCGTCAGCGAGATGCGGGCACCGTAGAGCACGCGGCTGAAGATGTCGCGTCCCTGGGCATCGGTGCCGAACCAGAAGGTCGCATCCGGCGGCAGTTCGGCGTTCATCAGATCGGCGTCGGCCACGGGATCGAAATGCGCCAGCCACGGCGCAAAGATCGCGGCGGCGATGATGACCAGGCAGAGCAGAGCCCCTATGGCAAGATTGAATCGCAATCGCATGTTTCTACTCGTGGCTGATACGGGGATCGATGACGGCGTAGAGGATGTCGACGATCGTATTGATGATGAGGAACCAGAGCACGATCACCAGGATGCAGCCCTGCACGACCGGGATGTCGCGCAGCGCGACGCTGTCGATCAGCAGCGAGCCCATGCCCGGCCACGAAAACAGCTTCTCGATCACCACCGCCTGGCCCATCATCGAGCCGAACTGCAGGCCGATGGTGGTGATGATCAGCACGAGGGCGTTGCGCATCACATGCCACTGGACAAGGCGGAAGCTGTTCATGCCCTTGGAGCGGGCGGTGCGGACATAGTCGGCGCTCATGACCTCGAGCACGGCGGCGCGGGTGGTGCGGGCGAGAAGCGCCATCGGGGCGACACCGAGCGTCAGCGCCGGCAGGATCAGGTTGCGCAACCCGCCGTCGCCATAGCCGAAGCTCGGCAGCCAGCCCAAAGTGAGGGCGAACAGGTACATGCCGAGAAGGCCCAGCCAGAACTGCGGCATGGAGAGGCCGGAAATCGCGCCGATCATCGTCAGGCTGTCGAGCAGGCTACCGGGCTTGAGTGCGGCGATGAAGCCGAGCGGCACGCCGATGACGACCGCCACCATCATCGCGGCGAAGGCCAGCTTCAGCGTCGCCCACATGCGTTCGTTGATCATGGTGACGACAGGCTGGCGGGTGCGGAAGGACGATCCGAGATCGAACTGCGCCAGCTTCCAGACATACTCGCCGAACCTGACATAGACCGGCTGGTCGAGCCCGAACTCCTGGTTCATCCTTTCGATGACCTTGGGGTCGCTGTTGCCCTTGCCGCCGGCATAGAGGCTCGAGGCAATGGTCCCCGGCACGACACTGAAAATGATGAAAACCAGCAGCGAGACTGCAAGGATCGTCGGAACGATCTGCGCCACGCGCCGCGTGATGAAATAGAGCACCCGTAGTCTCCCCTCCGCCGAGAAGGCATTGCTGTGCGCCGGCGGCCCCGGGCGGGGTCGCGGCGCAAGGCGTGCCGGAAGGCCGTCAGGCCTTCCGGCAGCATCGGATCAGCGGCCGGCCGGCACGGTTTCGTCAACCCAGAGCTTCTCGTAGGACTGGATCGCGAGTTCGGCCGAATTCGGCTGGAGACCATGGAGCCACGGCTGATAGGCCATGACCGCCTTGTTGTAGTTGAAGAACCAGACCGGAGCCTCTTCCTGCAGCAGGTTGTTGGCCTGGCGCAGCAGGTCGTTCTTCTCTTCTTCGGTCTTGGCGTGCGTTGCCGCGTCGAACAGCTTGTCGAATTCGGCATTGGCGAACTTCTGGTAGTTGCACGAGGACTGCGCCGTCTTGGAGTGGAAGCACTGCAGCACGGTGAGCGGATCCGGGCCGCTTTCCGACGACCACATGAACGCCTGGAAGGTACCGGCCGGCACCGTTTCCGAGAGCACCGAGCTTTCGACCGGCTTGGCCTTTACCTTGATACCGACCTTGTCGAGCATCGGAATGATGGCTTCGACGATGGTCAGGCCCCAGCTTTCGTTCTGGGTCGCGGTCAGCTCGAACTCGAAGCCGTCGGCGTAACCCGCTTCCGCCAGAAGCGCCTTGGCCTTCTCCGGGTCATAGGGGTACGGCTTGGCGTCCTTGTCGAAGGCCGGCGAGGAAATCGGCAGCCAGCCGCTGGCGCGGTAGGCCTTGTCCTTGCCGAGACGCTTGATGATCAGGTCGGCGTCGATGGCGTAGTTGATCGCCTGGCGCACCCGCTTGTCCTTGAACGGCTCGAAATCGGGGTTGAAGCCGACGTAACGGGTATAGACTTCGGCGACTTCTAGGATGCCCTTCGCCAGCTCCGGGTCGTCCTTGTAGGTCTGGTACTGGGTCGGACCGAGCACCGAAACGTCGATTTCCTTGTTGCGGAACGCCACGTCGCGCGCCGCCGCATCCTCCATGATCATGATGTTGACCTTGTCGGCGTAAGGCATGCCCTTGGCGTAGTACTTGTCGAACTTCTCGACCGTCAGGCGCGATCCGGGAACGTATTCGCCGAACTTGTACGGGCCGAGGCCGATCGGATGGCTGAGGAAGCTGTCCTTGCCGCCCTCGTCGGCGGGATAGATCGCGGTATTGTTGCGCGAGAACATGAACGACGGATCGATCGGGGAGGTCAGCGTCATCTCGAGCGTGAAGTCGTCGATCTTCTTCAGCCCGGAGATTTCCGTTGCCTTGCCGGCGGCATAGTCGTCGGCGCCCTTGATGTTGCTGACATAGCGGGCCGGCGGATACGCCTTGGCCGGATCCATCATGCGCGTAAAGCTCCAGATGATGTCGTCCGCCGTCATCTGCTTGCCGTGGTGGAAGAAGGCGTCCTGGCGCAGCTTGTAGGTATAGGTCAGCTTGTCATCCGACACCGTGACCTCGGTCGCCAGTTCCAGCACCGGCTTGTTGGCGTTGGCGTCCCAGTCGTAGAGCGTGCGGTGGATCGCCTTGGCGTAGAACTCGTCCTGCGTCTGCGGCGAGGACTGGATGTCGAGGTTGGAGAAACTGGAGCCGTAGGGCGCGACGAAGTTGATCGTTCCACCTGCGCGCGGCTCCTGCGCCGTTGCGACCTGGGCGACCCCTGCAAGCAGGGCTGAGGTCAGCGCTGCCACCAATGCGAATTTTTTCATGTTTTGGTTCCCTCTTTCTTATTTGAATAATGTCAGTCGTATGTCGGCGTGAATGACGGCGCTAGTGCTGGGCGTCCCTGGCGAACACCACCTCGCCGCCCCGGATCGTGAGGTTGCACCGGGTGTCGTTCAGGATCTCCTCCGGGCTGGCGGTCAGCATGTTGCGGGAAAACACCGCGATATCGGCGACCTGCCCGGGCACGAGCTTGCCCTTGACGTTCTCGAGCTTCTGCGAGAACGCCCCGTATTCGGTATAGACCTGCAGCGCTTCCTCGATTGTCACCCGCTCGCGCGCGTCCATCACCGTGCCCTTGCCGGTCTTGCGCGTCAGCATGCTGTAGATGTTGGGGAACGGATTGGGATGGCAGACCGGTGAATCGCTGCCGGTCGCCGGCTTGAAGCCCAGGTCCTTCCAGGTCTTCAGGGGATAGCTGGACAGTGCCCGCTCCTCGCCGAGCACCGAGATGTAGGCATCGCCGAAATCATAGATGAACACCTGCTGCGGGCAGGGATAGATCCCGGCCTTGACCATGCGCTGGTGCTGCTCGTCGGTGGAGAAGCCGCAATGCTCGATGCGGTGGCGCCGGTCGGCATCCGGCATCGCGGCAAGCGCCTTTTCGTAGGCGGTAATCAGTTGCTCGATGGCCGCGTCGCCGATCGCATGGCAGGCGAGTTGGTAGCCCTTGCCGTGGGCGTCGAGCACAAGCGCATCGAGTTCGCCGTCGGAGAGGATCTGCACGCCCGTTGTATTGTCGTCGCCGAGATAGGGTTTTGTCATCCAGGCGGTGCGGCCTCCCGCCGAACCATCGAGGAACAGCTTGACCGCGCCGATGGTCAGCATGTCGTCGCCGACACCGGATACGAGGCCCGCTTCATGGCATTGCGGTACGATCGACACGCCGGGATCGCCGAGCAGCACCAGCCAGGCGCGCACCGGGAGCCGGCCGGCGAGCTTGGCAAGATTGTAAGCGCGGATTTCGTCGAAGCCCGACAGCATGCCGACGGCTGCGTCCATCACGCTGGTGATGCCATAGGAGAGCAGCATGTTGCCGGCCGCGTCGATCGCGTCGATCATCTCCTCGGTCGTCGCCTTCGGGATCGCCTCACGCACCAGCCCTTGCGCGGTTTCCGCCACCATGCCGGTGAGCACGCCGTTCTTCTGTTCGATAAGGCCGCCTTCCGGAACAGGGGTCATCTCGTTGACCCCCGACAGGCGAAACGCCTCCGAGTTGAAGATCGAGACGTGGCCGCAGGCACGCGTTACCATCACCGGATGGTGGGGCGCGACAGCGTCCAGCTCGGATTTGTGGGGATGGCGGCCGACATCGAGCTTCGTCTGGTCGTAGCCGCGGGCGCGGATCCAGGTGCCGGGCGGGGTCTGTTCCGCCTGTTCCCTGATGGCCTGCAGCAGACTGTCGAGCGTCGGCGCGGCCGCTGGCGTCGCGTCGATCCAGCCGAGGGTGAGGCCGATGGAAATGAGATGCAGGTGGGCATCGTTGAGGCCGGGGGTGGCGAACTCGCCCTTGAGGTCGATCAGCCGGGTGCCCTCACCCTTCAGCGGCCAGATTTCCTCCTTCGAGCCCGCAGCGAGAATCTTGCCCTGCCAGATCGCCAGCGCCTCGACGACGCCCTCGTCGTATCCGCACCAGATGACCCCGTTGTACAGGATAGTATCCGCCTGAACGAACTGATTCCCACCCACGCGCTATATCCCTCTCAACTGCATTTCGACAAAAGTCGAGGGAAGACTTTCATCAAAGTCACAGGCGATCAAGGGGCGCGGCTATGCATTATTCTCCGCTGATTATGCAATAATTGCATAGGATTGCGACCTGCCGGACGACCGCCGGAATTGCCCCTTTCGGCACCCCGTCTCTCGCAACTTTGGGCTGCATGAATGCCAGTCGCGCCCGCCCCGCCCGGCTCAACCAAAAGCTGCCGGTTCCATCGGAACACGACCGGACAGCCGGTAGAACAGGTGCGAGGTGACGATCACGTTCGGATCGGCGAGATGGCGTCTCACGGCGGCCATATCGGCAGCGAGTTCCGCCTCGCGGGCGAAGCCCCCTTCGATCAGCTTGTCGTGAACATTGTAGATGAAGTCGAGCAGGAGGGACCGCCTTTCGTGACCGGGCGGATAGACGTGGACGACGGAATCGATGCGGATATCGACGATCCCCGCCGCCCGGAACAGCCGGTGCGCGCGCCGGCCGATGAACAGATCGATGCCCTCCATTGCCGAATAGGTCAGGAAGATATCGTAGAGCCGGCGCCAGGCCGGGTGGGGCGGATCGCAGTTATGCGTCAGGCAATCAGCCTCGAAACTGGCGACCCAGCCGCCGGGACGAACCAGCGACACCATTTCCTTCACGGCGCCTTCGGGTTCGGGAACGTTGGACAGCAACAGGCGCATGTGGGCACCATCAAAGCTGGCCCGTGGCAGGCCGGTGTCGAAGGCATCGCCCACCCGCACCTCGACCTGTGGCAGTTCGCTGTTGGCAACGAATTCCCGGGCAAGCTCGACGTAGCGGGGATTCTTGTCGATGGCGACGACCGAACCCGAGGGACCGACATGCTTGCCGAGAAGGTGCAGGACACCGCCGGGACCGCAGCCGAGATCGAGCACATGTTCGCCCTGGCGGATACCGATCCGGTCGAACAGCGCATCCGAATCCGGGGCCAGTGCGAAAATCTGGCGCTTCAGCCGCATTTCCTCGGCCTTGCCTGCTCCAAGGATATAGAGTTTCGGTCCTTTCATGGCGCGCTCCTTCTCTGAGGCTGCACCTCAGATACCAGGCCCTTCAAGGGAGAATACGCCGGTCATTTCGGCGGTCGTGGGACTGCGCACCCGATGCAGCACCGACAGGCCGAGAGAGCCGGCACCGCTCATCCCCTCGTCTGGTCTCTCCCGATCTTATATGCCAAAATTCGTCACTTGCATGGCCGCAGCCGGCCCATGCCGGATCAGCGAGCGGAACGGTCACGCCATGGACAATGCCCGCGTCATCGAAATCATGCAGTGGCTTGCCGACCAGGGGACGACGGGGCTCGACGAGACCGCGTTGCTGGCGGGTTTCTGCGAAAGGTGCATCGCGACGGGACTGCCGCTCGGCCGCAGCCTGGTGCTGGTGGATACGCTTCACCCGGAACTGGAGGGCCGGGCCTTCCAGTGGGACGGCGAGGACAGCGAGATCCGCCCGCTGGTGGAATACGGCTCATCTGCCGATGGCGAGGGCAGAACCGTGTGGGAAAATTCGGTTTTCTACCACCTGCTCCAGTGCGGCGGCGCGGAGATTCACGTTCCTCTCGCGCGCGAATGCCCGACACGTTTCAACATGCTCAACACGCTGAACGAGCAGGGGCACGCCGATTTCGTCGCCATGATCCATCGTTTCACCGAACGCGGACGGATCGGCGAGATGGATTGCTTCTATTCGTCCTGGACCACCCGCCGGCAGGAGGGCTTCTCGACTGCCCACCTCGACGTGCTGCGCATGCTGATGCCGACGCTGGCGCTGGCGATCAAGGCCGCTTCCTGCGTGCGTATCATCGGCACGCTGGCCGAAGTCTATCTCGGCCAGGACGCTGGCGAACAGGTGATCGGCGGGCGGATCGGCAGGGGCGAGGCCGAGCGCATCGAGGCGGTGATCTGGTCCTCCGACCTCTACAACTACACCAGCATATCCGAGCGCGCCCGGCCGGAAGACATCATTCCCTTTCTCAACGACTACGCCGAGACCGTGATCACCGCGATCGAGGAATGCGGCGGCAGCGTGCTCAAGCTGATCGGCGACGGCGTGCTGGCGATCTTCACCGCCGAGGACCGCAGTCATGCC
>JAEWPB010000036.1 GCA_023399465.1 Pseudomonadota bacterium
TCCTGCTGCACCGCCACGGGCTGATGGGGAAGGTGGTTGCGCTCCTCGAGCAGGCGGTCGGCCGCAGCGCTGCTCGGCCAGCGCAGGCGCGCGAAGAGCAGCAGCGACGACAGCACGACGAAACAGAAGGCAAACAGCAGGACCAGACGCAGCCACTCGGGCGCGACACGGAACACGCCGAACCAGGCGGCTGCGAGAAACAGCGCGACAGCCGAAAGGATGGGGAGCGTGAGAGGCAGGATCTGCTCGGCGATGAGCACGAGCCGGGCGAGGAAACGCTTCAATCCCACGCGGCGCGCCAAGGACGGATGGGAACCGAACGCACCATTCGTGCCCTGTCCTCGGGTGTTCATAAATCCGTTCTCCCGCTTCGGCACCATCTGGAGCGGCGCACCGGAGTTTGTGTCGCGACCTGAGGCCACAGAGTGACGTAAAGGATAACACTCTTTGTGGCGAAGACGAGGGCGCGCCATCGCGCGCCTTCACTTTTTCGCTGTCGCTCCCCGGATTGTGAAGCCCCTGAATGCGTCAGGCGAGCCAATCGGGAAGGGAATCGAGGCCGATCAGTTCCTCGTAGGTCGAGCGCGGGCGAATGACGTGGAACTGATCGCCATTGACCAGAACTTCCGGAATGAGAAGCCGGGTGTTGTAGGTGCCGGCCAGGACCGCGCCATAGGCGCCAGCGGAACCGACGGCAAGAAGGTCGCCCGGCTTCGGCATCGCCATTTCCCGGTCGAGCGCCAGGTAGTCACCGGTTTCGCACACGGGGCCTACGACGTCCGCGCGAATGCGCGGGGCATTGGCAGCCGAGATGACCACCGGATGGACCTCGTGCCAGGCTTCGTAAAGGGTCGGGCGGATGAGGTCGTTCATCGCGGCATCGACGATGACGAAGGTCTTCTCGCCGCCGTCCTTTACATAGATGACCTCGGTCACCAGGATGCCGGCATTGCCGACGATCAGGCGGCCCGGCTCGGTGACGATCTTGCAGCCGAGGTCCTTGAGCTGGTTCTTGACGATCTCGGCATAGGCCTCGGGCAGCGGCGGCGGGGTGTTGTCGTCGCGATAGGGAATGCCGAGACCGCCGCCGATATCGACGTGGGAGATGGTGTGGCCATCGGCGCGCAGGGTATCGACCAGTTCGCGCAACAGCTTGAAGGCGTCATCGAACGGCTGCAGCTCGGTAATCTGGCTGCCGATGTGCATGTCGATGCCGGTAACCTCGATACCGGGCAGCGTTGCGGCGCGGGCATAGACGGCACGGGCCCGCTCCCAGGAAATGCCGAACTTGTTTTCCTTCTTGCCGGTCGAGATCTTGGCATGCGTGCGGGCGTCGACATCGGGGTTGATGCGGAAGGAGACATGCGCCTTCTTGCCTGCATTCATCGCCCGCTGGTTCAGAACTTCCAGTTCCGGCTCGGATTCGACGTTGAAGCAGTAGATGCCGGCCTCGAGAGCGAAATCCATCTCGCGCAGGGTCTTGCCGACGCCGGAGAACATGATCCGCTCGGCCGGGATGCTGGCGGCCAGCGCCCGGCGCAGCTCGCCTTCGGAGACGACGTCGACGCCGGCGCCGAGACGGCCGAGGGTCTTGAGGACGGCCTGGTTCGAGTTCGCCTTCATGGCATAGCACACCATGGCGTCGACATCGGCAAAGGCGTTGGAGAACACCTTGTAGTGCCGTTCGAGCGTGGCGGTGGAGTAGCAGTAGAAGGGCGTGCCGACCGCCTTGGCGATCTCGGGAATGGCAACGTCTTCGGCGTAGAGAACGCCGTCGCGATAATCAAAATGGTTCACTGGTGCAACCCGTCAGAGAAGGGGGTCCAGCAGGAACTGCCTGTCCTGGACCTGAGGCTGTGCGTTTTCGGTACGTTGGTTCTGCATATTGGCCGGCGTGCTCGGCGGATCAAGGTCGCCTTTTCGGCCGCATCCCACCGCCACGAGACCGGTCACCGCAAGAACGGCAGCCAAGCGGATCATAGGGCGATAGGTGTGCGGCATCGGGGATCCTCTCCAGGTCTCGCTAAGGTCGCTACTTCATAGCGGAATTCGGCCGGCTTGTAGAGCCACAATTTGTTGTCAGACCTTGGTCCGCCAATACTCGATCTGCTTGCGAACTTCGACCGGGGCGGTGCCGCCGAAACTGCGGCGGCTGGCCACCGAGGCCTCGACCGTCAGCACGCCGTAGACCGCATCGGTGATCGCGGGATGGATGGCCTGGAGTTCGGCCAGCGGCAGTTCGGCAAGCTCGCAACCCTTCTCCTCCGCCAGCGCCACGGCGCGGCCGGTCACGTGGTGAGCGTCGCGGAACGGCAGCCCGGCCTCGCGCACCAGCCAGTCGGCCAGATCGGTGGCGGTCGAATAGCCGGAGCCGGCGGCCGCCTTCATGCGGTCGGTGCGGATGGTCATGTCGCGGACCATGCCGGTCATGGCGGCAATCGCCAGTTCCAGGCTCTCGGCGGCATCGAAGACCTGTTCCTTGTCTTCCTGCATGTCCTTGGAATAGGCGAGGGGCAGGCCCTTCATGATCGTCAGCAGGGCGACGAGCGAGCCGTTGATGCGGCCGGTCTTGGCACGCACCAGTTCGGCGGCGTCGGGGTTTTTCTTCTGCGGCATGATCGAGGAGCCGGTGGAGAAGGCGTCCGACAGGCGGATGAAGCCGAACTGCGGCGTCGACCAGATGACGATCTCTTCGGCGAGGCGCGAAAGATGGGTCGCGGCGATCGAGGCGATGGACAGGAACTCAAGCGCGTAGTCGCGATCCGACACGGTATCGATCGAGTTGCGGGTCGGCTCGCGGAAGCCGAGCGCCTTTGCCGTCATGTGGCGGTCGATCGGGAATCCGGTGCCGGCCAGCGCCGCGGCGCCGATCGGGCTCTCGTCGAGGCGAACGATCGCGTCGCGCACCCGCGAGCGGTCGCGGCCGAACATTTCGACATAGGCCATGCAGTGGTGGCCGAAGGTCACTGGCTGGGCGGTCTGCAGGTGGGTGAAGCCCGGCATCACCGTTTCGGCGTGTTCCTCGGCGCGATCGAGGAAGGCGGCGATGAGCGAGGTCAGCGCCTTCTCGGTCTTCTGCATCTCTTCCTTGACCCAGAGGCGGAAGTCGAGCGCCACCTGGTCATTACGCGAACGGGCGGTATGCAGGCGTCCGGCGGCGGGGCCGATCAGGGTCGCCAGCCGCGCCTCGACGTTCATGTGGATGTCTTCGAGCCGGCGCGAGAATTCGAACTGGCCGCTTTCGATCTCTGACAGGATCGTGTTCAGGCCGTGAACGATCTTGTCTTTGTCTTCGGCGGAAATGATGCCTTGATGGGCCAGCATGGTGGCATGGGCTATTGAGCCGCGGATGTCCTGGGCATAGAGCTTCTTGTCGAAGCCGATCGAGGCGTTTATCTCCTCCATGATCGCGTCGGGACCGGAAGCGAAGCGGCCGCCCCACATCTGGTTGGAGGATTTGGTGTCCGAAGTGCCGTCAGCCATGAGATGCCTACCCTGGAGAATGAGATGACAGAGAGAAAGCCACTGGGCCTGCCTTCCGCCAAGCTTGTCGCGATTGCCGCCCTTGCAGGCGTTGTTGCCGGTGCCGCAGCGGTATACGTGAAGCGCATGGGGTCTGGCAATGGCGACGGCGAAACTGCCGCAGTCGTGGCGGAATGCGCCGCCTCCAAGGGCACGGCCATGGCGATTGCCCCCTTCGCGAAGGGCGAGGTCGCAGCGCTGGCCGCCGCCGATGAGCCGCGTCGTCTGCAGACCCTGGCGTTCAAGGGGGCGGACGGCAAGGACATGACGCTGGACGGCTTCGCCGGCAAGACCGTGCTCGTCAATCTCTGGGCGACATGGTGTGTTCCCTGTCGCGAGGAGATGCCGGCGCTTAACGCGTTGCAGAAGGATCTCGGCAGCGACAAGTTCGAAGTAGTGGCGATCAACATCGACACCGGAGACGACGAAAAACCGAAGGCCTTCCTCACCGAAACCGGCGTCGACGCGCTTGGTTTCTATCGCGATCCGACGATGGACGTCTTCAACGTGCTGAAGAAGGAAGGTCTGGCCTTCGGCCTGCCGGCGACATTCCTTCTCGACGACAAGGGTTGTCTGATCGGCTCGATGAACGGTCCGGCGGAATGGCACAGCAATGATGCCAAGGCGCTGATCGGCGCTGCACTTGGAACGAGCCCGACGAGCTGAGGACTGGTCAGGGCCTCAGTGGCGCCTGGGAAAACCGGGTGGCGACAATCTGCTGCGGACGGCTCTCGTTGCTGCGCAGGAGGTACCAGTCGACCTTTCCGAGCGTGAACCGCTTTTTCGCCGAGCGCTCCCAGAGCGGTGTGTGGTGATCGCCGACGACGAGGATGCCGGTTGCCCGCAGTGAGGGATCGGCGGCAATCTCCGCGACCTTGTCAAAAATTTCGCCCCAGAGTTCGGTGAGTTCACAGACCGTGCTGTTTCCGATCGCTGCTCCGGGCGCCCGGCACTCGAGCGATCCATGCGGGGCGGCCACATAAGGTATGTGTGTGTTCAGTGTCAGCCAGTAGACCAGCTTTGGCCGCTCGGCCTCTGCCTTTAACCGCGCGCCCACGAGATCGCCGACCTCCGCGTCACACAGGCCTTCGAACACGCTGCCGCATCGCGACGGCACGTCCCGGCTGTTTCGGCTCACCATGTCCTCGAAGAAATTCAGTTCGGTGAAGCCGATCTTCGGATACCAGATGTCGCGGGCAAACATCGTGTGGGAAAAGCCGTGAAAGGCCACGGTGTCGAAACCGCGTGATGCCATCTGCCGCGGCAGGCAATCGACGGCGCCCCCTTTCAGGTAATCGAGATAGTCGCCCCACTTGCCGCAAAGCTCGCGCGATGCCGCCCCTGTCGTCGAACCGACGTAGTTGGTGACGCCGGTTTCAAGCGTGTAGCGACCGCCATGCGCAATCCGCGCCAGCTTGTCGGACAGGATCCTGCGTTCCCGCGGGTCGGCGAAAGCGCCGAGACCTTCGACCATGACGATCAGCAGGTTGTTCCCGCGGCTGGATATGGCATCGGGGAGCAGTGCTGTCTGGGCAATCGCACTTTCGAATTTCGGCTCGTTGCGGACGAAATAGGGGACGTTGATGAAAAAGTCCGTCGCAACGATGGCAAATGCAGCCAAAGCCGTTGGCAGGGGAGACGCGCTGCGGAAGCTGGCCCGGTAGCGGTTGAACAGCCACGCCGTCAGTGCCGTGGTTGCGAGGACGATCCCGATGATCGCTACGTAGAGAATGGAAGATCCGACGTCGATCGTCGAGAGGTAGCGCAGTGAATCGAGTGCTGTCGCAAGCGGCAGGTGGAAGGCGATCAGCACGATCAGTCCCAGATCGGCAAGTGCCGCAGCGCCAAAGACCAGGTATGCCGCCGCCGGCGGCAGGAAGAACGCGAGAAAACCGGCGACGAGGTAGAACAGGGGAGAGATCAGCCGCTCGGCGATGTATAACGGCATCACCGCGAGAAAGAACATGTTCGGCACGACAACGAGCGTGGCCAGCATGAGCATGCTGCCACGGTTCATCAATCCCGGGTGTTGCGAGCGCGTCTCTTTTCTCGTCACAGGCTGCTTCATGCCTTCGCCGCGTGTTGTAACTGCAGCAGGCTATCGCGAGAAGCTTTCCAAACAGTGACGATGCGACCCGGCTGCTTGCCGGATCGCCTGGTCTCAGCCTGGTTTCAGGCGGCGTAGATGCGCGGGCGATTGATCTGCAGGTAGCCCTGATCGCCCTTGCTGCCGGCAAATTCGGGAGCGGTGTCGAATTCGATCGGTTCGCCCGCGCCGGTGATCGCCAGCACGCGCCGCGAATCCGGGCGGTCGATGACGCGGGCGATCGTGGCAGCGATGCCCTGGCCTTCATCGAGCCACTGGACGTCGGCCGGGCGGAAATAGACCTTGGCGACACCGTTCGTCAGTTGCGGGGCTTCGAAGGCCACGTCCTGAATGAAGGCCTTGCCGTCGCGCACCCTGGCCTCGAGCGTGTTGGCATCGCCGAGAAAGTTCATCACGAAGGCATTGCGCGGATCGCGGCAGACCTCTTCGGGCGTGCCCTGCTGGACGATGTTGCCCTTGTCGAGGATGACGACGCGATCGGCGAGATCGAGTGCTTCTTCCTGGTCGTGGGTGACGAACAGCGTGGTGATGCCGAGTTCGTCATGGATCTGCCGGAGCCAGCGCCGCAGGTCGCGCCGCACATTGGCGTCGAGTGCCCCGAAGGGCTCGTCGAGCAGCAGAACCTTGGGGTCGACCGCGAGCGCGCGGGCAAGCGCCACGCGCTGCCGCTGGCCGCCGGAAATCTGGCCGGGGAAGCGGTCGCGCAGGCCGGAAAGCTGCACCAGCGCCAGCAGTTCATCGACGCGACGTGCGATATCGGCGGCGGGTCGCTTGACCTTCGAGACCTTCATGCCGAAGGCAATGTTCTCGCCAACGGTCATGTGCGGGAACAGCGCATAGTGCTGGAACACGAAGCCGACGCCGCGATCGCGCACCGGAATGTTCGTGGCGTTCTCGTCGCCGAAATAGATCTCGCCGCCATCGGAATATTCGAGGCCGGCGACCATCCTGAGGATCGTCGTCTTGCCCGAGCCGGACGGGCCGAGAAGAGCCACCAGTTCGCCGCTGCCGATTTCCAGCGACACCCCGTGGACCGCGCGGAAGCTGTCGAAGGTCTTGATGACGTTGTTGAGCTTGATTTTCATGGCTTGACCTCCGAGGTCACGTATTCGGTGCTGGCGAGCGAATTGGCCCGGCGAATGCGGCCGGCGCCCTGTCGCTCGAGCGCAACCTTGGCGATGAGCGTGACGATTGCGAGCAGGGCGAGAATGGATGCCGAAGCGAAGGCGCCGACGGCGTTGTAGTCGTGATAGAGCAGTTCGATATGCAGCGGCAGCGTATTGGTCTGGCCGCGAATGTTGCCCGATACCACCGAGACGGCGCCGAACTCGCCCATGACACGGGCGTTGCAGAGGACAACGCCATAGAGCAGCGCCCATTTGATGTTCGGCAGGGTTACCGAGAAGAAGGTGCGCCATCCGCTCGCGCCAAGCGAGGTGGCGGCTTCCTCGAGATCGCGGCCCTGTGCCTGCATCAGCGGGATCAGTTCACGCGCGACGAAGGGCGCGGTGACGAACATGCTGGCGAGCACGATGCCGGGAAGGGCGAAGAGGATCTTGACGTCCATCGACTGCAGGGTCGGCCCGAACAGCCCCTGCAGGCCGTAGACGAACATGTACGACACGCCCGCGACGATCGGCGAGATCGAGAACGGGATCTCGATGACGACAAGCAGCAGCCTGCGGCCGGGGAAGTCGAACTTGGTGATCGCCCAGGCGGCGGCAATGCCGAAAGCGGTATTGACCGGCACCGCGATCAAAGCGGTGATCACCGTCAGCAGGATCGCGTGGCGGGTGTCGGCTTGCGTGATCGCCTTGCCGAAATAGGCAAGGCCCATCGAGAATGCCTGGGCGCCGATCACCAGGAGCGGCGCGACGATCATGATCGCCACAAGTGCCAGAACGACGGTCAGGAGCGTCCGGCGAACGAGCGGGCTGTCGCCGATGCGCGGCGGGCGGTTGGATTTATGGATGCTCATTCGATCAGCCTCGCGCGGTGTAGCGAAGCGCGCGCGCTTGCAGAAGGTTGGTTACGGCCAGCATGACGAAAGCCACGATCAGCATCACCGAGGCGATCGCTGCCGAGGCGGCGTAGTCGTATTCCTCCAGCCGGATGAAGGCGAGCAGGGCGGTGATCTCGGTCTGGTAGGGCTGGTTGCCGGCAATGAAGATGATCGCCCCGAACTCGCCGAGACTGCGGGCGAAGGAGAGCGATACGCCGGCCAGAAGCGCGGGGGTCAGCAGCGGCAGGACGACGTGGCGGAAGATCGACAGGTCGGAGGCGCCGAGCGTCTGTCCGGCTTCCTCGAGCGCGGGGTCAAGTTCTTCGAGAACGGGCTGCACGGTGCGCACGACGAAGGGAATGCTGGTAAATGCCATGGCGACCATGATGCCGAGCGGCGTATAGGCGACCTTGATACCGAGATCGGCCAGCGGCGCGCCGAACCAGCCGTTGGCGGCAAACAGGGTCGTCAGCGAAATACCGGCGACCGCCGTCGGCAGGGCGAAGGGCAGGTCGACCAGCGCATCGACGATCCGCCGACCGGGAAAATCGTAGCGCACGAGCACCCAGGCGAGCGCCATGCCGAAAACGACGTTGAACAGGGTGGCGGCTGCGGCACAGAGCACGGTGACGCGATAGCTGGCCACCGCGCGTTCCGATGAAATGATGCGCCAGTAGTCCTCGGGGCCGAGGCTCGCAGCCTTGAAACCCAGCGCCGCCAGCGGCAGCACGACGATGATCGCCACGTAGACGAGCGTCACGCCGAGGGCCAGCGGCAGGCCGGGCAATACATGCCGTTTCACATCCTGTCCTTTCATTCACGGGAGAACCGGCGGGTCATGACAACCCGCCGGTCCAAAAAGACGAGCTTGTTTTTACGCCTTAGCGGCTGCCGTAGATGCCGTCCAGAATGGCGCCTTCGGCAAAGTGCTCGGCGGAGATCTTTTTCCAGCCACCGAACACCTCGTCAACATTTACCAGGCGAACGGCAGGGAACTGGTCCTTGAATTCGGCGGCGACGGCCGGGTCATGGACGCGGTGGCCGAACTCGGCGGCGACCTTCTGGCCGGCCGGCGAGTAGAGGAAGTCGAGATAGGACTTTGCCAGTTCGCGCGAGCCGCGCTTGTCGGCAACCTTGTCGACGATCGCGACGGGGAATTCCGCAAGAAGGCTGACCGACGGCACGACGCTTTCGAACTTGTCCTCGCCATACTGCTTGGCGATCGAGCGGGTCTCCGCCTCGAAGGTGATGATCACGTCGCCGATTTCACGCTCGACGAAGGTGGTGGTCGCGGCGCGCCCCCCGGTGTCGAAGACCGGGACGTTGTCGAACAGCTTGGAGACGAATTCCTTCACCTTGATTTCGTCGCCGCCGAAGGCTTCCTTGGCGTAGGCGGTCGCGGCGAGGTAGGTGTAGCGCGCGTTGCCCGATGTCTTCGGGTTCGGGAAGATCACCTTCACGTCGTCACGGACGAGGTCGTTCCAGTCCTTGATGTTCTTCGGGTTTCCGGCGCGAACGAGGAAGGACGGGAAGGAGTAGAACGGCGATGCGTTGTTCGGGAACTGCTTCTGCCAGTCTTCGGCGACGAAGCCGTTCTTGGCGAGGAAGTCGATGTCGGTGACCTGGTTGAAGGTGACGACATCGGCTTCGAGGCCTTCGGCGATGGCGCGGGCCTGCTTCGACGTGCCGCCATGCGACTGGTCGATGGTGACGCCCGGATGCTCCTTGGCGAAGGCTTCGTTCTCGGCGGCGAACAGTTCGCGCGCGACGTCATACGAGGCGTTGAGAAGCGTGTCGGCGGCCGAGGCCGAATAGGGGGCGGCAAGACCGATGATGGCGGCGCCGATCAGCAAGAAGCGTTTCATGTAAACTCCCGAAATACTGGCTTGTTCGTTGAGGAGACAATATCGGGAGATGCGCGGCCGTCCGAGGCATCCCGGACCAAAGGCAAAGCCGATAGACGAAAAAAAATTCCTTCTATCGGCCAATTGGGGAAATGGAAAGGCGGTAAGGTCGCCGTGCCGGTCAGCGGGTGGGAACCGGCGTCGGGCCGCGATAGTCGTAGAAGCCGCGACCGGACTTGCGACCGAGCCAGCCGGCCTCGACATATTTGACGAGCAGCGGGCAGGGGCGATACTTGCTGTCGGCAAGGCCTTCATAGAGCACCTGCATGATCGACAGGCAGGTATCGAGGCCGATGAAGTCGGCGAGTTGCAGCGGTCCCATCGGGTGGTTGGCGCCAAGCCGCATGGCGGTATCGATTGCCTCGACGGTGCCGACGCCTTCGTAGAGCGTATAGATCGCCTCGTTGATCATCGGCAGCAGGATGCGGTTGACGATGAAGGCCGGGAAATCCTCGGCGACCGTTACGGTCTTGTCGAGCGAGGCGACGTATTCCTTGGCGGTCGCGAAGGTGCCCTCGTCGGTGGCGATGCCGCGCACCAGTTCGACCAGTTTCATCACCGGAACCGGATTCATGAAGTGGATACCCATGAAATGGCCCGGCCGGTCGGTCGCGGCGGCCAGTCGGGTGATCGACAGCGAGGAGGTATTGGTCGCGAGAATGGCGTCCGGTTTCAATACCGGGCAAACCTGCGCGTAGATCTTGCGCTTGACGGTTTCGTCCTCGGTCGCGGCCTCGATGACGAGATCCATCGGCGCGAAGTCGTTGAGGTCGGTGGAACCCGAGATCCGCGCCAGCGCCGACTTGCGCTCGTCGTCGGTCATCTTGCCGTTGGTCACCTGGCGGGCAAGGTTGCCGTTGATCGTGGCAAGGCCGGATTCGATGCGGTCCTGGACGAGATCGTAGATATGGACCTTGTAGCCGGCCAGGGCCGAAACATGGGCGATACCACAGCCCATCTGTCCCGCGCCGACAATACCAATGTTCTTGATTTTCGAGTCCATCTTCTCTCTCCCACTTGGGCCTGCCCGGAGCCCGCGTTCCCCCGCGGTCCAAGCAAAAATTGCCGGACTGTTTTATACAGCCCGGCAAAATTGATAATCTGAGAGCTCGATTTTTACCAGCCCCTTTCGCAAACGCGAAATGAGCTGGTCAGGCGCGATCAAAGCGCCTTTTCAAGTTCCGGCAGGATGTCGAAGAGATCGCCGACGAGGCCGTAGTCGGCGACCTGGAAGATCGGCGCCTCCTCGTCCTTGTTGATCGCGACGATGACCTTCGAATCCTTCATGCCGGCGAGGTGCTGGATCGCACCGGAGATGCCGCAGGCGATGTAGAGGTCCGGCGCGACCACCTTGCCGGTCTGGCCGACCTGCCAGTCGTTCGGGGCGTAGCCGGCGTCGACGGCGGCACGGGAAGCGCCGACGGCGGCGCCGAGCTTGTCGGCGACCGGCAGGATCACTTCCTGGAACTTTTCCGCCGAGCCGAGCGCCCGGCCGCCGGAGATGATCACCTTGGCCGAGGTCAGTTCCGGGCGGTCCGACGCCGACAGCGCGTCGCCGACGAAAGTGGAAAGACCGGGATTGGCGCCGGCGGCGACCGTCTCGATCGGTGCCGAACCGCCTTCGGGCGCGGCCGCGAACGAGGCGGTGCGCACGGTGATCACCTTCCTGGCGTCACTCGTCTGCACCGTCTGGATGGCGTTGCCGGCATAGATCGGCCGCTTGAAGGTATCAGG
>JAEWPB010000073.1 GCA_023399465.1 Pseudomonadota bacterium
CAATCGGTGAACCGGTTGGCAACGACGATCCAGCCGGAAACCTTCGCAAGAGCGGTCGATACTTTGGCCGGGGCGGAAACCATCTATCTGATCGCCAAGCGCCGCGCCTATCCGCTGACAGCGCACATGACCTACGCCTTCTCGAAGCTCAGTATCCGCCATCAGATCGTCGCCTCCCCGAACGGGGTGGATGCGGAAACCGTGCAGTTCGCGACTGTGCGCGATGCCGCGATTGCTGCCAGCTTCGCCCCCTATGCCGCCGAAAGCCTCGCCCAGGCGCAGGCGCTTGCCGAACGCGGGGTGCCGATCGTCGCCATCACCGACTCGGCCTTTTCTCCGCTGGCCACGATCGCCCGCCATTCGCTGGAAGTCGCCGAGGCCGATTTCGCAGGCTTCCGCTCGCTTTCCGCCTCAATGGCGCTGGCCATGGCCTTGCCGGTGGCGATTGCCGAGCGCCGCCGCAAACGGAGCGGCGCAAAAGTGGTCAAAAGTGGCGAAAACCAAAACGGAATAAACGTTCCGAATTGACATATTTGCGGAACCTATGTTTCATTGACGTCATGATCACGCAGGCGGAATCTGCCTGCCGCAATAGACCGGGAGGAGATCATGACAGCACCGAACGTCGCCGCGACGGCGGAATGCGCGCTTGACGTGATCACCATCGGCCGCTCGTCGGTGGACCTCTACGGCCAGCAGATCGGTTCCCGTCTCGAGGATATCGCCTCCTTTGCCAAGTCGGTCGGCGGCTGCCCCGCCAACATCGCCATCGGCACGGCGCGGCTTGGCCTGCGCTCCGGCCTGATCACCCGCGTCGGCGACGAACAGATGGGCCGCTTCATCCGCGAACAGTCGGCCCGTGAGGGCGTCGCGACGGACGGTATCATTACCGACAAGGAGCGTCTCACGGCTCTCGTGCTTCTCGCCGTCGAGGCGGAAGGCGTGTCGCCGATGATCTTCTACCGCACCGATTGCGCCGACATGGCGCTTTCGGAAGACGACATCGACGAAACCTTCGTCTCGACATCCCGTGCCGTCCTGGTATCGGGCACGCATTTTTCGCGGCCCAACACCGAAGCCGCCCAGCGCAAGGCGATCCGCATCGCCCGGGCCCATGGGCGCAAGGTGATCTTCGACATCGACTATCGCCCGAACCTCTGGGGCCTTGCCGGCCATGCCGAAGGCTTCGAGCGCTATGTGAAATCCGATCGCGTCTCCGACAAGATGAAGTCGATCCTCGCCGACTGCGACCTGATCGTCGGGACCGAGGAGGAGATCATGATCGCCTCCGGCGCCGACGACGTGCTCGCGGCGCTGAAAGCCATTCGCTTGTCTTCGACGGCGACGATCGTCCTGAAGCGCGGGGCGATGGGCTGCATCGTCTACGACGGGCCGATTTCCGACGATCTCGAGGACGGCATCGTCGGCGACGGCTTTCCGATCGAGGTCTACAACGTGCTCGGCGCCGGCGACGCCTTCATGTCCGGTTTCCTGCGCGGCTGGCTTGCAGACGAAAGCCTGAAGACCTCGGCCACCTGGGCGAATGCCTGCGGCGCCTTCGCGGTTTCGCGCCTGCTCTGCTCGCCCGAATATCCGACCTTTGAGGAACTCGACTACTTCCTGAAGACCGGCAGCCGAGAGCGGGCACTGCGCAAGGACGAGGACATCAGTCACATCCACTGGGCGACTACCCGACGCGGCGAAATCCCGTTGCTGATGGCGCTTGCCATCGACCACCGCTCGCAGCTTGCAAGCCTGGCCGACGAACTGGGCATCGCCCACGACCGCATCCCCGCGTTCAAGCGCCTAGCGGTTGCCGCTGCCGCCCGGGTCGCCGAAGGCCGCGACGGCTATGGCATGCTGATCGATGAACGTTTCGGCCGCGAAGCGCTGTTCGACGCCGCCCGGAAGGATTTCAGCTGGATCGGCCGGCCGGTGGAAATGCCGGGGTCCCGGCCGCTGCGCTTCGAATTCAGCCAGGATGTCGGCTCGCAGTTCGTGGAGTGGCCGCTCGGCCATTGCATCAAATGCCTTTGCTTCTATCATCCCGACGATCCGCCTGCCCTGAAACGGGAGCAGCAGGAGAAACTGCGCAGCCTGTTCGATGCCGCCCGCAAGGTCGGCCGCGAACTGCTGATCGAAATCATCGCCGGCAAGAACGGGCCGCTTGACGACGGCACCGTCGCGACCGCGCTCGGCGAACTTTACGCGCTCGGCATCAGGCCGGACTGGTGGAAGCTCGAGCCGCAGGCCTCGGCGACTGCCTGGAGGAACATCGAGACGGTGATCGCGCGGCATGATCCCTATTGCCGCGGCATCGTGCTGCTCGGGCTGGAAGCGCCGGCGGAGGAACTGGAGAAGGCTTTCGCGGCCACGCTTGCGGCGCCCTCGGTCAAGGGCTTTGCGGTCGGCCGGACGATCTTCGCCGAGCCCGCCCGCCAATGGCTGTCGGGCGGTATGACTGACGAGGAAGCGATTGCCGACATGGCCGCGCGCTTCCGCCAACTGACCGACGCGTGGCTGAAGACCCGCGGCCTGCGATAAGGAATTTGGGAGGAGACCATGGGCAAGACGATCCGATTGACGATGGCCCAGGCCGTTGCGCGCTTCCTGACCCGGCAGATGACCGTGGTCGACGGCACGAAGATGCCGATCTTCGGCGGCGTCTGGGCGATCTTCGGCCATGGCAATGTCGCCGGCATGGGCGAAGCGCTCTACCAGGTGCGGGACGAACTGCCGACCTATCGTGCGCACAACGAACAGGGCATGGCGCACGCCGCCGTCGCCTTTGCCAAGGCCAGTTTCCGCCAGCGCTTCATGGCCTGCACCACCTCGATCGGCCCCGGCGCCCTCAACATGGTGACGGCCGCCGGCGTCGCGCACGTCAATCGCCTGCCGGTTCTCTTCCTCCCCGGCGACGTCTTCGCCAACCGCGCGCCCGACCCTGTCTTGCAGCAGATCGAGAATTTCGGCGACGGCACGGTTTCCGCCAACGACTGCTTCCGTCCGGTCTCGCGCTATTTCGACCGCATCACCCGGCCCGAGCAGGTCATCCCGGCGCTCGCCCGTGCCATGCAGGTTCTGACCGACCCGGCCGAGTGCGGCCCCGTCACGCTCGCGCTCTGCCAGGACGTGCAGGCCGAGGCCTATGACTACCCCGAGAGCTTCTTCGCCGAGCGTCTCTGGACGCCGCGCCGTCCCCGCTCCGACCGCGACGAACTCAAGGCTGCTGCCGAGGCCCTGAAGGCGGCGAAGAAGCCGCTGATCGTCGCCGGTGGCGGCGTGGTCTATTCCGGCGCCCGCGACGAGCTCGCCCGCTTCTCGGCCGCG
>JAEWPB010000164.1 GCA_023399465.1 Pseudomonadota bacterium
ACCATGATGTCGCCCGAAGAATGCGGCGTGGGCATGGTTTGGCGGACCGCAAGTTTTGCCTTGAGAACAGCCTCGAGGCGCCGCCAGCCGGCAATCGCCAGAACCCATTGGCGCCAATTGTCGATAATCGTGTCGAAGGGTATCAGGAGGCGTCCGACGAGAATGCTCGCCGCCATCATCGCGCCGGCCGTGATTTCCTGTTCCAGTACCAGATATGCGCCGGAGGCAAGGGTGATGATCTGGATGGAATAGCGCAGGCTGCGGGTGATGGAGGTCATTGCCTTGCTTCTGGTCCCGCTTGCCTCATAGGCCCCGAGGGCCTGGAACTGCAGGATGCGCCAACGTTTGGCCAGCGCGGGTAGCATGCCCATGGCTTCGATGGCCTCGGCATGGCGCAAGGAGGCGCCAATCCTGGAGACGGCTTCGATGTTTGTCTGGTTCGCCTCCTTGGTCAACTGGCGTGTCAACATGTCGGTGAGCAGGCCGCTGCAAATGAGCAGCGCCACGGAGACGGTCCCGATAAGACCGAAAAGGGGGTGTAGCAGGAAAAGGGCCGCCAGGAAGATCGGTGACCATGCGGCGTCGAGCGGGGCGCTTACCGCCGGCGAGGTCAGGAAGCTTCGCAACTCTGCGAGGTCGCGAAGCGACTGGGTCGCGCGCGACAGGCCCTGGTCGACCGAGGCCTGCAAGGCGGCGGTCAGGACCGGCATGTTCATCCGTCGCACGAGCGCACCTCCGATGACCTGGAAGGACAGGGCGCGGATGAATTCCAGGACGCCGAATATCACAAGGGCGCCGATCGCGAGCACGGTCAGAAGCACGAGCGTGTCCATGCTCTGGCTGTTGAGTACCCGGTCGTGAACCTGCAGCATGAACAAGGGCATCGTGAGCTGGAGAAGATTGAGGCACACGCTGAGGGCTGCCGCGTACAGCAAGCCCGCTAAAAATACACGTTTAGCTTGCAGCAATAGCCACTCCGAGTTGTTAATTTCTCGACTACCCCAAAATTGACCCTTGTTTATTCGAGCCTTGCTTCTTGTCGGATTTTGAACAGTATCGCGCATAGCGGCTGCCTGGAGTTAACGTTAGAGCCATTGGGGTGAGGGTGGATTGCGTAGCAGCTGGGCCAACGCATAGTATTGCCAAACGAAAGTCGCACATAAATGAGGAGTTGTGCAAGCTAATAATAATCTGGATGGGGGTGCTTACTTGAAATATACTTCAATATTTGAAGTACATTTTTGAAATGGAGAGTGGAATGAAAGACGAAAGCGCGCTCAATCTATCCGAGGAACTTGAAATCGATCCCCGGCTCAATGGTGGGAGCCCGATGGTTCATTCTGATCCCGGCGCTCCTCACGACGCCCAGTTCGGCGACTGCCAGCAAATTACCTATTTCGAGCTTGCTCGCCTTATGGAGCGGGCAAGCCGGCGTTTTTCCGGTCTCATTCGTGCGGAACTGAGCAAACTCGGCGTCGATGACCTCGGGCCGGCACAGGCTATGATCCTGCTGGCAATCGGCGATTCGGAGCTCTCCGTTGCCGAACTTCTCGATCGCGGCCACTATGTCGGATCCAACGTTTCCTACTATCTCAAGCAGCTTACCGACTGCGATTACATCGATCGCGTTGCCTCCCAGCGCGACAAGCGGTCAGCGCGCATCAAGCTGACTGAGAAAGGGCGACGGCTGAGGGTAAGCCTCCGCGACGCCGCGACGAGCTATGAACGGGCGGTGAGTCGCGGCGACCACGACCAGCGCATGCTTGAGACGGCCTTTCAGACGCTGCACCAACTCGAACTGGCCTGGGGCAGCGCTTCACGGTACGGCGTCTGAGGGAGGCGTGGCCTTGGCGAGAACGATCCAGGTACGATGCACGTAGTGCTTGTTCACCGGCGCGGCTTCGGCCAGTTTGCCGCCCTAGCCTCCCAACTCGCGCTTGCGGGCAGCGAGGTCAGTCTCATTACCGAGGCCATCGACCAAAAGATCCCGTCCGTTCGTGTCGTGCGACACCGGGCGGAGCCGGGACCGCGTGCGAGTCCGCACATGGCCCGGCACATGGCGATATCCGATCACCACGTGCGTATCGGCCACCGCGTCGCCGAAACGCTCGACGCCATGAAGCGGCGGGGATTGGCGCCCGACATCATCCTCGGCCATATCGGCTGGGGCAGCATGATGTTTGTCAAGGATGTTTTCCCGCAGGTGCCCGCATTGGGATATTGCGAGTTCTTCTACCGGTCCGAGGGGGCGGATGTCGGCTTCTCCCCCGACGATCAACTCGACCTGGAGACGCGCAAGAGGCTTCGCTTGCGTAACATCGCTCAACTTTTGTCCCTTGAGGCGATGGAGATGGGCATCAGTCCCACCCAGTGGCAGAGAAGCCTTTATCCCGCCGATGCCCGGGGTCGCATTTCGGTGTGCCACGAGGGGGTCGACACCTCACGGTTTCGGCCGGATCCGGCGGCTTCGGTGACGTTGCCGGACGGGCGGGTACTCATGGCCTCCGGGCCTCCGGTTGTCACATTCGCCGCGCGCGACCTCGAGCCATATCGGGGATTTCCGCAAGCTTTGGAAGCGGCGGCAAAGGTTGTGCGGCGGCGTCCCGATACGATATTCGTCTTTGTTGGCGGTGATGGCGCGAGCTACGGGATGCCTCCCCCTGGCGGCGGGCCGTGGAAGGACCACCTTCTTGCTCATATCGACATCCCGCCGCAAAACATCGTCTTTCCCGGCGTTGTGCCGCATTCGGTCTTGCGGCAGCTTTTCCAGATATCCGCGGCGCACATCTATCTGACTTACCCGTTCGTGTTGTCCTGGTCGGTGCTCGAGGCCATGGCCTGCGGCGCGCTGATCATCGGATCGGATACGGCCCCCGTGCAGGAGGTCATTTCCTCCGGGCGAAACGGTCTGCTGGTGCCGTTCTTCGATACGGATGCTCTTGCCGAGGCGGTTCTTGGGGCGTTGAAGAATCCCGAAAGTCATCTCGGGCTCCGCGCTCAAGCGCGCAGCACTGTCGAACGAAATTTCCGGCTGAAGGACTGCCTCGCTCGGCAAATTGATATTATCGAAAAGACCAGCGGAAAAACGCTGAGAGCACCTTCGAGTTGAAGGTTGCGTAAAAGATACTTCAATAATCAAAGTATATATGAACTATAAAACGTTCGTAACGTAGTTATTTATTATTGTGCACCGCAAATGTAGTTGGTACGCTCCTTCGTGATGGTGGCCGGAAAACTGGATAAGCGTCTTATTGTCCGGCGTCTTTGGATTGTTGCTACATACTTGTTTAGAGGCGATGCGTGCAGGATTTGATGTCTTCCAATGCGGGGCGGCGACCAGCGATCAGGCGGCTGGTGGCGGTATCGGACCGGGACCGGTCGAGTTTCGAGGGAAGCGATCTCGAGCATCTGGTGGAATATATCGGCCTCGAAGGGAGGGCGACGTTGCAGAATGCCTTCCCGTTGATCGCGCTCGCCCTTTCCGATGAGGGCGAAGCTGATCTGAGGGAGGGGCTGGCGCGGCTTCGTACGCTTGGTACGGTTCCCGCCGTTCCGCTGCAACGGCTGGATCCCGCGAGCAAGGCGGATGCCTTTGCGCTCCTGCGGGCGCTGGCGGAGGGGGGTGTCGGTCGCCTTGCCCGCTACAGCGCTTCCATCACGAGCGAGCTTGCGCTCCTGCGGCGCGAACGGGAAACGCTGCTGGAAAACTATCGCTCTCTCGAGGATGCGTTCCAGGCGCGCAACTGGGAGCCGGTTTCCGAGATATTCTCCCACGATCCCTATGCCGACCCGAAGGACGAAGGCATCGAGCAGTTGCTCGCGACCGCTTTTGTCGAGCAGCTGCTGCCGGTGTCCAGCCTTGGCGTCGCAGGGCTCGCGCTGCACCTCCATTCGGTGCCAAAGGCAAGCGGAGAACTGGTCGTCACATTGAGTTATCTTGAATGCGGCGAAGGTGTCGCGGAGTGGACCGTTTCCTATGCGCAGCTGGTTCCCGGCTGGAACTTCTTTTCGTTGCCGCGGGCCTGCGGAGGAGCGACGCGGACTTTGCGGCTGCGGATATCCGCGACCGGGCCGGATGTCGTGGGGCTCTCGCTCGGTCATCCGATTGCCGGAGAGCGCTACTCGGCGCGTTCGGAGCTTGCGCATCCGGATCTCGACCAGCGCCCGCTTGCTTTCAGGGTATTTACCGGGTTGCCCGGGGTGAAGCCTGCCAGCGCGCCGAACATGATCGCGCCGAGCAGCCTGCTCGAAGGACAATTCATCGTCGACTATCGACTGGCAGTCGATACTCTGAGCCAGATCGCTGACGTTTCGGTCACGCCGATTGTTCCGGATTTTCAGACGGTGCGCTTCCTCGAGCATGAGCATGCCGTCGTCTGCCACCCATTGCCGAGCGGCATTTCCGCGGGCGCGATAAGCCGTGCGGTCGAGCCCGGCACGATTTCGTTCTCGGCGAACGCGGTGATCGACCATCCGGAAGGTCAGCCTGCCGCGGTCAGCTTCCTGCTCGCCCCCGCGAATTCAAACGCACGGTCGGAAGTGGCCGAGCTGGCGCGCAAGGGCACCGCGAAGCCCTCCGCTTTCTTTAGCGGCTGGCGTGAGGTGAACAAGCAGGCCATCAACGTCAACATCCAGCTCGAAGAGCCGGTGAACGGGCCGATGGATCTCATGATTCTCAGCCGCGCGGTGACCGATTCAGTCGATTTTTCCTGGCTCAAGGTGTCCGGCTTCCGGCTGGTGAAGCAATCTGCAGAGGCTGCCAATGTCAGATAACAGGGAGCTTCCGGATCTGATTGCGGTAGCCATGCCGCTCTACGGTCATGCGGCGCTTGCGCTGGAGGCAATCGAATCCGTTCTGGCCTCCAGGCTGCGCTCCTGCAGGACAGTTATCGTCGTCTCGGTCGACGGCGATCCACGGCACGAGACGTTCGATCAATTGCTGCTTTATGCGGCGGAGAATCCCTCAGTCCATGTCGTATTCGGTCAGAACGCCGGGCCGGGTGGAGCCAGGAACCGCGCAATCGAGTTCGTGCTGGAGCACTTTCCCGAAGCCAAGGGCATCTACTTCCTCGATGCGGACAACCGCATCTTTCCTGGCACCATCGAGACGCTCTACGAACAACTGGTCTCCAGCGGCTGCGGTTGGGTCTATACCAATATCGATACGTTCTCGGTGAACTGGCGAGCCCACTACGGCAATCAGTATTCGAGGCTGGTCCACTGCATTACCGACAATATCTGCGATACGGGATCGATGATTTCGATCGACGTACTCCGGGCCGGCGTGCGGTTCAACGATGACAGGCAGAACGGTTTCGAGGATTGGGAATTCTGGCTGTCCTGCATCGAACACGGATTCGTCGGCACCCCCTGCCACGACACCGCTTTCGAATACAGGCTGAGGGCGGAGAGCCGCTTCAAGGAAGCCAACCGCGATCGCGCGACATCGGTAAGCTTCCTGCGAAAACGCCACATGCCGTTGTTCCAGCGTCCGATGCTTGTCGATTTCGAGCATGAGGATAGCCCGCGCTATCTGTTTGCTCGCACGGATAATGCGGCGATCTCCTTCTTTACCGATCCTTCCAAGCCGCCAACAAAGCTTCGCCTCGACGACATCATCCCTGCCTTCTGGGCAAACATCGGTGAACCCGACAATGTCCATTTCCCGCCTTTCCTGATCGCTGGAAGCGGGGCGGCGCTCGACCTGCTGCGGCGGTCGCGGATGCTGCCCAATGTGCTTGCGCATCTGGAACGCCTCAGCGAGACCAGCAACGTCGTCTTCGTTCAACTCGCCAATGACGCCGCCCAGCGAAAGATCGAGCCAATCGATCTGGGGGCAGGGGCTCAAAACATCGGCCCTGCCGACCTAATCTTTCTCCCGGCCCGGCTCGTGCAGGATGTGATCCAGAACAATGCACTGGACTGGTTTGCATCAATCGGCAGCCCGCAGGTGTGGCCGACCCTGAGCATCCTGAAGGTACGCTTCCCGTTCCCGAAGAGCCTGCCGCGCCGTGCCCTGATCACGCCACAGCAGATGATGCTCAATTGTGTCAACGCGATCGCCACAAGCTTGCTGCGCAATACAGCCGGGCGGCGTTGGACCTGGCGCCCCCAGAAGCTTGTCGCCTATGCCGACCTGCACAAGGCACTGCGCAAGGAAGTCGGCGGTTCCCCCATTCTCCCGCTGGGGCACAGCGAGGGCAAGCGCACCGTCGCCCTGCTCGTGCCGAACGCCTCGTTCGGCGGGGCGGAAAAAGTCATCTATGCGGCTACACGTGAACTGAAGGTCGCCGGCTATGAGACCCATCTCTTCGTCCTCGGCACATCGAGAATGGATGTGATCGACGAGTTCGATGCGTGCTTCGACTACATTCACTTCTGGGATGCTGGCGTTCCTGCCTGGGGAGCGTCGGGGTTATTCCTCGGCCAGGACTTCATCAGCGAAGGGCATCCTATCGACTGGGACGCGCTCAAGGGCCAGCTCTCCGGGTTCGATCTGGTCATCAACAATCACGTCATGGCCGTTCACCCGCTGATCGCGCGATTGCGGTCCGAAGGCACGCGCACGGCGTGCTACCTCCACGTAGTTGACAACACGGCCTTCAAGCGCCCCGCGGGCCAGCCATTCGCGGCGATCGCCCACGAGCACTGCTATGACGCCTTCCTGACCTGCTCCGAACAGCTCAAGATCTATCTCCACAGCTACGGTGTTCCGCACGAGAAGATCTTTGCGGTTGCGAATGGAGCCAGCTTCACGGTTCCGCCCAAGGCTCTGGCGGAAGTGATGACGGTGCGGCGGGTCGAGCGCAAGGACGACCGGTTGCGGCTCCTTTACATGGGGCGGCTCGACCAGCAGAAGGGCATCGATCGGCTGGCGGCAGCGCTGGCGCAACTGCGCGCCTCCCGTGTCCCCTTCGAGGCCCGCGCCATCGGTGGGGAAATTCTCGCCGATTCCTCCGTCTCCTGGACGGAGCGGCTGACGGATCTCGGCGTCGACGTACGACCGCCGGTCTTCGCCAGCAAGGATCTGATCAAGGCGCTTGGCTGGGCAGATGTCCTTGTAATGCCGTCGCGTTGGGAAGGTGCGCCGCTGATGATCGCGGAAGCCCAGCAACTCGGCTGTGTACCGATCGCGACTGCTGTCGGTGCTGTCGACGAACTCGTTGAGGATGGCGAGGATGGCATCCTCATCCATGCCTCTTCCGATCCTGACGTGGTGCGGGAATTGGCCCGTATCATTGAGAAGATAGCACGCAATCGCGAGATGCTTGATCCGCTGATGGAAGGGTGCATCAGGACGGCCGCTCGGCGCTCATGGACCTCCTCCTTCTCGGAGTTCTTGTCGTGGTGCGATCAGTCCGTAAAGAACTCGTCGCTGTCGCGCACCGCGGTTTTTCGCGAGCAGGCGGTGGGAAATCCCCTTGGTCGCGGCGATCGGCTGATTGCTGCACCGGTTCTCTGAAATAGAAAGGTCTAGTCGAATGCGTGCACGAATTCTCGTGACGGGTATTCCTGGTCACTACACGCGCCTTGCTACTGGTGCGAATGGATTGTCTGTATCCTATTCGGAACGCCAGAAACAGCCGGAGCCGAAAGAGGAGTTCCTGCAGGAACTCCGCAACATCAGCAACACTGGCAACTATCTCATCGGCGAAGGCGCCCTGCGTGCGCTTGCGCCTCATGCCAAGCAGGTGCCGTTCTGGCATCTCTACAATCTGAGCAAGAGCGGAAACGGTTTCGACGAGTTCAACGCCAACTTCGACATCTGCGTCTTCACCTGTGCCAACCTTCTGCGCAAGGGTCTTTCCCCGGACGCCGAAGTGGAGGTGTTGAGCAGGCTCAACATGCCGATCGTCATGCTCGGTATCGGGCTGCAGAATCGCAAGGACCTGACAAACGCCCTGCCTGAGGGAACGAAGCGGCTGCTGGCGGTGCTGAAGGAGCGCGAGCACTATTTCCTTACGCGCGGCAATGAGACAGCGGGCTTCCTGAAGGATCAGGGCTTCGATTTCGTGCGCCCGACGGGTTGCCCGTCGGTCTACTTCATGCCGGATAACATGCGCCGCTCGCTGAAGAAATTGCCGGGCGTGGACGTCCGTAAGGCACGTACGATCTATTCCGGTTATCTCGGCGGCAATCACGAAGCGCTTCTCGATGCAAAGGCATTGGCACCGGAGGGTTCGGTACCGCAATACGTCGTACAGGACGAGTTTCTCCACTTCGACATGAGCGTCGAGCCGAACAGTGAGGGTCGGGTCTATGACTCCGCCTCCGGCCTAATGATCGGTGACTTGGCTTATCCCGGTGCGGACAGGCTGGATAAACCATTCGAGGTGCGCACATTCTTCGATACCAACCAGTGGCGCGCCTGGGCCTCGTCGATGGACTTCAATCTCGGGCGTCGCTTCCATGGGTCGATCATTGCCATGCAGGCCGCGGTTCCGAGCCTGATGGTGGCCGTGGATGACCGGATGCGCGAGATGCTCGGTTTCACCGGCCTTCCCAACATCGACGCAACCGAGTTCGACAAGGCGCCAAACCGGGCCGACTTCGTCGCCGATCAACTAGCCAAACTCAATACCACAGAACTTGTCGACAGGTACTCGGATCGCGAGAAGGCCTTCCGCGCGACGCTCCGCGAAATCGGCATCGGGCTCTGACGAGCCCGCAGTCAATCCTCTCCCGAGTTCAGTTCATAGGGCAGTGATGCGCATCTTACTTACAGGAATTCCATCGTATCTGCAGCGCACGATCGCTGATGTTTCGGGGACGACCGTCGTCCACAGGCCCTATTTCGACGGGGCCACGACCAAGGAGGACCTCATGTCCCAGGTCAGGCGGATTGCAAACACCGGCAATTACCTGATCGGGGAGGGCGCCGCCGAGAGCCTGCGCGGGCATGACGTAACCTACCTGCCGTTTTGGCACCTCGCGAACAACAGGGAAGCGGAGGACCTCTTCGCACAGGTCAACCGCGAGTTCGACCTTTGCGTTTTTGCTTCTGCCAATCTCTTGCGGCCAGGCTACTCCGCCGATCTGGAAGCCGAAATCTTCGCGAAGCTGAAGATGCCGGTGGTCGTCATGGGTATCGGGATTCAGCGCAAGGAAGGCCTGAAGGAACTGCTGCCTGCAGGCACGCTAAAATTCCTGGATGTGCTCAAGAACAAGGAAAGCTTCTTCCTTACCCGTGGCTACTTCACTGCCGAGTTCCTGCGCGAGCATGGCATGAGGTTCGTCAAGCCAACCGGTTGCCCATCGCTCTATTTCGCCCCCAACGAAATGAAGCGCTCGCTTGCGGGTCTCGCCAATCCAGATCTGGCGAAAGTCCAGAAGATCGCCTTCGGCGGTTATCTCGGAAGCGTCGCCGATACGATCGTGGACGCCCATGCGCTGTTGAAGTCGGACAGTGTGGCAAGCTATGTCGTTCAGGATGAGGTGGTAGCGTACAATCTTGCCCTCACCGGCGACGACAACGAGGTTGTCTACGATCGCGCAAGCGGGCGCATCACCGGCGCCACCGCGTACAAGCATTCGGACAAGTGGCAGCGGAAGTATGAACTGCTGGTCTATTTCGACACGAACCAGTGGCGAGGCGCGATGTCGTCGCGCGATCTTTGCTTCGGCCGACGGTTCCATGGCTGCATCATCGGCATGCAAGCCGGTACCCCGGCCCTGATGATCGCTGTCGACGACCGCATGCGGGAGATGCTGGAATTCATCGGCTTCCCCTATATCGAGGCTGCGACCTGGAACCGCGAAGCCGATAAGCCTGCCTACCTCGCCAATTTTCTTGGAAAGATCGACACGCAAGCCGTTATTGATCGATATTCCGCCTGCGAGGCGAATTTCCGCAATGCGCTCAAGCAGATCGGTCTTTAGCAATGACGGGCAGGGCGCGCCTTCCGGTAGCTTTGTGCGCGTTTGCAGCGCTTTCGGCGTTCGCCCAGACGCTGATCGCCAGCGCGGCCGAGGTGCCGCCTGAGCGCATCGGCATCAATCGGGTGAACCTCGCATGGCTCTCCCGCGCCGAGCAGGAGCGCGTGTTGACCGAGATCGCCGCGAGTGGCGTGACCCATGTCCGGCTGTCGCTGTCGAGGCCGGTTGACTACAGCATCGACGCGCTCGAAATCGCCGATCGGCTGGGCTTGCGGATCCTGCTCGAGATCCAGCTCGGCAACAAGGATTTTTACCCGGGGGGAGCCACCCCGCGTACCGGCCACGGCCGCATCTGGGATGTCCATAGGCTTTCCGACCTCGACCTCGAGCGCTACCGTGAAGGCCTGCGCGCAGCGCTCAGGCGCATCGACGCAATGGGAATTGCGCTCGATGCTGTCGAGCCCGGCAACGAGATAAACTACAGCGCCTATAACGGCGATCTCGTGGTTTACGAAAAACCCGGACGGCGAACACCGCGCGGTGTCGCCGACGTCGCCAATCACGCCGCATTTTTACGGGGGATCGACGCCTATATCGGCGCCGTCCGCGTCACCAGGGAGGAGTTGCAGGCAACGATCCATAGCCGGAACGCATTGCTCGTTTCCGCCGGGCTTTCCGATGTAGGCACCGCTGAAGCCGACCGGCGCGGCATGGAGCGGCTCGATCCCGGCGATGTCATTCCACTCCTGCGCGAACGTGGCATCGACGCGCTGATCGACGCTTACGGCATTCATCTTTATCCGGGCCGCCGGGACAATGCGGACCTGCGGCGGTATGTAAACACGCTTCTCGGTTTTTGCGGGTCGAGTGACGCCGGCAAGCCCTGCTGGGTGACCGAATGGGGTATCGCCAACATCTCGCGTTCATGCCCGATCGACGACCGGGAACGGGAGATAGCGATCCGTACCGTGCGGGGCGCTTTCGATAAGCTGATGCAGGAGCGCAGGCTGGATGCGGCCTTTTACTATGATTGGGATACGCAGCATGCCTACAGTGTCTGGCGCTGTGGAGAGTTGAGTTCAGCCGGCGTGGCGGCGACCGCACCGATGATGCCGTCGGCAAGGTGAATGACGAGACTGCTCCGCCTCGACCTCGGTTGCACCTGCCGGCCAAGACGCGACCGCTGGCAGGTGGCCTGGACAAGCGCCCGATCGGCTCGTCAGGAAAACAGCTCCCTGAACAACAGCGGACCAGCCTCTTCCTCTGCAAGTGCAGCGCGATTGGCAGCCTCGCGGAGCGCCTCGAAGTCGTCCTGACGCCCGACGCGGGTGCCACCAAACCGCACGGTTACTGACAAGTTCTCCGGCCCGGCCATGAAGGTGGTCTCGTCGATCCGCGCGCGGATGCGTTCACAGATGTCGCGGGCATTTTCCGTCGTTGCGCCCGGCAGATAGATTCCGAGTTCGTCCGAACCGAGGCGCGCCACGAGATCACTGTAGCGGACAGAGGATTGCACGATCAGCACGAGCGACTGAAGCACGGTATCCGCCCATTGGCGGCCGTAGTGACGAACGAACTCATCGAAATCGCTGACCCGAAGTACGAGCATGATGCCGTCTGCGCTTTCCCCCGTAGGCACCCGCCTGCGATCTATCGCATCTACCACCGATGCGGCAAATGCATTGGCGCTCAGCGTGTCAGTTGCGGGACCATGGCAAAACACATTCTGGAGTTGTCTCTGCGTCTCGCGAAGCGCTTCGTCGCGGAGCCCGATCACACACAGGAGGGGAAAGGCAATAGCCGCGGATATTGAAGCCACGATCGTCAATTCGACCCACAACGGACGCTCGGGAACAAGCAGGCAGAACGTGCCGACGATCAGGACCGCCACAACCGCACATGCCAAGGCACCAAGCGTAGCGATCTTGATCTGAGGGACGATTGCGACTTGGCGGGGAGGACTGAGAGCGCTCATCGGCTAACGAAACTGTTGCAGTAGCCGCCATCTTTGACGGATTCGGTAAAAAGATCCGGTAAACAAAATAGTTGGCATCTTATCGATGCGACAGGACACGGGGTCCGTCTCTTGATCAGGTCTCAGTTTGTGGCGATTGCCCGTGGCGCGCCCAGGTAAAGAAAGGCGATCGCGACTGAATTGCCCCGACATTTGTAGAGGCTTGGCAAGGCAATTTCAGTTATAATTTCAAACGTGTTGCGCTGCCGAGTGGACGATCCGATTGCTGAGGTTGCAGCGCCTTGGGGGCAGCAGGCATTCGCCCTATGTGTGGGAGAAGAAGTTTGCCGCGACCAGCACAAAGGGCGGTGATGGGGCCGAGGAGATCAGGCGGCTGAAGAAGGAGATGGCTGGTCTGCGAGCAACCTGCCAAAGCCTGTTGGGCGCTCATTGATATCAAGCAGTTGCAGGATTTTCCACAGAAGTGCCGCGTTGGAGGTAACGACGGGCAAGCCTGTCCGGGCCTCAATGCTTGCGATGACCGGCGATAGGCAAATGCCCGCGCAGCTGAACAGGATGGCTTCGGCATCCCGCAAGTCAGTGTCGGCCAGTAGCTCTATCCATTTTTGCGGGTCGAGACGCCCTTGTTCGACCGGGGTCTGGCAGGGAATATGCCCCTGCGCCACCACCTGATATCCATTGGCGGCAAGGTAGTGGATTTCTTCCTCCACGACTTCGGCACGATAGGGGGTGAACAGCCCGATCTTCTTCGGGCCGAAATGGGCGAGGGCAGCAAGTACCGCTTCGATCGTGGTGATAGACGAGATGCCGGTCGCATTGCGGATGCGTGCGTTTATGGCATCCGGCCCGACGATTAGGCTTGCGGCCGTGCAATTGAACGCGATCAGGTCGACACCTGCATCGGACAGCAGGCGCGCCTGCGTTTCGATTTCGGCGACAATCGCAATATCTGCTTCGCGGCTGGTGTTGCGAAATGGCATGCGGGTGACAAGAAACTGCAGACCCTTCGGTGCCATGGTCTGCAGTTCGTATTCGGACAGGCCGCCTGACGGGTATAGATGGCCGACCCGCCACTGGGCGTCAAAGTGTACGCCGGTCATGGTGTCAGCTCGAACTTGTACATCGGGTAGTGGATGTTCGATCCGGTAAAAGGGGGGAATTTCAGGAAATCCTCGCGCATGTCATGTCGCACGGTGCTGTTGAGTGCGGCCTCCAGCGCAGCGG
This sequence comes from Pseudomonadota bacterium, assembly GCA_023399465.1. Taxonomy (GTDB): domain Bacteria; phylum Pseudomonadota; class Alphaproteobacteria; order Rhizobiales; family Rhizobiaceae; genus Ferirhizobium. Next base: position 13,076 of record JAEWPB010000164.1, read on the forward strand.
CACTGTCAAAGATCAGCCGGTTGCGCTGCATGTAGTCGGCACGTTGCCAACCCAAAGTGTCACGCCAGTCAGCGCGGGTGTAGATTTCGATCTCGCGGATGCGGGCGAACGTACGCATGATTTGCGGATGATGGTCGAGGTAGTAGTCAAGCCAGCTGTTGAAATCCTCGGCCGCGCCGGGATAGTGCACAAGATAGGCGCAAGGTGGCTCCGACCCGTCCGGCGACCATGCCGGATTATCGACCGGATAGCCTCGCGCGACCATCAATTGGTGCTCAAACGCGGCGCTCCCGATTTCGTGCCAAAGCGCCGGATTGTCGAGTGCCTTCAAAGGTCCGGACATCGCGGCTTCGGCGGCCTCGATGCTGCCGTAATACAACTGCAGTGCCAGATGTGGGGCGGCCCCGTCATCGGTGTAGTAGTCGCGGGCATTTGCTGGAAGATAGAGGATCGCGCGCTTCAGATCGTCGATCCGTCTGACGGTCTCTCTGACAAAGGCAACAGCTTCTTCGCTCAGCTTCAGGCTGGCATCGTCGCCGCACACGAAAATGAAATGGCAAAAACTCATCAGCATACTCAGACCATTGATTTGAGGGCGATGGAGGTATCGGCAAGCTGCGTGGGATCCGAGCATGTGCGATTGGCGACCATTTTCTCGATGAAGCGGCGCTCGCGTCCGCTATTGAGCATCACCGCACCGGCAACCACCCCATGTTTGAGCCAGAAGGTCGTGGACCCTGTGGTTCCCAGGGCGCCGCGCTGGATCAGATCGCACCCGTCTTGCCAGAGACCGACGACCTGCAGGTTGTGTTCGTACTGGTCGGACCACATCCATGGCGTTTCGGTGTGTTCGGTGGGGGTGCCGAGCACGGTCGCGGCGACGCTGGCGGCCTGGTTATCGGCATTGCGCCAGGTTTCGAGCCGGATATGGCTTGCATAAAGGCCATTGAAGCATTCCGCCATGTCACCGATGGCATAGACGTTCTCAAGACCGATCACCTTGCCGGTTGCATCGGTTCTGATGCCGCCGGTTGATCCGCGAAACTCCTCTGGCAGGCACTCGACATTGGGAACAACGCCGATCGCTGAAAGCACGATGTCCGTGTTGAGCGTCTCGGTCTCGCCGCTGCTGTGGCGGATGTCGGCCTGGAAGCGCTCACCATTTTTGCGGATTTCGCATATCGTCGTTTCCGTCAGTATGCGGACGCCACGTTCTTCATGCATGCCGCGAAGCCAGCCTGCGACTGGGCCGGGGAGGATGCGGCCCATGACGCGCTGTCCCGCCTCGAGAACGGTGACCTCCTTCCCCATGAGGCGTGCGGTGGCCGCCACCTCCAGCCCGATGACCCCGCCACCGATAATCGTGATGTGGTTGGCGCCATCCAGCCGCTCGCGCAACTTTTGACTGTCCTTCAGATCGCGCAGTTCGATGCAGTTTTCTGCCCCCGGAACAGGCAATGGCCGGGCCCGCGCACCAAGCGCGAGAATGACTGCGTCGTAGCCCAGCGACAGCCCGGAGGCAAAATGCGCCTCATTCACCGAGGGGGCGATCCGGATCAATTCTTCGCCAAGGCGCAGGGTGACCCGGGGATCGGCCAGTTCTTCATCGGAAACGATACGCAATTGGTCGAATGTCGTTTCGCCCTTCAGATAGCCTTTTGACAGCGGCGGACGCTCATATGGCGATATCCTTTCGTTGCTGACAAAGGTGATCTGGCATTGTGTGGGCGTTTCAAGAAGACGACGCAGGGTCTGGCCGCCTGCCTGGCCGCCTCCGACAACGAGGATATGGGGACGATCGGACAAAGGAATACCTCCAGCATGTTGCCAAAACGTATTCCGTATACATTTACATTTGTCAAGATCAAACTGCACGCCCCATCCCTCCCGCGGACGCGTGCAGGTGAAGGTGTGCTCGTCCCTCTATTCGGTTGATACCGCCTCGATGAGGGCGCTGCGTGCATTGAGAAGCTGTTGGGTCATAAGGGCCGACGCCATCGTCGTGTCCCGTGCGGCGATCGCATCCGCGAGCGCGAGCATGCCGTTGTAGGAAACCTGGCGGGTCTTGTGGTCCTTCAGCGTATGCAGGCGCAGATAGTTGATCGAGTTTTCGAAGCGGCGCAAAGTCTCGACCAGCGCAGGGTTCGGAATGCGGGCGTAAATATACTCACGCACCTTCTGATGTGCCTGGGCATAGGTTTGGCCGCCGCCGCTTTCTTCAAGAGTTTCGCGGATCTTCCTCGCGAGTTCAGTGGTTTGGTCTGCGTTACTGGATTCGATTAGTCGACGGATTCCGAAGGGTTCCAGTTGCAGGCGGACCTCGATACTGTCGCGCACCTCTTCCTCGGAAAAGTTCGGCAAACCAAACCCGCGGCCCTTCGCGACCAGCAGGCCGTCCAGCACGAGCATCGCCAGCGCCTCGCGCACAGGCGTTCGCGAGACCCCGAGGTCTTCAGCCAGGCTGATTTCCTGAAACTTGGTCTTCTCGTTAAATTCGCCGGCAAGAATCCTGGTTTTGAGGACGTCAAAAACCTGGTCCCTGAGATCGGGTGTGCGGACAATAACTTGTGCCATCGGAATCTTGCGAGCGCCTCTGGTTATGAACTTCGTATCCAGTATTAGGCGAAGATTACCGGTTCCGCAATTCGGGATTTGCCGAACTGCGCGTGAGTGGGGCGGGGTGTTTGTGCCTCCACGATGAGCAAATCGGTGAAAATTGCTCGAAAAATAGGCGGAACCTTATAAAGCGGCACATTTATTGCTAGCGCGACTGAAATCGGGTTGACACAAAATGTATAGCGTATACGTTTTGGTCAATCAAAGGGAGACTGGTATGACCCAGACAGCAAAGCTTCATGATCGCTATCCGGAACTTGGTCGTGGCCCGGTTCCTGTCGCGCCCTATGTTGATCCGGCCTATTACGAGCTGGAAAAGAAATACCTGTTCAGAAAGACCTGGCTGCATGTCGGCCGCGTCGAGGAGTTGCCCAAGGTCGGCGACTACATGGTCAAGGAGCTGAAGGCCTGCGATGCCTCGATCGTCGTGGCCCGTGACCGCAACAAGCAACTGCACGCCTTCCACAACGTCTGTTCGCACCGTCTGAACAAGATCGCCTACGAGCCCTACGGCAACCAACGGAAATTCTTCTGCAAATTCCATGGTTGGGCCTATGAGCTGAACGGCGATCTGAGCGGCGTGCCGGACGAGAAGGCGTTTATGGACTTCGACAAGAAGTGCCACGGCCTGAGCAAAGTGGCGCTGGACACCTGGAACGGCTTCATCTTCATTAATCTGGATCCCAATCCGGCGATGAGCTTGAAGGAATTCATGTCGCCGCTGTTTGAAGGCTTCGAATCGTATCCATTCGAGCGCTTCACCGCCTGCTACGGCTGGTCGGCAGTGGTCGATTGCAACTGGAAAGTGGCGCTGGACGCCTTCCAGGAGACCTATCACGTGGCCTATCTGCACGGCCGTTCGATCGCTTCGTCGCTGGAAACCGATGAAGAGGGCATCCTGCACCCGATCGATGGCATCCTGGGCGACCATCACCGTCGTCTCTCGATCGCCGGCAACCCCAATACCGTTTACGGCAATCCCGCTGCGGCGACCGACCATTCGCATGGCGGCGACCACCTGCCGGGCGCGGAAACATCAAAGCGCATCGCCCACACCGCGCTGCGCGTCGGCAAGAACGGCACCAAGCTCGATTTCTCGGATGTCGTGCTGCCCGAGAAGCTGAACTGGACCAAGAACCCGAACTGGGCCTTCGACATCAACGTCATCTTCCCCGAGTTCTACCTGTCCTGTCGCCCGAACTACTTCCAAGCCTACAACTTCCGTCCGGTTGGACACAACAAGACCCTGTTCGAAGCGCGCGTCTACTATCCCGAGATGAAGACCGCCGGTGGTCGCTTCTATCAGGAATACATGAAGACCGCGCTGCGCGATGTGTTGCTGGAAGATCTCAGCACGCTGGAGACCACCCAGTATGCGGCGGAAACCTGCGGCAAGACCGAGATGATCCTCAACGATTGGGAGATCGCTTTGCGTCACCAGGCGGTGGTGGTCGACAAGATCATCGAAGAAGGGCTGCGCCGCGACGGCCAGTTGCAAGCGGCGGAATAAGGAGACCGTACCATGAGCAAGCTTCCCGCCGAATACGCCGCTCTCGAGAAATGGGCCGAATGGTGCCTGTCGACGGAGACCCAGCGCAACCGTCACCGCGTCTCGAGATCCTTCGAGGAGATCAGTGCCTTCGCCAATGACATGTTGCCGCAAGTGGATGCGATCTGCGCGTTCATCGACGCCAATCAGGCCGAAGACGGCAGCTTCCCGGCCGAGGTCCTGAACCTCTACCACATGCTGCTGTCGCTGGCAGAAGTGGCTCCGGCGATCGAGTCCTACGATCCGGAAGTGATCGTGGTCGACGGCTACGAGACCAAGCTCTTCGTGCCCGATGAAAAACACCGTATGCGTCCGGTGCTCTGATCGATGGGCAAGTGTCAAAAATTCAGTTTCGCGCGGGAGGGCCTGCGCGAAGTGGCGCCCGACGGGTTGTACATGAATTCCGTGGTCGGCGAGGCGCTGAGCGTGGGCGTGGTCAATTTCCGTCTGCCCAAGGGGCCGGAGATCGCCGCCAAGGCGCATAACCACGGCGAAGAGGTGACGCTTCAGCTGAAGGGCGGCTGCACCGTCAATCTGGGGTGGTCCGTCGAAGAGCCAGAAGGCTCGGTCGAGCTGGAGGAAGGCCGCGTGATGATCATGCCGACCGACCTGCCGCATTCGGGCATCAACCGCTATGACGCGGAAGGCATGTGCCTGCGTCTGAACGTCGTGACGCCGCCGCGTGCCGAATACGGCACCAAGGGCGCCGCCAAGGTCTATTATCCGACGGGGGACGCGAAATGAGCGAAACCTGCCGCGTGATGGAAAGCGGCTTTGCCGCTGAGGGTCCGTTCGCTGCTGCGGGGGATCATCTCGACGTGCAGATGCTGCGCACCCAGAGCCCGATCAGCCTTGCCGCCGGCAAGGAAGCGATGTTTGCGGTGATCGAGGGTACGCTGGAACTGCGTTGTGGCGATGACGGCGAGGCGCATGATCTGGCGGCGGGGGAGGGGCTTTTGGTTCCTGCCTACACGCCGGTGGAGTTGACGCCGTCGGCACCGGTCCTGCTCTATGTGGTGCGCGCGAAATGAGCGAACTCGATCGGCGTGTGGCCCGTCTTGAAGCGCGGGCCGAGATCGAAAACCTGATGCAGCTTTACGCCCGTGCCGCCGATCTGAAGTATTCGGCTGCAAAGGCGAAGAAGCCGCAGGTGGCGATCGATCATGCGGCAGCGCTGCAGGCGGGCTGTTTTGCGCCGGATGCGGTCTGGGCAGGGGGGCGCTTCGGCGGCGACCTGACCGGCCGCGACGCAATTGAGGCCTTCTTCCGCAAAAGCCCGTGGCATTTCACCGCCCATCACTACGGCTCGGCCTTCATCGAGATCGGTGAGGGGCGTGCGAGTGCCGCATGGCGGCTGCTGGAGATCGGCATCCGCGAAGCCTGCGGCACACTGGTGCTGATGAGCGGCGATGTCGCCCAAGAACTGCTGCTGACCGAGGAGGGCTGGAAGATCGTCCGCATGTCCTTCTCGCGGTTGCATTCCTTCAAACTTTCCGACGATCCAGGCACTTTGGACACCCTCATTCCGTGAGAGATGAATGACACTCCATTCTCAGATCTGCTCGCCTTCCTCGAAAATCGGGGTCAATCTTTGCGAAATTCTCTCCAATACCCCGCAGAACGGCGATTACAACCTGATGGAACTGGCTGCCGATGCGGTGGCGCTGAGCGCGAGCGCAGGGCAGTTCTTCCATCTGGAATGCCCCTCGAATCGTGAGGGCAGCCCGTTCTTCCGCCGCCCTATGAGCATCTACCGCATCGATCGCGCGGCGGGGCGGATCGCGTTTCTCTACAAGGTGCAGGGCAAGGGCACGCGCGCCCTGGCCGATATGCGCGCGGGCGAAGTCCTGAACGCCTTGGGGCCGCTGGGCAACGGTTTCACTTTGCCCGAGGGCTGTCGCCACGTGCTGGCGGTCGGACGCGGCGTCGGCCTGGCGACACTGGGCCCCCTGGCGCAGGAAGCGCAGGCCAAAGGCGCGAAGGTCACGGCGATCCTGTCGGCGCGCAGCGCGGATCTGGTGATGTCGCAAGAGGAATTCGCCAGTTTTGGCGCGCGGGTGCAGGTGGTGACCGATGAGGACGGCTCTTCGGATCCGGCAGCGCTAGCGGCGCGGATCGAGGCGGTTCACGGCGAGAGTCCCTTCGACTACATGGCGACCTGCGGCTCGAACCGCATCTTCAAACTGATGAAGGCCTTCGGGGCCGCGCATGGCGTGGCGGGCGAAGTTGCGCTTGAGGCCCGCATGGGCTGCGGGACCGGCATGTGCTATGCCTGCGTCGCGCCGATGCGGAATGCCGATGGATCCATCCGGTATGACCGCGTCTGCTGGGACGGGCCGGTCTTCGAATTCGCGGAGGCAACCCAATGGTGATGCAGGAAAACATCGCGCAGAGCGTCGATCTTTCTGTCGATATCGGCGGCTTGCGGCTGGCCAATCCGGTGATGCCGGCTTCGGGTACCATCGCCGAGGGTATGATCCGCATCATCGATCTGGACCGTTTGGGCGCGATCGTGCTGAAGACCTTCACCGCCGACAAGCGGATCGGCACCCTGCCGCCGCGGGTGGTGGAATTCAACGATTGCGGCTTGTTCTCGATCGGCATCCCCTCGAAGGGGACCGCCTATTTCCTCGACGAGACCCTGTCGCATTATCGCAATTTCAAGGCGCCGCTGGTGGCGTCGATCTCCGCCGATACGGTGGAGGATTTCGCCAGCCTCGCGGCGCAGATCTCGGTCGATGCGGTGGATGCGATCGAGGCGAACATCTCCTGTCCGAACCTGCGCGCGCATGGCAAGGCCTTCGGCATGGATCTGGAGGCAACCGCGGCGGTGATCGGTGCGATGAAAGCCGCCAGTGACAAGCCGATCTGGGCCAAGTTGACCCCGAATGTCGGCGATATCGCCGCTTTCGCGCGGGCGGCTGAGAAGGCTGGGGCGGATGCGGTGATCACCGGCAACGCCTTGCTGGGCATGGCGGTGGATGCCGAAACCATGGGGCCGCGGCTGGGCAACGTGATCGGTGGCGTCACCGGTGCTGCGGTCAAGCCGATCCTGTTGCGGATGGTCAACCAATGTGCGGCTGCCGTCGACATTCCGGTGATCGGCTGTGGCGGCATCACCTGTGGCGAGGATGTGGCCGAATATATGCTGGCCGGAGCCACCGCTGTTCAGATCGGTACGGCCAACTTTACCAATCCGCTCGCAATGATCCAGGCCATTGACTGGCTTGAAGCTTATTGCCGACGCCACGGCGTGGATCGCGCGGCGGAACTAACGGGTGCGCTAGCGCCAGCTTATGGCGCAAAATCTCGACTGAAGGAAAAATAGGATGCAAGACGGCTGGACCAAACTTTGCGCTGTGGATCACGTACCCGAGGGCGAGCATCGTGCCATTTTCATAGCCGACAAACGTCTTTGCGCGGTGAATGACGGTAGCACCTATTTCGTGGTCGACGATCTTTGCACCCATGGGGTGGCCTATCTGTCCGATGGTTACTGCGACACCGATGACATGGTGGTCGAATGCCCGTTGCATGGCGGATTGTTCTGCTATCGCAGCGGTGATCCGCAGGGCAAACCTGCTGAAAAGCCTGTGCGCAACTACGAGGTCCGGATCGTTGATGGCGACGTGATGGTGCAGCTATGAGTAGCGTCGCCATCATCGGTGCCGGCGGCACCATCGCGATGGAAGGCGTCCATCCATTTGATTGGGTGGATTACGGTGACAGCGGTATCATCAACCCGGTCGACGTCGTTGTCTCGCGCATGGATTTGGGACTGACCGACATTGCCTACCGGCCAGAGCCGTTCAGGATGTTGCCGGGCACGGCGATGCGGGCAAGCGACTGGTTCGAGTTGCAGGCTCTTGTCCAGCGGTTGAACGGCGATCCCGAGGTGCGCGGCATCGTTATCACCCATGGCACTGCCACTCTGGAAGAGACTGCGTTTTTCCTGCGGCTGACCGTTGACCCGCAAAAGTCGGTCGTGGTGACCGGGGCGCAGCGGCCGCCGAATACCGCGTCTTCGGACGCCGTGGCAGGGTTGCGGCAAGCCGTGGCAGCGGCCGCGAAGGCGCCTCCAGGTGTATATGTCGTGATGAACGGCAATATCCTGTGTGCGGATGAGGCGCGCAAGACCGCCAACCACGCGCTTGAAGCATTCGTTGCGCCGGAGTTCGGTCCGCTTGGTCGCGTAAACCCGGATGCCAGCCTTTATATGCGCAGTCGGCAAAGGCCAGCCCCGAAAGTCTTCGACATCTCGGGGATTGATCCCGAGAAACTCGCCCGCGTGGATATCGTGGCATCCTATGTGGGGGCCGATGACGTCGCGATAGGCGCCTATGTTGCCGCCGGGGCACGGGCGATCATCTCGACCGGCTTCGCGCCGGGCCGTTGCGCCGGGCAGGAGCGTCCGGCACTCGTGGCAGCGGCCGCGCAGGGGGTTCTGGTTGTTCAGTCCTCACATGCGGACCGGGGCTATGTTCCGGTGCAAGCCTACAATCGCTCCGTAGGGATCATTGGGGGTGGATGGCTTGCCCCGAACAAGGCTAAGTCACTAATTTCACTCGCCATTTCTTCCGGCTTGTCGCCTCGGGAAATAGAGGACCTGTTGCAGCAGTGGTAGCTGGGGAGAATAAATTCAACTCGCCCTTGAAATTGACTTGACGTATGTCAAACGAGGTGATGAACTGCGAATAGCGTATACGATATTCGCTATGCAAAATCAGTTAGCCAAAGCGGCGCCAAGACCGCGTGCTTATCTTAGGGAACCACAATGCCTAAAATTGCTGTTTTTATCAAGGCTAGTCTTTTGGCTGGCGTGCTCGGTGCTGCCTTGGCGTTGCCTGCGGCGGCGGAAACCCGTCTTCGTGCGGGGGTTTTCAGCCCGCCTGACACCACGTGGGGCGTACCCTTCAAGTTATTCGCTGATCATGTGAATGAGACCGGTAAAGGAATCGTTCGGATCGACGTGATGGGGCCGGATGCAATCCCGGCGGTCGAGCAGGTAAATGCGCTGCGTGGTGGTGTTCTGGACATGGTCGCAACGCCGCCCGGCTTTTACAAGCAGTCGTTGTTCGAGGCCAATGCGCAAGACCTGTCCAGCATGACTTTGGCTGAGCAGCGCGCCTCGGGTGGCTATGCCGCACTGCAGGAACTCACGCGTGAGAAGGTTCAGGCCGAGCTTTTGACGACTTATGGCACCGGGGTGAACTTTCATCTGTATCTAACTGAGCAGGTGGAAAAGCCCAAGGATCTGGAGGGTCTGCGCCTGCGCAGCCAGCCTATCTTCGGGCCGATGTTCAGCGATTTGGGAATCTCCGGTTCAGTGATCTCCATCCCTGAAACCTATACCGCGCTCGAGCGCGGTGTGGTCAAGGGCTACGCCTTTGCCCGCTGGGGTGTGCAGGATCTGGGCTGGGACCGACTGACGAAGGTGCGGGTCGAGCCGGGCTTTTACAGTGTGGTCGTTAACATCCTGATGAACGAGCAACGCTACAAGTCGCTCACCGTCGAGGAGCGCAAGGTGATCGACGACGCGGTCGTCTGGTTCGAGGAAATGCTGCCGGCATACAAGGCCCAGGAAGATGCCAAGCACCTTGCGGCGCAGGAAAGCGCGGGCATCAAGAGCGTCGATTTTGGTGCGGATTTCGCAACCCGCGCTGCGGACGTCTATTGGGAAGAAATGGCCAAGAGCTCACCGGAGAGCATCGCCCGACTGCGCCCTCTATTACAGAAGTAACCGCATTGGTGGGGGGCGCCTGACGTGCCTCCTTCTTCCGCCAGTTCAAGGAACCATCCAGTGAATCATCTATACGCCGTCTATAAGGCGGTGACGCTTGGCCTGGCGGTTGTCGCCGGTGCCCTGATCGTGGTTGTGACGCTCATGATCGGGGCCGAGGCCTTCAGCCGCGCTCTCGGGCTCGGTGTGATCCGCGGTGTCGTGGATGTCGCCGAGCATTCGATGTTCTGTATTGCCCTGCTCGCGGCCCCGTGGATTTTGAGGTTGAACGGTCACATCGGTATCAATCTGCTGACCGCGAAGTTAAGTGACCGAAGCAATGCGCTGCTTTCGGTGGTAACCGAGGGGCTCTGTCTGTTCCTCTGTCTTGTCATCACCTACGAAGCCTTCTTCATTTTCCTCCATGGATATCAATCGGGTGAACTCGTCTTTGCCGATCTGATCTTCCCCGATTGGTGGCTGCTTTGGCAGACGCCTGCCGCTTTCGGGCTGATGTCGATTGAATTCTCCATTCGTACAGTGCGTGCGATCAAGGGTGAAAATCTCAACGCAGCAGTGAACGGAGAAGTCGACCATGCATGATTGGATTTTCGCCTTGATCCTGATGTTCGGCGGGATCACGGGACTGTTGATGATTGGCGTCCCGGTCGTCTTCTCCTTCATCGCGCTGAATGTCTTAGGGGCATATCTGTTTCTCGGCGGTGAGGCCGGTGTTATCCAGATGATCCGGAACATGCGCCCGGCGGTGTCACAGTATTCGCTGGTGCCGATCGCGCTCTTCGTCTTGATGGGCGAGATCATGTTGCAGACGGGTATGGCGGGGCGTTCAATCGCAGCGATTGACCGGCTCATCAGCCGCGTTCCGGGCAGGCTCTCGATCGTGGCAATTTTGGGCGGGACCTCCTTTGCTACATTGTCGGGCTCTTCGGTCGCCAATGCTGCAGTTGTCGGGAAAACGCTCATCCCCGAAATGAAGCGGCGCGGTTATCATCCAGGGGTGACTGTCGGCCCCGTTGCTGCGGTGGGAGGGATTGCTGTGTTGATCCCGCCCTCGGCCCTGGCTGTCATGCTGGGCTCAGTCGGTCAGATTTCGATCAACGATCTGCTGATCTCCGGCCTGGTTCCAGGCGTGATGATGATGATGGGATTTCTGCTGTATGTGCTGGTTCGCTGTTGGATCAATCCCGCCATCGCACCGAGCTATGAGGTGGAGGAACTCGCTTGGAAAGATCGGATCACCCCGTTCTTTCGTGATGTGGTACCGCTGCTCCTGATCTTCATTGCGGTGGTGGGCACAATGCTCACCGGGATCGCAACGCCGACAGAATCCGCTGCTGTGGGGGTGATCGCCTCGGTGCTGGTGGCGCTGTGTTATCGAGTCCTGAAGGTTGCGAACCTCAAGGGTGCGTTGGTTGACACGCTGAAGTTCTCGGGGATGATCCTGTTTATCATCTGTTCGTCAGGAACCTTCTCGCAGATCCTTTCGTTCTCGGGTGCGACCCACCGCTTGGCCGAAGCCGTCACTTCGAACACGGCGCTCACGCCGATGCTCGTGGTCATGGGGATGTTGCTTTTGCTGTTGCTCCTTGGCTGTTTCATGGAATCCGCTTCCATGATCATGCTGACCATCCCCATCTTCATGCCAATCCTTACTGTCCTTGAAATCGACAAGGTGTGGTTCGGTGTCATGATGATGATCACCCTCGAGATCGGCCTGTGCACGCCGCCATTCGGTATGCTGCTGTTCGTTGTCCAAGGGGTTTTGCGCGGTGCTTACAGCCTGCCGGTCATCTACAGATCCGTGGCTCCCTTCATCGTCATCGAACTGATCGTCCTGTTGATCATTTTCTTCATGCCTTGGACGGTTAGCTGGTTGCCGGCGCTGTTTGCCGCAGGCTGATTTTCACCGGCGCCCTAAAAATACAAAGCTCCTCCGCACGCGCGTGAGGAGCTTTTTCCGTTTTCGGTAACTAGCCCCGAGTTTCGCCGACCCCCGGGGCTAGCCGCATCACTCAATCGCGGACCCGCGAAGCTGTGAATATTATCTGTTGGACACGTGCAGAGCACTCAGGCCATCTTTCGATTTCACGAAAAAGTTCCATAACAGTGATTACGAAATATTCGACTGTAGCCGCAAAGTTAGAATGTCCTGACTGTGCAAAGTAAGAATGTCACACTCCCCGCGTTTGAGGACGTGGGAGATTGCGGATGGGACTGATTGCAATGCGCGAGCGCATTTTTGGCGGCGTAACCAGGGCGATGGTCGAGGAAGCGCAGGTTCCAGTACTGATGGTGCATTGAGAGCAGATTGACGGTCTTGAGGCACTCACGAACCGTTGCGGTTCCACCAAGGCAACACCTTATGTTGTCGAAACAATCCCGTTCAGCACCCGCGCGGGAGTTCAACCTTTCGAGCCCACCGCGAAAATTGACATAGGCGTCATCAATCGGACCGAGCCGCTGAGCGGCGCTCGGCAATGACGTTCAGAATTATCGGTTCGATCCACAACAACTGGGCGATGGCAGGAAAATTTGCGACGAGCCCCTATTTTAGGAGGGCTGGTTTACCATATCGTGTGGGCGGGGAGGTGTTGAACAGGCGGAAGTCTTCTCAGCAGGGGGTATTTCGCTAGACGCCCGAAGGTGCGGAGCCCTGGAGAATGACGGTGGATGCGCCTGTAAAAGACGCGGAACCTGGTGTCGAAACCCCGAAGCGCCCGGCCCTGCGACGCGCCCTGCTTATTGCCGGCCCGGTGGCAGTGATCGGCATCGGCCTCTGGCTCTATCTTTCCGGCGGTCAGTACGTCTCCGAGGACGATTCCTATGTCGGCACGCCGAACGTCACGATCACCCCGCAGGTGACCGGCCAGGTGATCAAGGTCGCCGTCATCCCGAACCAGATCGTCAACGAGGGCGATCTCCTGTTCGAGATCGATCCGCAGCCGTTCCAGATCGCGCTCGACCAGGCGAATGCCGAATTGGAGCAGGTGAGCGAGAAGCTGAAGGGGCTGGTCCTCACCTATCACCAGCAGCAGGCGAGCGTGGCGCAGGCGACTGCCGACGTCACATTTGCGCAGCAGGAATTCGACCGGATCTCCACGCTGTTGAGGGACAACGTCTCGACGCGCGCCGCCTTCGATCAGGCAGAGAAGGATCTGCGCGTCGCGCAGGAGGCGAAGCTGGCGGCCGAATCCGAAGCCGCCGCGACGCTGGCCCAGCTCGGCGGCACCAGCGACAAGCCGCTGGAGCAGCACGCGACCTATCTTGCCGCGAAGGCCAAGGTCGAGCTGGCGGATCGCAATCTCCGTCTGACGCGGGTGCTCGCCCCATTCGCGGGCACGGTGACCCAAGTCGAGAACGTGCAGCCCGGCACGTTCCTGTCCACGGGCGAATCCGCCTTCAGCCTGATTGGGTTGCAGAGCTGGGTTGATGCCAACATCAAGGAAACCGACCTGACCCACATCAAGGTCGGCGATCCCGCCACGGTCGTGCTTGATTCCTATCCGGACGTGACCCTGCAGGCGCAGGTGCAGAGTATCTCGCCCGCCAGCGGCTCGGTCTTCGCCCTGCTGCCGGCACAGAACGCTTCCGGAAACTGGGTCAAGGTGGTGCAGCGCATGCCGGTGCGGCTGATCTTCATCAATCCCGACCCGAATGTCGTGATGCGTGACGGCGCCAGCGCCACGGTCTCGATCAACACCAACTATCACCGCTCGCTGGAGACGCTGTGGCGCGATCTGGCGGACCTGATCGGGCTCGACTGATGTCGGACGTCGCGGCCACTTCGGCGGGCAGCAGCCACCGCGTCGCCGTCACCATCTGCGTCATGACCGCGACGCTAATGCAGGCGCTGGATTCGACCATCGCCAATGTCGCGCTGCCCTATATGCAGGGCAGCCTCGCGGCGACCAGCACCGAGGCCAACTGGGTGCTGACCTCCTACATCGTCGCGGCGGCAATCTTCACTCCGGCGAGCGGCTGGTTGGAGGAGCGCTTCGGCCGGCGTCGGCTGTTCATCGTCTGCGTCGCCGGCTTTGTCGTCGCTTCCATGTTGTGCGGCACGGCGAGCAACATCAACCAGATGGTGCTCTACCGCGCGATCCAGGGTGTGTTCGGGGCGCCTGTAGTGCCGCTGTCGCAGGCGGTTCTGCTCGACAGCTACCCCGTTCGTCAACGGGGCCAAGCGATGGCTCTCTTCGGCCTCGGCGTGATGCTCGGGCCGATCCTCGGCCCGACGCTCGGCGGCTGGCTGACGCAGCATTACGACTGGCGCTGGGTGTTCTACGTCAACGTGCCGTTCGGCATCCTGACGCTGGTTCTCGCCTTCGGCTTCCTCGAGGGACGCAGCGGATCCGCCACGCGGCTCGACTGGTTCGGCTTCTGCACGATCAGCCTGGGCATAGCGGCACTGCAGCTGATGCTCGCGCGCGGCGAGCAGCTGAACTGGTTCCAGTCGACTGAGATCCAGGTCGAGTTCGCGCTCACGCTGCTCGGCTTCTACCTCTTCATCGTCCACACGGCGACCGCCCGCCATCCCTTCCTGGACGGGCGGCTCTTCACCGACCGCAATTTCGTCATGGGGCAGATCCTGATCTTCGTCGTCGGCGCGGTATTGCTCGCGACCCTGTCGCTGCTCTCCCCCTATCTGGAGAAGCTGCTCGACTATCCCGTCTTTACCGCCGGCCTGGTGCTGGCGCCGCGCGGCATCGGCACGATGGTGGCGATGCTGCTGGTCGGGCGGCTGATGTCGGTGGTTGATGCCAAGTACCTGCTTCTGATCGGCCTCGGGGTGACGGTGGTCGCGCTCTACCAGATGAGCCAGTTCACCCCGGATATCTCACAGTGGACGGTCATCAATACCGGCCTGATCCAGGGCTTCGGCCTCGGCTTCGTCTTCGTGCCGCTCAGCACCGTCACCTTCGCGACGCTGCCCCCGGAACTGCACACGCAGGGCACCGGCTTCTACAATCTGATGCGCAATGTCGGCGCGAGCGTCGGCATTTCGGTCACCACCTTCCTGCTCACCCGCTACACGGCCATCATGCACGCCGACCTCGTCGCCCATGTCACGCCCTACAGCGTGGCAGTGCAGCATCTCCGTTCGGTGCTGGATCTCGGGACGCTGACCGACAAGGCGACCGTCAACGATCTGATAGACGTGCAGGCGAGCTCCATTGCCTATGCCGACAATTTCCTGCTGATGATGTACGTCACGATCCTGACCATGCCGCTCGTTGGCCTGCTGAGAAATACTAAGCCGCTGAAGTCTCGAGCCAAGTCGCCTGACAGTCCATGATACAACCGGCCTGGCCCATCATCAGGGCTGCCTGCGGCACCGAAGGTGGAGGAACGCAGAAGCCGCAGTCTTATGTGGTCAAAACAATCCGGTTCATTGTCATTTGCCTGCGAGCATTTTTGCCAGCATGAAACCGGAACCGGCACCAGTACCCGCACCGGGCCAGGTCGACGCGCCACACATATAGAGCGAACGAATGGGTGTTTTGTAGCGGGAATAGCCTACGATCGGCCGGAACAGGAAATTCTGATCGAGATGATGGGAGCCGGCAAGGTTGTCGCCGCCAATGAGATTCGGGTTTTCCCGTTCGAGATCGGCGGGCGAATATACAACCCTGTTGCGGATCAGCTTGCGGACCCCAGGCGCATATCGTGCAAGCAGGTCGATCACGCGATCGGCGTACGCTTCCTTGACGACATTCCAGTCAAGTCCGGAGATCTGCCCGCTCGCATCGCCCTTGATCTCAGCCGGCAAAACACGAACCTGTACCCACAGGACATGTTTTCCATCGGGAGCTCGTGAAGGATCTATGGCGGTAGGTTGCCCGACGACGAGGGCAGGCTCTGCCGGCAAAAGACCGTCCATGGCTTCGGAATAGACTTTGCTCATCATCGCAAGATCGGGAGCAATATGGACATAGGCAAAGGTTTTGAGGTCTGCCCCGGCCTGCCAGTCCGGCAATTCATCCATGGAGAGATGGATCATCATCGTCCCTGGGCCAGCTCGATAGCCCCGGACTGCGCTCCGCACGTTCTCCGGTATGGTAGACGGAGGCAGCAAATCGCCGAACAGGATCTTGGGATTGAGGTTTGCGATGACCGCACGGCGCGCAGACAGTACGCGTCCGTTTTGGAGAATGACTCCCTTGGCGCGCCCTCGACTATCAAGGCGGATCTCGTTGACACGTTGGCCCAGCAACACCTGGCCGCCCTTCTGCTCCAGAAGACCGACCATCGCGCGTATGATGGTATCGGCGCCGCCCTTGCCGACGACCATACCGAAAGCCTGGTTCGCCATCGATTCAAGGTAGGGAAAAAGGGCTCCTCCCGCCACATCGGGCGCGAAATCCAGGTGCAGGCCCCATGCCGCCATCATCGCCTTGAGCTTGTCATCCTCGAAGTGAGCGTCGAGGAAACCTCGCGGCGTGGCAAGGAGCAGTTTGCCCAGCCTCCATAACCCATCCATCCCAATGGCGCGGTAGGCTTTCCAAGCTGCCTTGACGGCGGCAAAGGAAGGCAGAGGCGAACCCAGAATGGCGAAAATGTGAGGCGCGTCACTGCCGAAACCGGTCAGCATGCGCCGCCAGGCTTCTGCGTCAGCGGCCGACAGTTGGCTGATCCTGTCACCGGTCAGTGCCAGGTCAGTTGACACTCCGAGAGATGTTCCGTCTCGGAAGACGCTGGCGAAACAATTCGGCGCCGGCACGAACTCCAGGCCATGGGCCGACAACTCGCCCGCGTAAGCGGCATGAAAGTTCGACCCGGCGAACATCGACAGGTTCATGGCAGCCCAATCGTGGCGGAACCCAGGCTCGGTGAGCGGCAGGGTCTTCACCGCCCCGCCTGGAATATCGGCAGCCTCGACGACTGCAACGCGCCAGCCTTTCGATGCCAGATGCA
This sequence comes from Pseudomonadota bacterium, assembly GCA_023399465.1. Lineage (GTDB taxonomy): Bacteria > Pseudomonadota > Alphaproteobacteria > Rhizobiales > Rhizobiaceae > Ferirhizobium. The sequence goes on from JAEWPB010000164.1 coordinate 29,896, forward strand.
CCGCAGCTGCAAGGCCATTGTGGCCAGCGCCCACGACGATCGCGTCAAATTCGGCGTCGGCAAGATCAGACCGGGACAGTTGCTGATCCTTAAGTGGCTTCTGATTATTGGCGTTCACGCGTCCCCCTCAATGCCTTCAAAGCATATAAATTTCAGCCACACAGCCGCGTACCACGATCATCGAGATTTCAGGCGTTCTGCGCATCCCCGACAGCGCAAGATATATTCTGATACGCCAGTGAACCCAACAATTCGTTGCATTTGCATATTATGCATTTTAAGCTTCAAACAAAATCACGGCAAGCTTTTTCAAGAGCGACAATAGGGGAACCAATGTTACATAAAACCCTTGCAAAGTTCCGGCTCGACCGATCCGCCAAGGTCGCTGATCTCTGAAGGCCCTCGGCCCCGATACGCCCCTGGCAGAACACTTCACAAGATGAGCCGGCATGGGACATGCCCCACCGGCTAACGGCCCCCAAGGGATAGAAAAGATCATGACTAGCCATGACTACATTGTGGTGGGTAGCGGCATCAACGCGCTGGTTGCTGCTGCTATGCTCGGAAAGAAGGGCAAGAAGGTTCTCGTACTGGAGCGCAATGAGAGCCTCGGCGGTTGCCTGTGCACGGAAGAGATCACTGCGCCCGGCTTTCGGCACGATGTCATGGCGACAACGATGGTTCTGTTCCTGACATCTCCGGCTTATGCTGCCTTGGGCAAGGAACTGGAGGCACGCGGGCTGGAATTTGCCCATACGAACCTTCCGACTGGCGTTGTCCTTCCTGACGGCCGTTATGCGATCCTTTCGAAGGACCGCGCAGCCAACATCGCCGCCTTCGAGGCGTTCGCCGAGGGCGATGGCAGGGCTTTCGATCGAGAGATGAAGAAGATGGGGGCGGACGCCCCGTTCATGTTTTCCCTGCTTGGCGGCTCTTTATGGTCTGCCGGCATTCTCAAGACAATGCTCAAGGAAATGTGGCGGCGCGGTCCGCGCAATCTGGCCGGCTGGTTTGGCGAGGCACTGGTCAATGGCCGCGACCATCTGGAAACGACCTACCGATCTGACGTCATGCGCGCCTTGTTCGCGCCCTGGGTTTTGCATTGCGGACTGAATCCGGAAAGCACCTATTCGGGTGCTATGCTGAGAGTGATCGGCTTTGCGATCGAACTCGCCGGTTGTCCGATCGTTAAGGGTGGCGCCACCAATCTCGTCAAGGCATTCGAGCGGCTGATCGTCGACCAGGGCGGATCGCTGCGCACCGGAGCAGATGTGGAGGCGGTGCTTGAAGGGGCAGACGGCAAGGCTTCAGGCGTTCGACTGGCGAACGGCGAGGTTATTGTGGCGACCAAGGGCGTTATCGCATCTGTGACACCGAACCAGCTCTATGGCCGCCTGCTCGCTCGATCGTCCAGGCCGATCCCCGCGGATGTTTCGGAAGGACTGCGTACCTATCGCTACGGCAAGGGAAATATGCAGGTTCACTATGCCTTGAAGTCGCCGCCACGATGGAAGAGTGGCGAGGACCTGTCGAAGGTGGCGTTGCTCCATCTCACGCCGGGTCTCAATGGCGTATCACGCGCGGCTAACGAATGCGACAGGAACATGCTGCCTGCCGTGCCGACCATCTGCGTCGGGCAGCCGACCGCCTTCGACCCGAGCCGAGCGCCCGACGGACAATCCATCCTCTGGCTACAATTGCCGGAAACGCCACGCCGCATCGAAGGCGACGCGGCCGGCGAACTTATCACGCCTGTCGACGGCCAGTGGACCGATGAGTTGCGTGAACAGTATGCGGATCGCGTGGAAAGGATCCTTGCCCAACACATCGAGGATTTCTCCGAGACGGTTATCGCCCGGAAGGCCTATTCGCCTGCCGATCTCGAGAAGATGAATATGAATCTTGTTGGTGGCGATCCCTATGGCGGATATTGTGGCGTCGACCAGTTTTTCCTCTGGCGTCCGTTCAAGTCGTCGGTAAATCACCGCACCCACGTGCCGGGCCTTTACCATATCGGCGCATCGACCCATCCCGGTCCGGGGCTCGGCGGCGGCTCGGGAATGCTGCTCGCAGCCTCGCTGAAATAAGCGGAAATACAGGATAAATGGCTCTCCGGAACGACGTTCCAGAGAGTCGAAATTAGGGATGCCCGACGTCCCATCATGGGCGAGGTCGGGCTCTCCTACCCCACCGGATCAACTGCATCCTCGCGCGTCGGCGCCAGCTTGGCCGCCGGCGCTTCCGGCATGACGTTGCCTTTGCTGCAATCACGATCCTCGCCGCGAAATGTGCAAAATCATATTTTCTCCCGCGATCCTCATCGAACTGCAAGGCGATGCGATCCAAGCCACATCGATCCATCACCGTGATATCGTGCGGCACTTATTTCAATAATATATGCGTTGGCATGTTTCTCGACCGCAAGAATCCACTTGCCAGTCTTCGATGCTTATTTTACGATTAAACTAATCCGATCATAAATATCTTCAGCCGGCGCGGGAACGCCGGTTGAAAGAGGGGAACAACGGAGCAAATCATGACTGAGATAACCCGCCGTCAGACGCTGGGACTGGGCGCTGCTGCCTTTCTGTCGGGCATTCTTGCCGGCCGCGTGCCGGTTCAGGCCGCCGAAAGCGACACGCTGACCATCGCCTTCAATGTCAACCTGCCCTCCTTCGACCCGACGGTCGGTCCTTCGGCGGTCAATCCGACCATCCAGGCGATCTACCGCGCGGTTTTCGACCAGTATATCGGCCAGGACACCGGGCTGAAGTTCGTTCCCGGTTTGCTGACCGCATGGGGCTGGAACGATGACAAGACCAAGGTCTGGATGGATGTTCGCGAAGGCGTGACCTGGCATGACGGCTCGCCGTTCACCCCGGAAGACGTGGTGTGGGCGCTGGAACGCGCTGCCAATGAGAAGACCGGCAACCCTATCCAGTTCATCTGGTCCACCGCCGGCAACTACAAGATCGAAGGCAACAAGATCACCGGCGACGTGCTGCGCTTCGAGCCGACCTTCTTCATGTGGATGGGCTTCCTCACGGGATATATCCTTCCCAAGGCCTACTATGAGAAGGTTGGCGCGGAAGGCTTCGAAAAGAAGCCTGTCGGTACCGGCCCCTATATGGTTGACGCCTATGAAGGCAACGCCTTCCTGCGCCTCAAGGCCAACCCCAACTATTGGGGCGGCAAGCCGGCTTTCGAAACAGTCATCTTCAAGTTCGTGCCCGATGGTACGAGCCGCGTTGCCGAAATCGAATCCGGTTCGTCCGATGTCACGCTGGAAATCCCCTACGAAGACTTTGACCGGTTGAAGGAGAAGGAAGGCCTCACGGGGGTCGCAACCCCCATCTCCGATATCGGCATGATCTTCCTCAACAATATAGAGGTGATGGAAGACAAGAACGTTCGCCTCGCCGCCTGTCATGCCGTCGACAAGGAGGCTATCGTCAAGCGCCTGCTGCGCGGCTATGGGGTGCCTCTCGACACGCTCGAAGCGCCGGAATATTCGGCATACGACGCGTCCATCAAGGTTCCGTACGATCCCGAACTCGCCAAGAAGCTGCTCGCCGATTCCGGCTATTCGACGGACAAACCGGTCAAGTTCAAGATCCAGACGACCCGCGGCCTGAAGCCCAAGGACTACGAGATGGTCCAGGCAATCGTTGGCATGTGGCGCAAGGTCGGAATCGAGGCGGAAATCGAAGTCTACGAAATCGCCAAGCACTACGAATTGCGCGCTGCGGATCAACTCGCCCCCGCGGCCTTCTACAACTGGGGCAATGCGATCGGCGACCCGACGACGTCCACGGGCTTCGCCATGTTCGGTCCCTCCCCGCATTCGGTCTGGAATACCGATGACCTCGACGGCATGATCGGCCCGCTTTGGGGCGAGAAAGACGAGACCAAGCGCATCGATGGCTGGAAGGCCGTGTGCAGGTACATCGCCGAGCAGGGCTATGTGCTGCCGCTGCTGCAATATGCCCAGCCTATCGTCTACAAGTCCACGCTGAAGGTCATTCCGAACGTTTCCGGTGCACTGCAGCCGACGCTCGTCTCCAAGGCTTGATCGCCAAATGGCCGGGCGGCGTCGTGCGCCCGGCCTCAACCTTTCATGATCGACATCCGGCCCCGTCGGCTGGACACGCTCGGATAGCATCTTCGTCTGTCCGCATCAGGCTCCACACCCATGCAATTGCTTGCCCTCTCTATCCTGCATCGGCTGGTACTCGCGGCAGTGACCCTGTTCGGAGTTGCTATCGTGGTCTTCGTGCTGCTGCGCGTCGTGCCCGGCGACCCGATCGCCATGATGATTTCCCCCGGCGCCACCCCGGAACAGATCGCACAACTGCGTGCCAATTACGGTTTAGATGGCAGCATTTTCAGCCAGTTCGGGATCTGGCTGACCTCCCTGCTGTCAGGTGACTTCGGCACCTCCATCTCGCTCCGGCGCAATGTGCTGGAACTGCTGGCCGAACGCCTGCCGGCGACGCTCGAACTCGCCTTCGCCGCGCTGGTCTTCGCCATCCTGCTCGGCGGCGCCGTGGCCATTGCCGGCACGCTGGTGCGGCGCACCCCCGCCGAACCCGTCATCGACACCGTCAACGGCGTCGTGCTCGCCGTTCCGGATTTCGTCTGGGCGCTGGCGCTGGTTCTGGTGCTCGGCGTATTCTTTCCGATCCTGCCGCTCTCCGGTCGCATCGACCCGACTGTGCAGGGCGATTTCGTGACCTCCTTCTATCTGCTCGAGAGCCTCGTCCGCCTGCGTTTCGCCCAGTTCGCCGATATTGCGGCCCATATGACCATGCCGGTGCTGGCACTTGGCCTGCCGCTCGCGGCCATCATCACCCGCGTACTGAAGGAGGCGCTCTTGGAGGCCATGGTGCAGGACTATATCCTGCTCGCCAAGCTCAAGGGCATGTCCTCGCTCAGGCTGGTACTGCAGGAGGCGCTTCGCAACGCCGTCGGCCCGACCATCGCGCTGACCGGTGTGCAGTTCACCTTCCTCATCGGCGGAACCGTGATCGTCGAACGCATCTTCGCCTATCCCGGCATCGGCAACATGGCGATCGACGCCGTGATTAACCGCGACTTGCCGCTGATCCAGGGACTGGTCCTGGTCTTCGGCGCCCTGTTCATCGTCATCAATATCCTGGTCGACGCTCTCGTCGCCGCATTCAATCCGAGGCTGCGCCATGGCTAAGTCACTGCGCGCGGCGCTGTCGGAACCGAAAGTGATCCTTGGCGGCGGCTTCATCCTCTGTCTGATCCTGATCGCCATCTTCGCGCCCTGGCTCGCGCCGAAGGATCCGCTCGAGCAGGATCTCATGCTCGGAACCCTGCCCCCGGTGGGTCATGCCGGAACCGAGCCCGGTTACTGGTTCGGCACCGACGATCTCGGTCGCGACGTGCTCTCGCGCCTGATCCACGGCACGCGCATCGCCCTGCTCGTTGCCTTCGTCGCAGCGGGCCTTGCGGCGTTAGTCGGCACAACGCTGGGCTTGCTCGCCGGCTGGTATCGCGGCTGGGTCGACATTGTCATCTCGCGCCTGGTTGATATCTGGATGGCATTTCCGCCGGTGCTGCTATCGATCCTGCTGGTCGCGGTCTTAGGCGCCGGCGTGCATTCCGTCATCGCGGCAATCGTCATCATCGACTGGACGCGCTTCTGTCGCGTGGTCCGCTCGGAAACCATGGCGCAGGCGCGGATGGAATATGTCACTGCGGCCAGGGTCGTCGGCTTCTCACGCTTCAAGATCCTGGTCGGACAGATCCTCCCGAATGTCGCGCCGGTTCTGATCGCGCTGATCAGCCTGGAAATGGGCATTGCCGTGATCGTCGAGGCCATCCTCTCCTTCGTCGGCCTGTCGGTGTCCTCCGACACCCCCACCTGGGGCGGCATGATCGCGCAAGGCCGGCAGATCATTTATCAGGGATGGTGGGTCCTGGTGGCACCTCTTGTCATGCTGTTCCTTACCGTTCTCGCCTTCAACCAGCTTGGCGACGGCCTGCGCCGCGCCCTCGACCCGATGATGCGCCGATGACCGTACCTCTTCTCTCAATCAATGGCCTATCGGCGGTGTCGGATCGGGACGGCGGGGCACCCGTGCTGCGCGATGTTGCGCTCACGCTCGAACGCGGTGAGGTTCGGGGTCTCGTTGGCGAAAGCGGCGCGGGCAAATCGACCATCGCCAAGGCGCTGCTCGGCATTCTGCCGCGCACCGTCCGCGTCACCGGCGGTTTGATCAATTTCGAAGGCCGCGACCTGCTGACAATGCCGGCGCCGGCGCTGCGCCAGATCATGGGCAGCGAGATCTCGCTCATTCCGCAGGATCCGCAGACCGCGCTCAATCCCGGCCGCCGTATCGAGGCGCAACTGACGGATGGACTGCGCCTCAAGCGCGGCCTGTCGGCCAGGGCCGCCCGCGACCGTGCGCTGACCCTGCTGGAGGAGGTGCATATCCGCGACCCCGAACGCGTGCTGCGCGCCTATCCGCACGAACTCTCGGGCGGAATGCGCCAGCGCGTGCTGATTGCCTCGGCCTTTGCGCTAGAACCCAAACTCGTGATCGCGGACGAGCCGACAACGGCGCTCGACGTAACCGTGCAGAAACAGATCCTCCGCCTAATCCGCGGGATGCAGCGGGCTCATGGCACGGGCGTGATCTTCGTCACTCACGATCTCGGCGTTGTGGCGCAGATCTGCGACAGCGTCACCCTGCTCTATTCGGGCAAGGTGATCGAGCAGGGTAGCACCGCTGATGTGCTGCAGCGACCGAACCACATCTACACCAAGGCCCTGATGGCAGCCGGCCCGCGCTACGACCGGCCGGATACCGGCCTCGAGCCGGTGCCGCAATCAGTCTTCGAGCAACTGCGGGCCGAGATCGGAATCACGCGATGACCGACTATCTTCTCAAAGCCCGCGGTATCGAGGTCACTTATGGCGCAGGCGGGGTGTTCGGAAAATCCGGCGGACACAAGGTCCTGCATGGTGTCGACATGGACATCAAGCGCGGTGAAATTGTCGGTATCGTCGGCGAATCCGGCTCGGGAAAGACGACGCTCGGCCGCGCTCTGCTACGCCTCGTCGATACCTCGGCCGGCGACATCCACTTCGACGGCGAGAATATCACGCGCCTGCCCGACAACAGGATGCGCCCGCTGCGCCGCCGCATGCAGATGATCTTCCAGGATCCGATGGCCTCGCTGAACCCGCGCCACTCCATCCGCCGCATCCTGGTGGAGCCGATGCTGCTGCACGGGCTGGCGAGCAATGCGGCCGAGGCAGAGACGAAAGTCCTCAAGATACTGGAGCGCTTCACCCTGCCCAAGGTCGTGCTCGGCCGCAACGCGCACGAACTCTCCGGCGGCCAGCGCCAGCGCGTCGGCATTGCCCGCGCCGCCTTGCTCGAACCGGATTTCGTGCTGGCTGACGAAATCGTGTCCGGCCTCGACGTTTCCACGCAGGCTCAGGTTCTCAACCTGATGAAGGATCTCGCGCGCGACATGGGCCTGGCCATGGCTTTCATCAGCCACGACCTCAGCGTCATCAGAGCCATCTGCGACCGTGTCTACGTGCTTCGGTTCGGCAAGGTCGTCGAGGCAGGCCGTTGCGAGGAAGTCTTCGCCGCCCCGAAATCCGCCTATACCCGGGCGCTGCTCGATGCGATCCCGCTGCCGGAGATCGACCCGGAATGGCTCGAGCGCGAGGCGCTGCCCGAGGTTCAGTGAACCGTCGCCATCGGTCGGCGGCGGCCCGGGCTGTGTTTCCGTCTTCCGTAAAGAGCGGCTTGCGCGCCCTCATGCGGCTTGGTGGTGGCCCCGCCAACTGGCGATCTGATACTCCCCGTCTACCTGACGATGACTGCGCCGTATATCTTGACGTTGGGCGTGCTTGTTCTGACCGCGATCCGCGGAAGGACTTCAGGTGAGCCCTCCCTCCTCGGGCGCGTGCATCTGCGGCAAGACAAGCATTGAGACGCAAGCAAGACGTAAGTGAGCCAAGAGTCGAACTGACACCCGATCGTGCAGAACCCTCTTTGACGCGACAGAGCCGCCCCGCTACAGACTTCGGCCCACAGTCCGTGCAATGGAAACGAAATTGTGCAGGTGGATGCTTTGATCGTCGATCCGGTGATTGATTGACAGCCCGGTCTCGCCGATCGGGCTGCTGAAGGTGTGGAAGCGGATGCCATTGCGCTGCATGGTCCCAACCGAACGCGGCACGATGGCCACGCCCTCGCCCACTGCCACGAGACCGATGGCAGTATTGACATCCATGGTGAAGAGCACCCGCTCGGTGCTGATGCCATGGCGCTCAGCGCATTCCAACACCAGATCGGCGAAACTGGGACGAGGAAACTCGGGATAGAGAATTAGCAACTGCCCCGAAACCTCTTCGGGGCTGATCGCGCCGCGTCCGGGAAACAGCGCGTCCGGCGCACTTACAATCAGAGGCTCCGAGATCAGCGAGCGGGTCAGGATCTCGCTGTCGCGCAGACCGGGCCGAGCAATGGCAAGGTCGATTTCGCGCCGGATCAACCCGCGTTGCAGGCCGTCATTGTTCATCGGCGTCAGGGTTAGAAAGACATCAGGAAAAGCAGCACGGAACGATTTCACGATATTGGGCAGGATGCCATAGACCGCCGACCCGACATAGCCGAGCCGAAGCCGCCCCTCCATGCCCTGACCGATCCGGCGGACCTCGCGCTCGCTGTCAGCGACAAGGCCGAGGATCTGTCGGCCGCGTTCTTGCAGCCGCTGCCCGGCCTGTGTCAGAGAAATGCCATTACGACCGCGGTGGAACAGCAGCACGCCAAGTTCGGTCTCGAATTGCTTGATCTGCCGGCTGAGCGGCGGCTGCGCAATGCCAAGCCGCTCCGCCGCACGGCCGACATGCAGCTCCTCGGCGACAGCCAGGAAATAATTCAAATGCCGAAAGTTCATCCCGCCTCAGGGCCTTGTCTTCTCGCGCCAACCTATACCGCAGAATTCAACTGCTCAATCAATAAAGTCGGCGGAGAAGAGCCTCTTCAGCGGCGCTGCCGGGACGGGCCTTTCTCTGCGGTCAACAAACCAGGGCTCGGAACCGGTACGCGTCCTTACTGGTCCTGGCGGTAGCGCCGCAGCTTGTCCTCGTCGATCACGACCCCGGTGCCAGGCAAATTCCGCAGGCGCATCTCGCCACCCTCGATCTGCAGGGGTTCTGCCAGAAGATCATCGCTCATGTCGAGATAGTTCGACAATTCCGCCGCCCGTTCGGATGTCGCGCGGTAGGCCGCGCCGAAGACCAGCGACGCCATGGTACCGACCTGCCCGTCAATCTGGTTGCCGATGTAGTTCTCGACCCCCAGCGATTCCGACAGGAACAACACCCGCTGCGACTGGGTAAAGCCGGTGCGTGCGGTCTTGATCGAAATCGCCGTTGCCGAGCCGTCAATCAATTCGCGCACCACCTCTGCGGGGCGCGAAACCGATTCATCTGCGAAGAAGGGAATGCGGGCCTGGCTGACCAGCCAGCGCCGGCCCATCACGTCATCGGCCGGATTGAGCTCTTCGGCAAACAGCAGATCGAGATCTTCCATCGCCTTGAGCGCGCGCGCCGATTCCGAGGCCGTCCAGCCGCGGTTGCCATCGATGTAGAGGTCGATCGCGTCGCCGAAATGTGCTCTGAGCGCGCGGCAGACTTCGACGTCGAGCATGAAAGGACGCCGGCCAACCTTCACCTTGAAGGTGGCGATGCCGTAGCGCTCCATGAAGCTTTGGGCGACCTCGACCATTTTGGCGGGCTCGTCGAAGCCGATCATGTGGCTCACACGCAGCCGATCGGTATAACCGCCGAGCAGTCGGCTAACCGGCTGGTTAAGCTCTTTGCCGTTGAGGTCCCACAGCGCGATATCCAACGCTCCCTTGGCGCAGGGATTGCCTACCGTGCGGTTGAGCAGGGCCTGGATCTTCTCCCGCTCGAGGCTATCAAGACCTATGATCTGTGGCGCGAAGATGCCCTCGACCACTGCCTTGATGCCGGCCTGGGTCTCGCCATAGGTGAACGGGCGCGGCGGGGCCTCCGCCTGACCTATAACGCCATCCTCGCCGTGCACCCGCACCAGAACGTGTTCTGCAACGTGTACGGCGCCCGAGGCGAATTTCAGCGGGTGGACATAGGGAATGTCGAAGGGAATGGCTTCGACCTTGGTAATCTTCATGACAAATCCTGTCGTACAGCCGGCCGTCAGGCGGTCGGGCGGGGGTCGTCGCGGAACTCGGTGGCCTTGACAGATGCGCGTGTGCAGAATTCGGCATGCCAGGCGGCAAGGCGCGGACGGTCGTTGCGCCAGATTTCTGCGCTGAAACGGAAGTCGATGTAGCAGAAGGCCACGCCGATCGAGAGATGACCGGCATCGAAGGGCCGGGCCGCGATCTGGTCGATTCGTGTCTCCAGCCAGTCGGCCGCGCTGTTGAGCTTGCGCCGCCAGGCGTCGATCTGCGGCTGGTAGCGCGCCTCGGCGGGGCGCATCCGCTCTTCGACCAGCCAGGGCAGCGCGATGTCGATCAGCCCGTTGCCCACTGCCTCGAGCGAGAGCGCCTGCCAGCGGGCTTCCGGTTCCGCTGGAAACAGCTGCGGGCCGCTCCGACCCGTGGCATCGGCCCATTCCATGATCACGCGCGAATCAAAGATCGGCAATGCACCATCGCGCTCCAGGGTGGGGATCTTGCTCAGCGGATTGATCTGCATGAGCCCCTCATGCGGGATCAGCGGATCGGCGGCAGTGCGGATCGTGGTAACCTGATCCGCAAGGCCCTTCTCATGAAGCGCAACCATCACCTTGCGCACATAGGGCGAACGCGGGGACCAATGCAGCGTCAGCGACATATTTTAATCTACCTGTTGAGGCGGGTTCGGGGGCAACCCGAACCCGGCAAGCATTACTTGGCTTTCGAAAGGACGAAATCGAACTTGATATGCAGATCGACTTCGAGTTCTGGCGCGGCTGCGTGGTACTGGCCGATCAGGCTCTCTTTCACCGCAAAGACCGAGTCGTTCTCGAGATACTCATCACGCGAGTCGAAGACCTGGCTGATCAGCCGGTGGTAGCCGTCCTTCTGGATCATGAAATGCATGTGGCTGGGACGCATCGGATGATGGCCCATGGCGCGGATCAGTTCGCCTGCGGTGTGATCATCAGGGATCGGATAGGCAACAGGGCGCACGGCGCGGAAGGCGTAATGGCCGTTCTCATCGGTTTGCAACCGGCCGCGCAGGTTGTAGTCGGGCTGGTTCGGGTCATGGTTTTCGTAAAGCCCGTTCGGCGCATCCTCCCAGACATCGACCAGCGCGCCCTCGATCGGTTTGCCGGCGGTGTCGAGAATGCGGCCCTCGAAATAGATGGTTTCCTCATTGTCGAAATGCATCTGCGAGATGCTGGCGCCCTTCGGCAGCACCGGCGGGTTCTCGCGATAGAACGGGCCCAGAACGGTGGATTCGCTCGCGCCTTCTTCCGCGCCGTGGCTGAGCATGTCGACCAGCACTTCGAGGCCGATGATGTCGCTCAGCAGAATGAATTCCTGGCGCTTGTCATCGCACAGCTGACCGGCGCGGGCCAGGAAGTCGCAGGCATAGAGGAATTCGCTGTGCTGCAGCTTCACCTCGCGGGCAAAATCATGAATGTGGCGGATCAGCGCTGTCAGCACTTCGCTATTGCGCGGGGTGATTTCGCCATGCTTTCCAAGAGCAGAGATTACGACGTCCGTGACGTTGTCGATGGTGACTGTAGACATTTCCTGTTTTTCCTCCTCAGCAATCCGGGCCTGGCTTGGCCAGAAATCAACGCCACTCGTGTGCGCTAGAGGCGGTGGATGCGTCTAGGTATCAATCGATACCTTTCAGTCAATGTCGTCTCTGCTCCATCGGAATGAGCCTGGGGGAATGTCTGTTGACCATAGAGGATCGGCAGTCAGTCACCGGTTGTCGGTTCAGTCGGCCCGCGACAATTTTCGGATGAGCGAGGCGACATCCATCCCGAGCGATTTTGCCGCCTGGCGTTTCGATTTCGTGCGCGCCACCGCCTCTTCGATGAGGTTGCGTTCGTAGGCCTGAATCCGCATCTTGAGCGGCAGGGTATCGTCGACGGCTTGTTCTGGAAGTGGCGCGGGCCTCGGGCCCAGCATGCCGGCTGGCAGGTGATGAACTTCGGCGACCTCCTCGGCTACCACATCGAGCCGCGATATCACTCCGATCAACTCGCGCATGTTGCCGGGATAATTGTGCGCGACCATGTGCGCCCGGCATTCCAGCGACAGCTTGAGCGGCCGCGATCGCGCCAGATTGAGATTGGCGACCATCGTGTCGATGAGGACCGGCAGTTCCTCGCGATGGGCGCGCAGCGGCGGCACGTCGAGCGGGATCATGGCGATGCGGTAGTAAAGGTCTTCTCGGAAGCGTCGTGCCGCGACCTCCTGCGCAAGGTCGCGATTGGTGGCGCAGACGACATAGACATCGACCGACTTCGACCGAGGACTGCCGACCGGCTGGATCGTGCCGTCCTCCAGAAACTTGAGTAGTTTGGCCTGCTGGGAAAGGGGCATGTCGCCGATTTCGTCGAGGAAAAGGGTGCCGCCCGATGCGGCCTCGATGAATCCCGCCTTGCCGCCGGCGAGCGCCCCGGTAAAGGCACCGCGCTCGTAGCCGAACATCTCGGCTTCGAACAGGCTCTCGCTGATACTGGAGCAGTTGATATGAATGAACGGCCGGCCGGCCGGCCCGCTCTGGTGATGCATCTGCATGGTGAGCGTCGTCTTGCCGACGCCGGTTTCGCCGAGCAGCAGAATGCGCCGCTTCGCCTTGAAAGCCTTCAGGCCCAGCTCGATCAGAGGCTCAAGTCGCTGCTGGAAGACTGGCATCGCCTCGCCGCGCCTTATGAGTGGTTGCCGTTCCGCGTCCGGCCCTCGCGACGCCAGGTTCCTCAGGAACGCGACCCGGATTGCAGGCGCACCGGTTTCGTCCGGCAGGCTGTGCAGGACGACGGGCAACTCCGCGCCCCCCGGATCGTCCGGCCGCTTGAGGGTCAGGGATCGGACGCCCGTCGACTGACCGGAGACGAGCGGCGTAAGATCGCATCCCGTTCGGACTGAAAGGCTCTCTGCGGTTCGCTGTTCCTGACCCGCCACCGGAGGCGCGCGGCGGTCTTCCGGCAAGGCACGCATGGCCGTCTGGCTCATGAACAACAACCGCCCCTCGGCGTCGAAGACGATCACGCCGTCGCCGATCATTTCCAGCATCGCCCGGGCAGAAGGGTCGCCAAGGAGGCGTTCCATGTTTGATGCGGTAAGACCGAGGCGTTTCTGCCGCGGGCGGAAGGCGGGAATGGAGATGGATTTCATCGGCCATCTCCGTCCACAACGGGTGAGATCGTGGCGATCAGCAGGTTCTCGCCTTGCGGCCCGCCATGGTGCCAGCGTCCGCGGACGGAATAGGGCTTGGGAG
>JAEWPB010000003.1 GCA_023399465.1 Pseudomonadota bacterium
GCATAGAACAGCGCCAGCCGGCCGATCTTGCGCCGGTTCAGGCGCCGGTTCAGGCGCCGGGGTTGTTCGCCCCATAGGCCGCGGGCCGGCCGCCGACCGGTTGCAAGATGGCCAGCCACCTCCGCCAATGCATGGGCAAACATGTTCATCCTGCATCCTCCATCCTCTTGTCCCGACACCGGACACCAGCAGTCGTGATGCCGATTATAACGCAGGACCGACGGACGAACACCATATTTTCGATTATTTTTATAGACTACAATCTTTCACGGCCACGGGCTGCGGTGGTACATCCTTGCCTTATGCTTCTTACCGGCCGGGCCGAACGACGCAAAACGCAGGAATGGACTGTTCCCGCCTGCCGGGCCTTGACCTTTGGTTGCCGTTCCTTGAAAGAGGATGGCACGCGGACGTGGCGAAACTGGTAGACGCAACAGACTTAAAATCTGTCGGCCTATGGTCATACGGGTTCGATCCCCGTCGTCCGCACCAACAAACAATTGTGTTGGAAATTCAGTGATGATGTCGCCGCTGTATATAATCGCGATAACACCGACCATCACTTCCGCGTCAGGTTGAGGTCGCTGGTGACGACCGGCTTGCCGGATTTCGGGTCGACGTCGACGGTCATCAGCTTCATGCCGTTGGACCCGATCTTCTGGACCGTCAGGTCGGCAATACGGTCGCCATTGATCGTCTTCGGCCAATGAATGATCAGGTCGATGGCATTGCCGACGCGGCTGCCGTTGACACGGGCGCGGCCGCCCTTGGGACCGATATACCAGCCGGAATAGCCGGCATTCCTGTAGCGGATGTCGGCACTGATCGAGCGGGACATGAACATCAGGCCGCGGCAGGTCCCCTTCATCGTTAGCGTGTTGTTGTCCGCCTGGGTATCGAAGTTGCAGGACACGGTGATCGGCGACCAGTTGACGCGAATGCGCACCGGCCCGCCGCCGGTCCATTGGCCCTGCAGCGATTTCAGGAAATTCGCCTCGTTGGCTGCCGCGGGAGCAGTTACGCAGAGGAGCGCCATCAGGATGGTCGAAAGGTGCCAAATTCCGTTCATGGTGCCTCCTGTCGTCGAGGTGGACACAAGACATCAGCCACGCAATCATCAAATGTCGCTAGCGCGCAAAAGGTTCCCGGCTCCATTGGCACGGCCACAGGCAGCACTTGCGGTCGCTTCTTCGCTCCGGCCTGATGTCCAATCCCGTGGTTAGCTGCGGTGATTTATATAAGCATGAGCTAAAGCACTCCTGGGGTCAATGACCGTCCTGCCGATGGCTCTGGCCGCCTGCCCTGGTCGCTGCCGGATCGCCGGCTGGCCAGAAACGAAGAAGGCGCGGCAGATTTGCCGCGCCCTTTCATACATAGTAGCGGTTCGTGCGATCAGCCGGCGAGCTTGGCAGCGATCCTGGCGACGTGGGCGCCCTGGAAACGGGCACCTTCCAGCTCGACTTCAGACGGCTGACGCGAGCCGTCGCCGTCGGCAATGGTGGTGGCGCCGTAAGGCGAACCACCCTTGACCGCGTCGACGCCCATCTGCCCCTGGAAGGAATAAGGCAGGCCGACGACCGTCATGCCGTGATGAAGCAGCGTCGGGATGAAGCCGAGGATGGTGCTTTCCTGACCGCCATGCTGGGTGGCGGACGAGGTGAAGACCGAGCCGACCTTGCCGATCAGCTTGCCGTTGAACCAGAGGCCACCGGTCTGATCCCAGAAATTGCGCATCTGTGATGCGACGGTACCGAAACGGGTACCGGCGCCGACGATGATCGCGTCGTATTCCTCGAGTTCCTGTACGCTGGCAATCGGTGCCTTCTGGTCGAGCTTGAAATGCGACTCCTTGGCGACATTTTCCGGGACGAGTTCGGGAACGCGCTTGACCGTGACGTCGGCGCCGGCCGACTTCGCGCCCTCCGCCATGGCATAGGCCATGGTTTCGATATGACCGTAGGAGGAGTAGTAGAGCACCAGAACTTTTGCCATTTGAGTCTTCCTTTGCAACCAGTGGATTATCGTCTCGGCAGAACATGTAACGATCCGGCCGGGCCGCGCCAGCCGCCGCGAAGGCAACGCAGTGTTCAGCAATTGAAGACGATTACCCCCTTGCATTCACCTCCGCGATCACAATGCGGCCGCACGAACCGCCGGCCCTTGCTTTCCCGCCATTCGTGGCTAAACCTTCTAGCTCCTCTCGAAACGGGTACATCATGAGCACACAGCCCATCGTCACCGCCGCCATGGTCGCCATCGGCGACGAACTGCTTTCCGGCCGCACCAAGGACAGGAACATCGGCCATCTCGCCGATATGCTCCTGATCTCCGGCATCGACCTGAAGGAGGTGCGCATCGTCGCCGACGTGGAAGGCGCGATCGTCGAGGCGGTGAACGCGTTGCGCACGCGCTACGATTACGTCTTCACCTCCGGCGGCATCGGACCGACCCATGACGACATCACCGCCGACGCCATATCGGCAGCCTTCGGGGTGCCCTGCATCCACGATCCCGACGCAATGTCCCTGCTTGGAGACATGTATGACCGGCGCGGGCTGGAATTCACCGAGGCACGCCAGCGCATGGCGCGGATGCCCGAGGGCAGCCGCCATATCCCGAACCCGGTTTCCACTGCCCCCGGTTTCGTCATCAGCAACGTCCACGTAATGGCCGGCGTACCGCAGGTCTTCGAAGCTATGCTCGACGCGGTCCTCCCGACCCTGAAGGGCGGCGCCCGCATGCTCTCGCGCGCTGTTCCCTGCCCCTTCCCCGAAGGCGACATCGGCACTGCGCTCGCCGCCATCCAGAAAGCCCACCCCGAGACCAGCATCGGCTCCTATCCCCGCTATGACGGACGGAAATTCTCGACCGAAATCGTCGTGCGCGCACGCAGCGAGGACATAATCGATGCTGCAGTCGCAGATATAGGCGTCATGCTCGACGCAACCGCCGCGGCAAAGAACGCCATCGACGCTAAGACCATCGACTGACGGTCATCAATCATACGGAATGACGATGCTTGGCCCTTGCGTATCCTTGAATTTGCTGGATAAATATTAGCAACGGAGAATTGACCGAGGTCAAGGAACCTCGGTACGGGCCGGGCATTATGCGGGTAACAAGAAAGCCGTTCGAGGAGATCGTCATGGCGTATAAGACTATCATCGTAGTACTGGACAGCCCGCGGACCACGCAACAAGCGACCAAGTTCGCCTGCGCGCTGGCCAGCGAACATGACGCCCACGTAATCGGCTTGCATGCCGAACGACTGGCGACGGTTCCGATCGTCGCGCCGATGGAGATTCCCGATCCGGCTTCGGTCCAGGCGCTGCAGGAGCTCGCCCGCGAAGAGACCAAGGAGACGGAAGCGATCTTCCGCGAAGAGGCCAGGATCCAGGGTGTATCCTTCGAATGGCGAAGCTTCCTTACTGGCGCCGGTTTCAACTCGCAGGCGATCATCGACAGCGCGCGCAGTTCCGATCTCGTCATTGCAGTCCAGAGCAACCCCGACGACCGCACCGAGCGCCGTGCCGACCTCGAGACCTTCCTGTTCGAAAGCGGCCGCCCGGTGATGATGGTGCCCTATGTCCTCAAGGAACCGAGGCCGATCAAGAGGGCGCTCGTCGCCTGGAACGGATCGCGCGAGGCAGCCCGCGCCACGTTCGATGCCATTCCGCTGCTGAAGGGGGCCGATGAAGTCGAGATCTTCTCGGTCGATCCTGTCGATCTTGCAGCCCAGTCTGCCGAAACCGCAGGCGCCGAAATCGCCACGACACTTTCCCGCCACGGCGTCAACGTCAAGATCACCACCGACATCACCAATGGCGTGTCCGCCGCTTCAGTGATAGAGAACCGGTTGTCCGACAGCAGCATCGATCTCCTGGTGATGGGCGCCTATGGTCATTCGCGGCTGTGGGAAATGCTGTTCGGCGGCGTGACCCGTTCCGTCATGGAATCGATGACGGCACCGACCTTGCTGTCGCGCTGAGCCGGAAAAACCGGCCTTCGCCATCTGGCCTCCGGCGGACGGGACTTGCGTTTGCGGGCGTTTTCCCGCAAATAGCAGCGACCAATGACGGAGCCTTCCGGCAACAGGCAGTTCGCGCAGGCATGAACGTGCGGACTGCTCCAGTTTCTCCGGGCACCTCGCGGCCGCATGAAGGGTGCTGTGGCGACCGATCAATGGCGCCGGTCTCGCGCCGGCATTCGGATTTCAACGCGCCCCGGAGACCCAATTCGTCATGTCGCTTCCCGATAAAGCCTTTCCCGTATCCTGGGATCAGTTCCACCGCGATGCCCGCGCGCTTGCCTGGCGCCTCGCCGGCATGGAGCAGCCGTTCAGGGCAATCGTCTGCATCACCCGCGGCGGTCTCGTGCCGGCGGCGATCATCTCGCGCGAACTGAACATCCGCCTGATCGAGACCGTGTGCATCGCTTCCTACCACGACTACGTCAACCAGGGCGAGATGAACCTGCTGAAGGGCATTTCGCCCGAACTGCTCAGCAATGAGGGCGAAGGCATCCTCGTGGTCGATGACCTCACCGACACCGGCAAGACGGCGGCCGAAGTGCGCGCCATGCTGCCGAAGGCCCATTTCGCCTGCGTCTATGCCAAGCCCAAGGGCGTGCCGATGATCGATACCTTCGTGACGGAAGTCAGCCAGGATACCTGGATCTTCTTCCCCTGGGATATGGGCTTCACCTTCCAGGAGCCGATTGCCAAGAATGGCGCCAAGGGCTGACGAGCCCAACAGCAATTTCGCACAAGACACCTTCACCGGCCTGCAGGCATCGCTTGCGGGCCGGTTTCTTTTTGGCGATGCTTCCGGCGTCCGGCGAGCCACCGCATCATGTCACCGACTGGTGAGCGCTGCCCGACATTGCCGCGCCCTGCCCTCAAGACAGGCTCCCTTTGTCGAAATCCGGAGAGGGAGATGGGCTGGCCGATCCCGTCTCTTTCTCCTACCCTGCCCATCTCGACATTGTGACAAGCGATATTGACCTGGATCAAGGTGGCTCCGCTAAGGGCCGGGAACATGCGCTTATGGACATCAACACCAATGTTGCCGATGCATCCCAGGGTCTGAGCCAGTCGGAAGTCGATGATCGGCTGCTCGAATACGGCGCGAACACGCTGCCGAGCGCGAAGCCGCCCGGCATTGTCCGCGTTTTCCTCAGACAGTTCCTCAGCCCGCTGATCTATATCCTGCTCGCAGCCGCAGTGGTGTCGCTGGCGATCAGTGATCCGAGCGATGCGGTGTTCATCGGCTTCGTCCTTCTCGTCAACGGTATCATCGGCACCATTCAGGAATATTCGGCTGGCAAGGCCGCTGCGGCGCTGCGCAATCTCGAGCAACCGCATGCGGTCGTGATCCGTGACGGGTCAAGACAGGAGATCGACGCCCGCGATCTCGTGCCGGGAGACTACGTGCTGCTTGAAAGCGGCAACCGGGTACCAGCCGACATCCGGCTGCTCGAGGCGGACGGCCTGCAATGCGACGAGTCACTGCTGACCGGCGAATCCCTGCCCGTGACAAAGTCACCTTACGGAGATACGGCTGCCGGCTCGCCGGCCGATCATTCGGGGATGCTCTTCGCCAGCACGCTCATCACCCGTGGCCGCGGCCGCGGCACGGTTTTCGCAACCGGCAGCCGGACCGAAATCGGCCAGATTGCCGCCGCCGTCTCCGAACGCTCCATTTCCCAGCCGCCGCTGATGATCCGGCTCGAGCGCTTCTCCCGCACGATTGCACTTTCGGTCGGCATCTCCATTGCCGTGCTGGTGGTAATCGGCCTGCTGCGCGGCTCGGGACTGCACGAACTCTTCCTGATGGGCGTCGCGCTCGCGGTCAGCGCCATTCCGGAAGGCCTGCCCGTCGCCATTTCGGTGGCGCTGGCGATCGGCATGCGGCGCATGGCCGGAACCCATGTGATCATCCGAAACATGCCGGCGATCGAGTCGCTCGGTTCCTGCACGATGATCGCGACCGACAAGACCGGCACCCTGACGATGAACCGATTGACGGTGACCGACGCCTGCCTGCCCGACGGCACCGACATCACCTTCGAGACCGGCCATGACCTGAACAAGGCCGGCCTGCAAATCGCAAATGGCGCCGGCGACAGCGAGGCTGCAGTCGCACGATCACGGCCGCTGCTCCTTGCCGCCGCATTGCCCAACGAGGCGGTTCTACGCCATGGCCCCGACGGGTGGACGGAGACGGGCGACACTGTCGACATCGCCCTGCTCGCCGCCGCCCACAAGGGCGGCATCGTCCACGACGAACTGGCGCAACTCTATCCCGAAGTTGCCGCCATCCCCTACGAACCCGACCTCAAATATGCGGCATCCTTCCACGAGATGGGAAACGGCGTCCATGCCTTCGTCAAGGGCGCCACCGAGACGGTGATCGCCATGTGCGACCGGATGGCAACCGAAGGCGGCTCGGCCCCGATCGATGTCGCGACACTGCTGGCGCAGAAGGAGGATCTCGCCGCGCGCGGCCTGCGGGTCCTCGCCTTCGCAGCCGGCGAGGTCGCGCCCGGCCCGGACGGCAGCTACAGGCAAAGACAGCTATCCGGGCTCGTCTTTCTCGGTCTGGTCGGGATGAAAGACCCGATCCGCCCGGAAGTCCCCGATGCCATTGCCGCGTGCTACAAGGCCGGGATCGACGTGGCGATGATAACCGGTGACGATCCGCGCACTGCGGCGGCCATTGCGGCCGAGGCCGGCATGGTCTTTTCCCGCGACCAGGTGGTGACGGGCGACATGGTGCGCGAGGCGGAACAGGCAGGGGAGCCTGCGCTCGACGCGCTGACCGAGCATGCCCGCATCTATGCCCGCATGAAGCCCGACCAGAAGCTCGCAATCGTGCTGTCGATGGCGCGCAACGACCATTTCGTCGCCATGACCGGCGACGGCGTCAACGACGCGCCGGCGCTCAAGCACGCGCATGTCGGCATCGCCATGGGACTGAAGGGCACGGATGTCGCCAAGGAAAGTGCCGACATCATCATCACCGACGACAATTTCGCCTCGATCGTCGGCGGCATACGCGACGGCCGCGTCGCCTATGCGAATATCCGCAAAGTCATTTTCATGCTGGTTTCGACCGGAGCTGCGGAAGTGCTGCTCTTCCTGCTGGCCATCCCGCTTGGGCTGCCGATGCCGCTGCTGCCGGTGCAACTGCTGTGGCTGAACCTCGTGACCAACGGCATTCAGGATGTGGCGCTAGCAGCGGAGAAGCCCGAGGGCGACGAGCTGATGCAGCCGCCGCGCAAGCCCTCGGAACCGATCTTCGACCGGGTGATGATCCGCCGCATCCTTCATGCCACCCTGTTCATGACGATCGCCGGCTTCGCCACGTTCTACTGGCTGCTTTCGGCAGGCTATTCCGAAGCCGCCGCCCGCAACCTGCTGCTGCTGCTGTTCGTGCTCTTCGAAAACGTCCAGACCTTCAACAGCCGCTCCGAGCGCCGCTCGATCTTCCGGTTGCCGTTCTTCTCCAATCCGCTGCTGCTGATCGGCATCGTCGCGGCCCAGGGACTGCACATCCTCGCAATGTATGTGCCCGTGCTCGAGAATACCCTCAAGGTCGCGCCGGTCAGCTTTGCCGAATGGCGGCTGCTGGGGCTGCTGGCACTCGGTCTGCTGCTCGTCATGGAAGTGGAGAAATGGTGGGACCGCCACCATCGTGCGGCCGCGGCGGCGTAGCGGCCCGCGACCGGATCGGCCCTTTCCGCCCGCCTGTTGCCTGCCGCCTGCCTTGATTTCCGGCCCCATTTCGGCTTCGGATTGGCATTTGCGCGGGCCTAAGCATCTTTGCCAACCGGTGTGAAGGACCGGAACACAACAAGGCAGAAAAAAGGCAGACTTTTCCCCAGTAAACGGTCGCGCGCCTTATTTCATAGCCCCCCTTGACCACGCTTTTCCGCACAACCGATTGAATTATAGGGCGAAGTCGTGTTTCCCCGTTTTCCACAATAAGGCGACACAATATCTTGTGGTTAAAAATCTGACAAAAACCAGCCCTTGACGAGAATCAGCGAAAAGCTCAAAGATAGGTTCACGTCGCGGGGCCGACGGGACCGGAAATGTTCAAGACACCGGTTCTCTTCCGAAATCGTGTTTGGAGTTGCGGATCCGATCCATGAGGGGTCGGCCGTGAGGCTTTCCTGTCGATTTTGACGGCCCCGCCGACGTATGAAAAGGGATGGGCTGGGAACCGCACAGGAAGTTGTTAATTTCTCGCGATGCACTATATTTAGAGTTTGCAGCCGATTTCAGCACAAGATACAGGGTCCTCATCTCCGGATGATCTCCCGGCAAAACCGAAAATGAAACACTGGCTGCGCGCTACCCACCGCGTGGCCGGACACGCCTTTTTGCGCCCGCGCCGGCGCTCACTAACGAGGATATAGGGACATGCGCATAGAACGTCGTTTCACCAAGGCCGGACAGTCCCCCTATGCAGACATCGAGTTTCGCAAGGCCACCAGCGAGATCAAGAACCCCGATGGTTCGATCGTCTTCCGGCTGGCAGACATTGACGTACCCGCGCAGTTTTCCCAGGTAGCCGCCGATATCCTGGCGCAGAAGTATTTCCGCAAGGCCGGCATTCCGGCCAAGCTGCGGAAGGTCGAGGAAAACAGCGTTCCCTCCTGGCTGTGGCGCTCCGAAGCCGACGTAGCCGCGATGAAGGACCTGCCGAAGGAAAAGCACTACGGCTCGGAAACCGACGCCCGTCAGGTCTTCGACCGTCTCGCCGGCACCTGGACCTACTGGGGCTGGAAGGGCGGCTACTTCTCGTCCGAGGAAGATGCGCTGGCCTTCCGCGACGAACTCGCCTACATGCTCGCCACCCAGCGCGTGGCGCCGAACTCGCCGCAGTGGTTCAACACCGGCCTGCACTGGGCCTATGGCATCGACGGCCCCGGCCAGGGCCACTTCTATGTCGACCCCTTCACCGGCAAGCTCACCAAGTCGAAGTCGGCCTACGAGCATCCGCAGCCGCACGCCTGCTTCATCCAGTCGGTCGAGGACGATCTCGTCAACGAAGGCGGCATCATGGACCTGTGGGTGCGTGAGGCGCGTCTCTTCAAGTACGGTTCCGGCACCGGCTCCAACTTCTCGCATCTGCGCGGCGAAGGCGAAAAGCTTTCGGGCGGCGGCCGCTCTTCCGGCCTGATGAGCTTCCTCAAGATCGGCGACCGCGCCGCCGGCGCCATCAAGTCGGGCGGCACGACCCGCCGCGCCGCCAAGATGGTGGTCGTCGACATCGACCATCCTGATATCGAGGAATACATCAACTGGAAGGTCAAGGAGGAGCAGAAGGTTGCCGCGCTCGTCACCGGCTCGAAGATCGTCGCCCGTCACCTGAAGGCGATCATGAAGGCCTGCGTCAATTGCGCCGCCGACAACGACGCCTGCTATGACCCGAACCAGAACCCGGCGCTGAAGCGCGAGATCCGCGCTGCCAAGAAGGACCAGGTGCCGGAGAACTACGTCCAGCGGGTGATCCAGTTCGCCAAGCAGGGCTACAAGGACATCGAGTTCAAGACCTACGACACCGACTGGGATTCCGAAGCCTACCTGACCGTTTCCGGCCAGAACTCCAACAACTCGGTCTCGATCAAGGACGACTTCCTGCGCGCCGTCGAGAACGATGGCGAATGGAACCTGACCGCCCGCAAGGACGGCAAGGTCATGAAGACGCTGAAGGCCCGCGACCTCTGGGAGTCGATCTCCTATGCCGCCTGGGCATCAGCCGATCCGGGCCTGCACTTCAACACGACCATGAACGACTGGCACACCTGCCCGGCTGCCGGCCCGATCCGCGCATCCAACCCGTGCTCGGAATACATGTTCCTGGACGACACCGCCTGCAACCTCGCATCGCTCAACCTGATGCAGTTCAAGAGCCCGGTGACCAAGAACATCGACATCGCCGACTACGAGCATGCCGTCCGGCTGTGGACGATCGTGCTCGAGGTTTCAGTGATGATGGCCCAGTTCCCGAGCCGCCAGATCGCCGAACTGTCCTATGAATACCGCACCCTCGGCCTCGGCTACGCCAATATCGGCGGCCTGCTGATGTCGTCAGGCATTCCCTATGACAGCGCCGAAGGCCGCGCCATCGGCGGTGCGCTGACCGCGATCATGACCGGCGTCGCCTATGCCACGTCGGCGGAAATGGCTGCCGAGCTCGGTACCTTCCCGAACTTCGCGCCGAACCGCGACAACATGCTGCGCGTCATGCGCAACCATCGCCGCGCCGCCTATGGCGAGACTGCCGGCTACGAGAGCCTGTCGGTCGATCCGGTGGCGCTTGTCCACGGCGATTGCCCGGATGCCGACCTGATCGCCCATGCCAAGAGCGCCTGGGACAAGGCCGTCGAACTCGGCGAGAAGCACGGCTACCGCAACGCCCAGACGACCGTCATCGCGCCGACCGGCACGATCGGCCTCGTCATGGATTGCGACACCACCGGCATCGAACCGGACTTCGCGCTCGTCAAGTTCAAGAAGCTTGCCGGCGGCGGCTACTTCAAGATCATCAACCGCGCCGTGCCGGAAGCGCTGCGCACGCTCGGCTACACCGAGAGCCAGATCGCCGAGATCGAGGCCTATGCCGTCGGCCATGGCAATCTCAACCAGGCGCCCGCCATCAATCCGTCGACGCTGAAGGCCAAGGGCTTCACGGACGACAAGGTTGAAGCCGTCAACGCCGCGCTGAAGCAGGCCTTCGACATCAAGTTCGTCTTCAACCAGTGGACGCTTGGCGCCGACTTCCTGAAGGAAACGCTGAAGGTATCCGACGAGCAGCTTGCCGACATGAGCTTCAGCCTGCTCGAGCATATCGGCTTCTCGAAGAAGGACATCGAGGCCGCCAACATCCACGTCTGCGGTGCGATGACGCTCGAAGGCGCGCCCTTCCTCAAGGCCGAGCATCTCCCGGTGTTCGATTGCGCCAACCCGTGCGGCAAGATCGGCAAGCGCTACCTCTCGGTCGAAAGCCACATCCGCATGATGGCGGCAGCCCAGCCGTTCATCTCGGGCGCGATCTCCAAGACGATCAACATGCCGAACGAGGCAACCGTCGAGGACTGCAAGAACGCCTACATGCTCTCGTGGAAGCTGGCACTGAAGGCCAATGCACTCTACCGCGACGGCTCCAAGCTCAGCCAGCCGCTGAATGCCTCGCTGATCGAGGACGACAACGACGAGGATGCGCTGGAGGAACTGCTGCAGGCGCCGTCTGCCGCCGCGGCCGTGACGGTCACGGAGAAGATCATCGAGCGCGTGATCGAGAAGGTCACCCGCGAGCGCGAGAAACTGCCGAACCGCCGCCAGGGCTACACCCAGAAGGCCGTCATCGGCGGACACAAGGTGTATCTGCGCACCGGCGAATTCGGTGACGGCCGCCTCGGCGAGATCTTCATCGACATGCACAAGGAAGGGGCCGCCTTCCGTGCGATGATGAACAACTTCGCCATCGCCATCTCGCTCGGCCTGCAGTACGGCGTGCCGCTCGAGGAATATGTCGAGGCCTTCACCTTCACCAAGTTCGAGCCGGCCGGCATCGTCATCGGCAACGATGCGATCAAGAACGCCACCTCGATCCTCGACTACGTCTTCCGCGAGCTCGCCGTGTCCTATCTCGGCCGCAACGACCTCGCCCATGTCGACACGTCGGATTTCTCCAACACGGCGCTCGGCAAGGGCATCAAGGAAGGCAAGACCAACCTGGTATCGACCGGCTGGACCCGCGGCTACAAGCCGACGCTGGTGCCCGGCACCGGCGGCGAGCGCCAGTTGTCGGAGCCGAAGGGCGCCGCGACCGCGGCACCGGCCAAGGCATCGGGCGCGACGATCACCACGATCGGCGCCACCGCCCGCAAGCTCGAGCCGACCGTCGCGATCTCGACCTCGGAAGTCGTATCCTTCAAGCGCGACTACGAGGAACGGGCCGCCGAACTCGCCGAGGAGATTGCCGAGGAAGTGTTCGAGACCCCGACCGAGGCGACCGCCCTCTTCTCCGACAAGGCGGCAGCCGACGCGGCGAGCGCCAAGTCGGAAGCCAAGAAGGTCGAGGCCGAACGTCGCGCCCGCTCGATCATGCAGGGCTATACCGGCAACATGTGCTCGGAGTGCCAGAACTTCACCATGGTGCGCAACGGCACCTGCGAGAAGTGCGACACCTGCGGCGCCACCAGCGGCTGCTCGTGATTGGGATCGGGATCAGCGGCGGCAACGCGACTGTAGCTGCAAATTGACCCAAGCCAGTACTGACCAAACGGCTCAGTACTAGCCATCGGAGCCTCAAACGGGCCCACGCCATGACTATTTCCGGGCACTTGCAAAGTGCCCGGAAAATGGCACCCGGAACAAACCGTGAAACAAGCGCCAGGCACGCGAACCGTTCCTCGCGGATGAAAGCGCTTCACAGGCCGCCTGATCACTGACCCGAGCGCCGCCACCGGATGCCGGCCTACGCGACCGCCCCGTGCACTGTCATTGCCCGTCCCGGTTATTCAGGAAGGCACTTTTTCGGGATATCATTGGCAGCGAAGACTGCGGCCCGCCGCCAGGCTTCATCGCTATCGCCTCGATAGCTCAGGAAGCGATCACAGACGGACTTGCTGGTGGTCAAATCCAGAACGGCAAATTTTACCTGCCCGACGAGGGTGCTCATTTTCTTGATCTCTCCGATCAGCAAGTATCGCGCACCGGCATCTTTCGCCCTCTGCGACAGTGCTTTCAGCCCCGCGGTTCTTCCTGTGCACTCGCCGGCTGGACACGTCAGTTGAACAATCTCTATGCTGTTGTTCGTGGAAAGAACGCTCTGGAGCGTGGATCCGAACAATTGCAGGCGCGCCGCATGCTCCCGACTTTGGTCGGTGACTTCTTCGGATGTGTCGCTGAAGTCGAATTCGGCGATCGCGAGAGCCATCCGCTCGGCGGCGTCGACAGAAGCTGGCACCGATGCAAGGACCGCGATGAAAGCCAGTATCGCGCGCCAGGAAGTCGTAGTGCCCGCGGGCGCATGCAAAAGCGTCAGCCACGATCTTCGCCTGAATGCTGCAAGGAGCAAACGGTTCGTTTCGTCCATACTTTCCTCCCTGTCGGTGTGAGCGGGGCATGAAACGAGTGGGGCAATTGCGGACGGCGATGAAATGGACGCGGCTTAGCGCCCAATCCTTGATCTAATTCGTAACGGATTGCCTGATGTTTGTCGATTGGTGGTGGAAATCAACGAGGCTGAAGCTTCCGGATGCCCCAAGCGTCTGAGCGATCTGGATGAGGTCGTTGTCCAATCCGAAACCCTCGATCGCGGTATTTCCGAAATGGAGAACGACGGTGTCTCCGAGGCCGCCGTGGAGCTCGGCACATCGTTGCCACGTCCGGCAGCAACCATCTGATAACACTAGAAAAACCTCGATAACAAAGGCGTTGACATTCCCGATGCGATCCCCCATCTGCGCAAATGCAACCTGCAATGCGTCTTCAGCAGGGAAACAGACGGGAAATCGCATGAACGCTCTTGAGAATATTCAGATCGGACTGGACCTGGCGACCAGTGCCACCATCGTCGCCGCCGGCTTCTCCTGG
The DNA here is from genome assembly GCA_023399465.1 of Pseudomonadota bacterium. GTDB lineage: Bacteria > Pseudomonadota > Alphaproteobacteria > Rhizobiales > Rhizobiaceae > Ferirhizobium. The sequence goes on from JAEWPB010000003.1 coordinate 13,613, forward strand.
TATCTGAGCCAGAGGAGAGAGCACCGCCTTCAGGAGCAGCAGCGTCGCGCCGATGAGCTCGAGCGCAAGGAACTGGGGATCACCGAGGCGACCCGCTCGGCGGCAGTGGACAACATCAACCGCGCCATTTCCGACATGGGCTTGCGGTTTTCGGAAATCGTGCAGACGTCCACCGCGATCGAAAACGTGATCGACCGGGCCTCCGGGCAAGACGGCGGGAAGCAACTCGAGGAGGCAATCCGCAGCGGTCGGGTGGATCCGCGCGCAATCCGCGAAAAGCTGGCCGAGGTGGCCGAGCTTTTGGTGACCTACTACGAGCGCGGCAGCAGCGTGCGCTACATCGTGCTGCCCTCGCTGCATGCGATCGGCACAGAAGGGGAAGCGGTGACCCTCCTGAACAAGAGCTGCGACGACATCCTCACGGTCTCGAACCGGGTCCGCTCCGGCTGGACGGCACTGTTGAGCGAGATCTTCATGCTGATCGAGCAGATCAGCACCTACCCGAAGGCCGAAGACTGGTCGGCGGAGGTCTATGACGGGATCCGCGACAAGCTGAAGGGAGTTGCCTTTTCGATCCTGTACGATCCGAACTACAGTTCCTGGACCAGTTCCTTCGTGCCCGACAACGGCAAGGCGCATTTCATGCGGATCATAGAAGCCCCGTCTGGCCATTCGTTCTCCGAGGAAGAGATGCAGGTGCTGGGGGCAACCCTGTTCAACCTGCTGGCCTTCTGCCGCGACGATCCCGAACGTCTGCTGAGCCAGATCCTCGGCCGCGTCTCCCATGACCTGATGGTCTGCCGGACCGAGTGCAAGGAGTTCCTCGTCTGCCTTTGCTCGATTTCCAGCAAGCTGCAGCAGAAGAACAGCCATCTGGCGGTCTCGACGATCTATAGCGAACTGGCGAGCGACAAGTATTTCGACGTTCAGGGCCTCGTTCGCTGACGCAAAACCGGACGGATCACTGTTCGATCACACCGGCGCGGGCCTCTCGGTCCGTGCCGATTGGCCGACCAGGTCATTTCCGATCCATGCAGTCAGTGGAGACGGCAGTCGCCCGGCGCCTGAACGGGCGCTATCCCCTCGCCTCGTCGCGCTTGGCCTGCGCCACCGCTCCCGCCTTTCTCAGCCTTCCCCGTTCGGCCGGGCGGATAAGCGATGCCACCTTTTCGTCGGCAATCTTCCGCATGCCGTTGTTGGCATGCCGGGTGTTGAAGGGTGTCTTGCTCTTCTCCGCCTGCTGCTTGAGTTCGAGGGCGCGCTGCGCATTCTCGACCAGCATATGGCCCCGCGCCATCTGCTTGCGCCGCTGTATTTCCGCGTTCAGGCGCCTCAGGCTCATCGACAGTATCGACGTCTTCAGTCGTGAACCGGCATCGGAAGTCTTCGGTTCAGCGCCTTTCGGTGCCGATTTCCCACGCATCTCGCGACGCTGCTGGTAAGCCTGCGTCTTGGCCTTGTCCCGCATGTCGCGCAGTCGACGCAGGACTTCCGTCAGCTCCTTGTCCGGCAGGTCCTGGATTGCAGGATGCCGGGTCTTGGCGACAACGTCGCGCTCCTCGGCACTGAGTGCCCGCTCTTCTTCCTTGCGCGTTATGGCCATTGGCAGGTCTCCTCTTCCTCTTCGCCCCGCATCGCCCGTCGCCATGACAAATCACGTTCCGGGCAGCCGGGGTACACCACGCGATGGCGGACTTCTGCCCGCCATCGCGATGGCTCGGCTAGATAAACTCGAAATCGGAAGCCGATAGGTCCGAGAGGTGCTTGTCATCGATGCGCAAGTCATCGGAGCCGAAATCGAAGACGACATCATCGCCGACATTCCTGCCCAGCGCCGCCAGTTCCTGGAAGTTGTCGACGCCGAGCGACCGGGCGATCTGGATGACATCGTCGCCGACCCCGAAATCCTCGATCGTGGTATGCCCGAAGCGGAAAATGAAGGTGTCGTCGCCAAACCCGCCGTCGAGTTCGTTCGTGCCACGCCCGCCGTTCAGCACGTCGTTGCCGCGATTGCCGTCGAGGTCATCATCGGCGAAACCGCCAAAGAGTTTGTCGTTGCCGAAACCGCCATCGATCTCGTCACTGCCGCGACCGCCGGAGAGCCAGTCCCCGTTGAGGCCGCCACGCAGATGATCATTGCCGTGATCGCCATAAATGGTGTCGCGGCCGTCTTGACCGAAGAGCTGGTCGTTTGCGCCACGGCCAAAGAGCTGGTCGTCGCCGCCCCGACCAAAGATTTCATCACGGTTCTGGGTTCCGTGAAGGATGTTGGGCCGGTTGTTTCCGATAATGAGCGCCATTGTCTAGCTCCTTCTCAAGCCGCCCCTTTCCAACTCCCAAGCCGCTACATTAACGAGACGCTTTGTCATCATTCTGTCCTCGCGTGCCTTCAAACGACACGTTTTCGACCGCGCGCGGGGACCGGAGCGGGCAAGGCGGGCGAAAGCCCGCCATTACAGTTTCTGAAGCTCCTAGATAAACACGAAATCCGAAGCCGTGAGATCCGCGAGGTGCTTGTCATCGATGCGCAACTCGTCGGTGCCGAAATCGAAGACGACATTCTTCCCGACATCCGTACCCAGCGCCACCAGGTCCTGGAAGTTGTCGACACCGAGCGTCTCGGAGATGTGAATGATATCGGCGCCGTCCTTGAAATCCTCGATCGTGGTATCTCCGAAAAGGAATACGAATGTGTCGTCTCCCGAGCCGCCATTGAGGTGGTTCGTGCCGCGCCCGCCGTTCAGTACGTCGTTGCCCTGATTGCCGCAGAGGCGATCATTGAGAAGACCGCCAAAGAGCTTGTCATTGCCGTATCCGCCGAAAAGCTTGTCATTGCCGCGCCCGCCGGAAAGCCAGTCGCCGTTGAGGCCGCCAATCAGGTGATCATTGCCAGTATCGCCATAAATGGTGTCGCGGCCGTCTTGACCGAAGAGTTCGTCACTTGAGCCGCGACCAAAGAGTTGGTCGTCGCCGCCCAGGCCGAAAATCTCATCACGGTTCTGCGTTCCGTGGAGGATATTGGGCCGATTGTTTCCAATAATGAGCGCCATCGCGTGGCTCCTTCTAAAGACACTTGCCCCTTCGAAGCTCCCAAGCACGGACTTTACCGTGCCGCTTTGTCATCATTTTGTCCTCGCGAAATACGTGCCTTCAAAAGACAACATCCGCGAGCGTGCGCAAAAATCAGGGCTGGAAAGGCGAGCGTGGCTTCAGGCTGGACTGGCGCATAGGCCGGGCGCGATGCGCGCGACTATTCAGGGCCCGTAAAGGGCGGGCGTCCGGTTGCTTCCCGGTGCGGAAGCTTGGCATCACCGCCAACGCTTGCGGCGGGGGCATGGCGCTACCCAAGAAAGAAGCGCACCCTTCTGGGCGCGCTTCTAGCTTATCCGGCGAGAAAGGCCGATGCCTCGACCCGGAGTGCGGCAGCGATCCGGCGAAGCTTGACAGGATCGGTATCGGCGCCGATTTCGATGTGGGCAATCTCGCTTCTTGTCAGACCGCAGGTCTCGGACAGATCATCGATGGAATAGCCTACGGCTTCACGCGAACGCTTGACGGCGGCGCCGATTTCAAACTGCGGAACAGTGGACGCATTCGATGTTTCGAGATGACTGATAGTAATGGACATAGTTGTCTCCTTCTAAAGTCCGGCGGCAAGACGAACTTGCCGGGTGAAGGCGGCTAGGCTGCCATTAGGCGTCCCGTTCAAAACAGTCGCGAGCGGGCGCGTTGTCACTATAAACCCGGGTGGCGAACACGCAAGTTATACATTTGTTACATATCCGTGAGCGGTAGCAAATGCACGCCATGCCAGTCGGCAACCCGGCACTGCACCATGTCCGAATAGATGAATATTGGAAGCACCGTGATTGTGTACAATATTTTTTCAATCGGAGGTGAAGGAGCTACCATGACTTCCCGTAACGTGTTGAGTATTGTTGCGCTTATCGTTTTCGGTGCCAGCGCGTTCGGCATCATCAGATTCATCGACAACCACCTCGTCACCGGCGAGAGACATGCCACCAACTTCACCCGGGGCGAGGCGCGATCGCCGGAAACACCGTTCAGGTCGATCGGCACCGGGCAAAAGACCGGGCGCCTGGTGCGGGACATGTTCACGAACTGATACGCCCCAGGCGATCCCCAGGTCGCTGAGCCTACCTACTCCGAGGTATCGCCAAATTCCGCCCTGCCCAGCTGACTGCCATGGGCATTCGGCAGGACTGACGCCGGCAGCCTCCCCTCGCGCTCTGGAAATTGCGGCCTCTGCCCCCCGTGATTGTGATCCGGGCCCCAGTGTGGCACCCTTGCCCCAAGGCCGAGAACTGCCATGATCCCCGCTCCAACAGGTCGCAATACAATTGGCATCCGAAGGAGACAGCATGAGCGATCCTTACGAGACCCTGGGCGTCAAGCGCGACGCCACGCAAAAGGAAATCCAGTCCGCCTACCGCAAACTCGCAAAGAAGCTGCATCCCGACCTCAATCCGGGCGACAAGGCGGCAGAGGACAAGTTCAAGGCTGTTTCGGCCGCCTACGCCGTGCTGGGGGATGAGGACAAGCGGGGCAAATTCGACCGCGGCGAGATCGATGCCACGGGAGCGGAAACGGCACCGCGCGACTTTTATCGCGACTATGCCTCTGCCCGAGGCGGGGCCGGCGGGCGCTACGAAAGTTATAGCAGTTTCTCCGACTTCGGTGACGAGGACGACATCTTTTCCAGTTTCTTCAGCCGTCGCGGCCGTAGCCAGCAGCCGTCGCGAGGCCGCGATTCCCGCTATTCCATGGAGATCGACCTTCTCGAGGCCTTCAAGGGCGCGAAGAAGAAGATCACCTTGCCCGATGGCTCGGCACTCGACCTGCAGATCCCGACAGGCACGCGCGACGGACAGACATTGCGGCTTCGCGGCAAGGGCGAGCCGGGCTACAATGGCGGTCCGTCCGGCGATGCGCTGATCGACATAACGATCCGGCCACATCCGCTCTTCGAGCTCGACGGAGACGACGTGCGCTACGAGGTTCCGATTTCGCTGACCGAGGCGGTCCTGGGCGGCAAGATCCGTGTGCCGACGCTCGACGGGGCGGTAAACGTCACCATCCCGGCGAACTCGAATACCGGCAAGACGCTTCGCCTCAAGGGCAAGGGCCTGCACAAGCGCAGCGGCGGCCATGGCGACGCCTATGTGACGCTGAAGATCAGGCTGCCGGATGAACCGGATGCGGACCTGACCGCCTTCGTCGAAGGCTGGAGTGCCGGCAAGGCCCAGGATCCGCGCAAGAACATGGGAGGCGTATCATGAAGGATACCGAAATCTGCGCCTATCTCGATATCGAAGTTTCGGTCCTGGATGTCTGGGTCGAGCAGCAGTGGCTGGTGCCCGACGAAGAGGACGGCATGCGGAATTTCCGTCCAGCCGATGTTGCCCGCGGACGGCTGATACTCGATCTGATCGGGCCAATGGGCGTAAACGAGGATGGCGTCGACGTCGCCATGAATCTTGTCGACCAGATCTACAGCCTTCGTGGTAGACTGGATGCACTTCTCAACGCCGTGCGTGCCGAGGACCCGACAGTGCAGGAGCGCATCCGCTCCCGTATCGAGTTCGACTAGAGGCGACGCACCAATTCGCGACCTTCAAAGCAAGGAGGCGACACATGGCCCCGAGGAAGAAAGACAAACCGGCGGAAACCGACAAGTCCGCCGAGGAAAAACGCCGGTTGCAGGAGCAGGATGACTATCTCGAAGAGGCGCTGGAGGAAACATTTCCGGCCAGCGACCCCATTGCTCCGGGACATGTCAACGGCAAGAAGCGCTAGCGGGAACGGCGAACACGGCTGAACATGGGCATGGCAAGCGCCGGTCCGATGCGCCTGCCGCCGCGCCAGCGCACAGCCTGCCCGGACAGGCGCACCTGGCCTACCAGAACTGCGCGGGGCGGATGCCAGCATGCTTGCATTGTCGAGGAAAAACGGTGCCATGGCCCCGAAACCGGACGATCCCCGCCACTCATCGCGGACTCCCTCCTCGTTCCTGCTCGATCTGCTGCGCGACCGGCCAACCCGCCTCAGCCAGCGGCGGAAGGCCATCCGTGCGCAGCGACTGGCTACCTGGCGCTTCATCATTCTCGCCGTCCTGATCGCCGGTGGCCTCCTGTGGCTGATGCTCTGATCCGGCGATCACGAGCGAGCCTGTACGGATCGACCGGCAAATCCGCGCTGCCAAAACTTGATCCTCTTTTCCGGTTATGAAAGAAGCTGGATAATTGCTCCTCAAGACAGACGGACCCAAAAGGTCGGATGATGATTACCTATGCAATCGGCGACGTCCATGGTCGCGCCGACCTACTCCACGCCCTGCTTGCCGCCATTCGCCGGGATGCCGCCCAAATAGGGCGGCCCTACCGGGTGATCTTTCTCGGCGACGTCATCGATCGCGGTTCGAACAGCAAGCTCTCACTGGATCTCGTCATCCGCACGCTCAGAGAAGTGCCGCACTCAAGGTTCATCCTCGGCAATCACGAGGAGTTCATGCTGCAGTACCTTGAAGTACCTGAAGAGCGCGATGCCACGCGCGATGTCTGGCTCGCCAATGGCGGTCTGGAAACACTGCACTCCTATGGGCTTCGCGGCGACGAGGAAGACACCGTCGTCATCAGGCGCCTCCGGCAACACCGCGACCACATCGCGCTGCTGCACGCGGGCGAAGATTTCGTCGAAGACGAACGGCGGTTCTATGCCCATGCCGGGACGCGCCCGGGCATTCCCCTTCACCAGCAATCCGCCCGCGACCTGCGCTGGATCCGCGAGGAGTTTCTCGATTCCACCGTGGACTTCGGCAAGACCGTCATCCACGGCCATACGCCGACAAGCTCGCGACAGCCCGAAATCCACTCCAATCGTATTGGTATCGACACGATGGCCTTCGCCTCTGATCGCTTGACGGCAGCGCGACTGCTGCCGGAAAGCGACACCGTCTCGTTCCTGTGCACGGCCCGTAATGCCGGAGAGATCGTGGTCGGCGAAACCGCAGGGCTTCGGATCGGACAGGAGTAGCGGTTTTCGGGAAATTCGCGCGGCCAACCTTTCGTTAATCGCCCGCCAGTATTTCTCATTGCAAAGACCAGCAAATAACGCACGAACGAGAACTGCATGTCCAAACCGGCATTTCGCTTTACCCACTACGACCTCAAGGGACTGCGCGCGGGAACGGTGATCGAGGTTACGCTTTCGGCCGTGGCAAACGTCCGGCTCATGACCGCCGACAACTTCCAGCGGTTTACAGAAACCCTCAAGCACCAGTTCGTCGGTGGCGTGGCGAAGAAATCCCCGGTCCGGTTGACCATTCCCGAAGACGGACACTGGCATCTGGTCGTGGACATGGAAGGCCACAACGGGCTTGCAGAATCGAGCGTGAAGAAGATCGACGCAAAACTCGCGCCGCGCATCCAGACGGCGTGAACGGGATCACCGACCGGTGACTTGCCTCAGGTACGCTCCCGCCTGAGCTTCGACCACCAGTCGAGCCGCTTGCGGATTTCCCGTTCGAAACCGCGCTCCGGCGGATCGTAGTAGGTCTGCCGTCCCATCTTTTCCGGAAAGTAGTCCTGCCCAGAGAAGGCGTCCGGTTCGTCGTGGTCGTAACGATAGCCTTCGCCGTAGCCCTCGCCCTTCATCAGCTTGGTCGGCGCATTGAGAATATGCTTCGGCGGCAGCAGCGAGCCATGTTCCTTGGCGGCCCGCATCGCCGCCTTGTAGGCCATGTAGACGCCGTTCGACTTCGGTGCCGTCGCGAGATAGACCGCGGCTTCGGCAAGCGCCAGTTCGCCCTCCGGCGAGCCGAGATAGTCATAGGCATCCTTGGCGGCATTGCAGATCACCAGCGCCTGCGGATCGGCGAGGCCGATATCCTCGACCGCCATGCGCACCAGTCGCCGGCCGAGATAAAGCGGGTCCTCGCCGGCGTCGAACATCCGACAGAGATAGTAGAGGGCCGCATCCGGATCCGAACCGCGCACCGACTTGTGCAGCGCCGAGATCAGGTTGTAATGGCCGTCCTGGCCCTTATCGTAGATCGGTGCACGCCGCTGGACGATGCGGGTCAGCCCCTCGGTATCGAAGGTCTCGCCCTCGCGCGCCGCGCGCCACACCTCCTCCGCCAGCGTCAGCACTGCGCGACCGTCGCCGTCCGCCATCCGGACGAGGCTCAGGCGACCCTCCTCCGTCAGCGGCAGCGGCTTGCCCTCCGCCTGTTCTGCCCGGTGCAGCAGTTCCCCCAGACTTTCCTCGTCATGCGACTTGAACGTCAGGACGCGTGCACGCGACAGGAGAGCGGCATTGAGCTCGAAGGACGGGTTTTCGGTCGTGGCGCCGACGAGGATCACCGTGCCATCTTCCATCACCGGCAGGAAGCTGTCCTGCTGGGCCCGGTTGAAACGATGGATCTCGTCGACGAAGAGCAGCGTCTGGCGGCCGGACATCCGTCGCGCCCTCGCCCCTTCGAACACCTTCTTGAGATCGGCAACACCGGAAAAGATTGCCGAGATCTGCTCGAAGGCGAGCCCGGCTTCACCGGACAGCAGCCGGGCCACGGTCGTCTTGCCGGTACCGGGCGGCCCCCAGAAGATCATCGATCCCAGCGATCCGCTCTCGATCATCCGCCGAAGCACGCCATCTTCGCCGGTCAGGTGTTCCTGGCCGGTGACATCCGCGAGCGTTTGCGGTCGCAGCCGGTCGGCCAGCGGCCGCCGGTTCTGGATGTCAGCGGGAACACTTGCGGCAAAGAGATCGCTCATCGGAAGAACTGCCTTATGCGTCGGCCATCGCGCTCGATTTCGACACGCCAGAAGCCGGGGTCTTCGGACACTACAGCTTCCAGCCCCTTTGTCGAGGTCACGGCCACGCCGTTGATGGAAATAACGATGTCACGCGGTACAAAGCCAAGCCGGTCGGCAGGCGAGCCGCGCTTGACATCGATCACCACGACACCGCTCGCCTCCGTGGACATGCGCAACTCATCGGCCAGCCGTGGCGACAGATTGGCGACCAGAACGCCGGCGAAGGGATTGGCGCCTTCGATCAGCCGCTCGTCGCGCGGGGTCGATTCCGGCGCACCAGCCAGGGTCAGCGACGTGGTGCGCTCCCTGCCGTTGTCGAGGACCGTCAGTTCGACCGTCGTGCCGAGGCCCGCCGTGGTCAGCCGATAGCCAAGTGCATCGGGATGCTCGACCGGAACCCCGTTGACCGCAGTGATCACCTCGCCCGCCCTGAGACCGGCCTTTGCCGCCGGACCGTCTTCGATCACCCGGACCAGCAGCGCGCCACGCACCTTGCTCAAGCCCAGCGCCTCGGCAACTTCCGAGGTAACCGGCTCGAAAGTGGCGCCGACGAAGGGACGCTCGAAACTTGTCGCGCCGCGGTCGGCGGCAGCGAGGAACACCTTCACCAGATTGGCGGGGATTGCAAAGCCGACGCCATTCGAGCCGCCGCCGCGGGAAAAGATCGCAGTGTTGATGCCGACGAGCTCGCCATTCATGTTGGTAAGCGCGCCACCGGAATTTCCGGGATTGATCGCGGCATCGGTCTGGATGAAGAAGCCGAATTCGGATTTCACCACCTGGTTCCTGGCCAGCGCCGAAACGATGCCGCTTGTCACCGTCTGTCCGACGCCGAAGGGATTGCCGATGGCCAGAACAAGATCGCCGACCTCGATGGCATCGGAATCACCGACCGGAAGCGCCGGAAACTCACCCTCGGCTTCGATCTTCAGCACCGCGAGATCAAGGCGGTCGTCGCGAAGCACCACCTTGCATGGATATTCGCGCCCGTCGGCAAGTGCTACCTTGATGTCGTCGGCGCCCTCGATGACGTGGTTGTTGGTCACCACCGTGCCGTTTGCCTCGACGATGACGCCGGAACCGAGCGAGGACTGCTTTTCCGTGCGGTTCGGCATGCGCTGGCCGAAAAACTGTTCGAAGAAGGGATCGCCGGCAAAGGGCGACAGCCGTTGCACGGTCTTTTCGGCGTAGACATTCACTACCGCCCCTGCCGTCTTCTTGACGAGCGGCGCAAAGGAAAGCTGCATTTCCAGCTGGCTCTGCGGTACCGTGCGAGCGGTCTCGGCGAAAAGCGGAGTGGGCAACACCAGGGTCATGGCTACGACGGGAAAGATGGCGCGCTTCAACAGGCCTTGCATGGGTATCCCTTCTGAAAATCTCTCTTGGGAAGAGTGTTTTAGCGCCGGACGCTAGAAAGGAAAGAGGGCGCAATCATGGACACACAGAGCTGTGATCGCCACATTTTCGCAACCGACCTGCCGCCCTGAATATCTTGTCAAATCATTGTCCTCAGGCGAGTTTCTGATACAACTCGCAGCATTGCCTCGCGTTACGTCAGCAACCCGAAAACCAAGGAGCCCAACATGTCTCGTGCGCCCATCCCCGGTGCAGCAGCGGCGATGCTGGCGATCGCCGTCAGTTTATGCGCAAGCTTCGGGCCTGCCGATGCCGCGAGCTTCAACTGCAACGCCCGCAACCTGAAACCGGATGAAAAGACGATCTGCGACAACAGGGCGCTCAACGATGCCGATGTCCGCATGGTGACGACCTTCAACATGCTGACATCGCTCGTCGCCATGGGCACGCGCGGCGACCTGCAGGACGAACAGCGCGAATGGCTGGCGCAGCGCCAGCAATGCGGCGCCGATGCCGCCTGCATCAAGGCCGCCTACGATGCGCGCATGAAACAGCTCAACGACGTCTTCGAAACGCTCGAACGGCCGCTCTGATCAGGCTTTCACGGCGGCGATGATACCAGTCATCAGCGCATGCAGGCGATCACGATACCCGGTGCGACCCGAGGGATTTTCATCGTCCGACGTCATCACCACGGTGAGGCCGAGCGATGGCACGACGTAGAGCATCTGTCCGCCATAGCCCCAGCCGTAGCGTACCGCCTCTCCGTCCATGTCGCGGAGGAACCAGCCATAGCCATAGCTGTCGCCGGTAAACACCGAACTGGTTCGCTGCGTCCAGGACTGGTCTATCCACTGCTGCGACAAGAGCCGCGTGCCGTCACGGGTCACGCCGCCCCGGGCATAAAGCTCGCCAAAGGCCAGCAGCGAACGCGGCGTCATCGCCATCTGGTTGCCGCCGAGATAGATGCCCTGCGGATCCCTTTCCCAGCCGGAGATCGAAAAGCCGTCCAGTGGACCGAACCAGTCTCGGGCGAGCGCCAGGGTCGACTTGCGGCCGACGCGCGTGAGGATAGCCGACAGAAGATGCGTCGAGGCCGTCGAATACAGCATGCCGCCGCCCGGATCGCCATCGAAAGGCGCGGCGAGCGCCGAGCGCACCCAATTGTCACTCGAAACCCAGCGGCCATAGTTCGGGCCCGACATGCGCTGCAATCCCGCCTGCATCGACAGGAGGTTGCCGATCGTGATCGCCTGCAGTCGCGGGTCGGGGTCGGAAGGCAGGTCTCGCGCGAGGATCGGGGCGATCGGCTGATCCGCCCCCTTGAGCAGGTCGCGGTCTATCGCCATGCCGACCATGGCCGAGATGATGGATTTCGATACCGACTTGATGTTGGTCGCCCGGCTGACGGAATGCCCGCGATAGGCCCTCTCGGCAATCCTGTCACCCTTCAGTGACACGATCACGGTTTCCAGCGAGGGTAACTCACGCGCCTCGTCAAGCAGGGCCGACAACCGCTCATCCCGCGAGGTCGGCGCGGCGCGCGCCCATGGGGCGATGGCAAGTACGGCAAGGCAGCCGAGCGCGGTTCTTCTGAGCATCATGGCCGGTTAGTTCCGCAATCCGGCGAAATGGCGGTGAACGCTTCCATCCTTGGGAGCGTTCACCGAGTTTTGAACTCAGCGTGCGTTGAGGTCGCGCACTGCGCCCCGGTCGGCCGAGGTCGCAAAGGCGGCATAGGCCTTGAGAGCGGTGGTGACGTTGCGCTTGCGCGCCTCGGCAGGCTGCCAGCCCTTGGCATCCTGCTCGGCACGACGCGCCGCCAGTTCGTCTTCGGCGACGGCAAGGTTGATCGTGCGGTTCGGGATGTCGATCTCGATGGTGTCACCATCGCGAACGAGGCCGATCGTGCCGCCATTGGCCGCTTCCGGCGAAGCATGACCGATCGACAGGCCGGACGTACCGCCGGAGAAGCGGCCATCGGTGATCAGGGCGCAGGCCTTGCCCAGCCCCTTCGACTTCAGGTAGCTCGTCGGATAGAGCATTTCCTGCATGCCGGGGCCGCCCTTCGGGCCTTCATAGCGGATGACGACGACGTCACCGGCAACCACCTCGTTGCCGAGGATCGCCTTCACGGCGGCGTCCTGGCTTTCATAGACCTTTGCCGGGCCGGTAAACTTGAGGATCGACTCGTCGACGCCGGCGGTCTTCACGATGCAGCCGTCGAGTGCAAGGTTGCCCTTGAGGACGGCAAGGCCGCCGTCCTTCGAGAACGGGTGCTGGGCATCACGGATGACGCCGTTTTCGCGGTCGATGTCGAGTTCCTTCCAGCGCGCCTCCTGGCTGAAGGCGACCTGGGTCGGAACGCCGCCAGGCGCGGCACTGAACAGCTTCAGGGCTTCCGGGTTGTCGCTGACGGCAATATCCCACTGGGCGAGAGCCTCACCGAGCGTCTTCGAGTGCACCGTGGGCAAATCGGCGTTCAGCAGGCCGGCACGGTTCAGCTCGCCAAGGATCGCCATGATGCCGCCGGCGCGATGCACGTCTTCCATGTGAACGTCGGCCTTGGCCGGCGCCACCTTGGAAAGGCAGGGAACGCGGCGCGACAGCGCGTCGATGTCGGCCATAGTGAAGTCGACTTCGCCTTCATGGGCAGCCGCGAGAATGTGCAGAACCGTGTTGGTGGAGCCGCCCATGGCGATGTCGAGGGCCATGGCGTTTTCGAACGCCGGCTTGCTCGCAATGTTGCGCGGCAGGGCGGTCGCGTCGTCCTGCTCGTAATAGCGGCGAGCGAGATCGACGATCCGGCGGCCGGCTTCGAGGAAGAGCTGCTTGCGGTCGGCATGGGTCGCGAGCGTCGATCCGTTGCCGGGCAGCGACAGGCCGAGCGCCTCGGTCAGACAGTTCATCGAGTTGGCGGTGAACATGCCGGAGCAGGAACCGCAGGTCGGGCAGGCAGAACGCTCGATCGTCTGGACGTCCTCATCGGAAATCTTGTCGTCGGCCGCGGCAACCATCGCGTCGACCAGATCGAGCGCGTGGGTCTTGCCGTGCATGACGACCTTGCCGGCTTCCATCGGGCCGCCGGAGACGAAGATTGTCGGAATATTGAGGCGCAGGGAGGCCATCAGCATGCCGGGGGTGATCTTGTCGCAGTTCGAGATGCAGACCATCGCATCGGCGCAGTGGGCGTTGACCATGTACTCGACCGAGTCGGCGATCAACTCGCGCGAGGGCAGCGAGTAGAGCATGCCGTCATGGCCCATGGCGATGCCATCGTCCACGGCAATGGTGTTGAACTCCTTGGCAACGCCGCCGGCCGCCTCGATCTCACGGGCAACGAGCTGGCCGAGGTCCTTCAGGTGGACGTGGCCGGGAACGAACTGGGTAAAGGAATTCACCACCGCGATGATCGGCTTGCCGAAATCCGAATCCTTCATCCCCGTGGCGCGCCAAAGGCCGCGCGCACCTGCCATGTTGCGGCCGTGCGTGGTGGTTCTGGAACGATAAGCTGGCATAGGTGCTTTCCTCGAAACGTCGTGAAACTTGAGCGGGCATCGGTGCGACTGCTGCCAATTGCACGGAATTTGGCCCCGTTTTTATCAATTTGTCGTAGCGTAAATGGCTATAGCTGTCACTATCATCAAGAGCGAAAGCGGTACGGTTGACGTGGCATGACAGAGCGATGCCTTGGCTCCAACGTGAACGTCGCAAGGACAGGCGCTGCACTTCGCGGTCTTGAAAGCTCACACCGCAAACACGCAAATGTGGCCGTAGCCCCTCTTTCCACCTGCGCCGAACTCCATCATTCTGGCAATCATGACCGCGAGACCCAAAGGTCGAGCTGCAGGAGAAATACCCGTCATGTCCGCCTATCGCGTCCCCCCGATTCCCTCCTCGGAGATCACCTCCAAGGCAACCTATTTTCGCCGCCGGGAGTTTCTCGGCATGGCGGCAGCCGGGTTGGCGCTTGCCGCCGCTCCGAACGCATTCGCCGCGCCGATTGCCGCCAGGCCCGGCCCCTACAAACTGGACGAGACGGTAACGCCGCTCGAATCCATCACCACCTACAACAACTTCTATGAGTTCGGGGTCGACAAGAACGCGCCCTCGACACTGTCAGGCAATTTCAACCCGCGCCCGTGGACCGTGAAGGTCGACGGCATGGTCGCGAAACCGGGGGAATTCGACGTCGACAAGCTGATCGCCGATTTTCCGCCGGAGGAGCGCACCTATCGCATGCGTTGCGTCGAGGGCTGGTCGATGGTGATCCCCTGGATCGGATTTCCGCTCGCGGCCCTCCTCGACCGCGTGGAGCCCCTTGGCAGCGCGAAGTACGTCGCCTTTGAAACCGTGGTCCGCCCGGCCGAGATGCCGGGCCAGAAAGGCCTGTTCCAGGCGCTGCCCTGGCCCTATGTCGAGGGCCTTCGCCTCGACGAGGCGCGCCATCCGCTGACGATCCTCGCAGTCGGGCTCTATGGCGAGACCCTTCTCAACCAGAACGGTGCGCCGATCCGGCTCGTCGTCCCATGGAAATACGGCTTCAAGAGCATCAAGTCGATCGTGCGGATTTCGCTCACCGACAAGCAGCCGCCGACAACCTGGAACATCGCCAACGCTGGGGAATACGGCTTCTATTCAAACGTCAACCCCGAGGTCGACCATCCGCGCTGGAGCCAGGCAACCGAGCGCCGGATCACCGGGACCGGCTTTTTCGGCGACGAGCGGCGTCCCACCCTGCCCTTCAACGGCTATGGCAATGAAGTCGCCAGCCTCTATGCCGGCATGGACCTGAAAGCGAACTACTGATATGGCCGGCGTCGCGCTTCCGAAGAAATGGCAAGGCGCAAGCATCTGGGCGCTCTATGCGATCGGCATGATGCCGGCGGTATTTACGTTCTATCTCGGCGCGACGGGAAGCCTAGGCGCCGATCCCGTCAAGACCTTCGAACGCACGCTCGGGCTCTGGGCGCTGCGCTTCCTGATCGCCACGCTTGCCGTGTCACCGCTCAGGGATCTCGCAGGCGTAAACCTCCTACGCTACCGGCGGGCGCTCGGCCTGCTCACCTTCTACTATGCCCTGATGCATTTCGGCGCCTACATGCTGCTCGACCAGCGCCTGGACCTGCAGGCGGTGATCGCCGACATCGTCAAGCGGCCATACATCACCATCGGCATGGCATGCCTGCTGCTGCTCGTTCCCCTGGCGGTGACATCGAACGGCTATTCGATCCGCAAGCTCGGTCGGAACTGGAACCGGCTCCACAAGCTTGTCTATCTGATCGCGGCAGGCGCGGCACTGCACTTCGCCATGCTGGTGAAGGTGATCACGCTCGAGCCGTTCGTGTACATATCCATCGTCGCGCTGCTGCTGGCCTACCGGATCCTACGCCCTTGGCTCTCCCGCCGCCGGAGGAAAGACGGGCGCGTGCTAGCGGCCCGCCAGCAGGCTTGATTACCCCGACGCCGGCCGATAGCGCAGCCTCCGCTTCCACGCGTCGCCGAAAAATACGGGGACGCCGATGTCGGTTCCACCCGAGTTCTTTCGTCGTACTACCAGACACCCTTGATGCTCAATCACCAAAGGAGATGGAACGATGCGCGTTATGGTCATAGTCAAGGCGACTGCGGAAAGTGAAGCGGGCCACATGCCCTCGGCCGAGTTGATAGAAGCGATGGGGCGCTTCAACGAGGAACTCGTCAACGCCGGCATCATGCTGACCGGCGAAGGCGTCCAGCCCACCGCAAAGGGCAAGCGCGTCGCCTTCGATGGCGCCAGCCGCACCGTTATCGACGGGCCCTTTGCCGCAACCAATGAACTTCTCGCCGGCTTCTGGCTCTGGGAGGTCAAGGACATGGCGGAAGCGGTCGAATGGGTGAAGCGCTGCCCGAACCCGATGCCGGGGCCGAGTGAAATAGAGATCAGGCCGCTCTACGAACTGGAGGACTTCGGCGACGCCATGACGCCGGAAAATGCAGCGCGCGAGGATCGTCTGCGCGAGCAACTGGCCAATCGCTGATCGGCCCTGCCGGCAGATTGCGATCAGTCAATACGCCAAAAAACAAGGCCGGGTGGAGAACCACCCGGCCTTGAAACGTTCATCCCCGGAGGGACAAAAATCAAGCTGCTTCAGCTTCGGCTTCAGCCGCAACGCGAGCCTTGTCGGCTGCACCCTTGGCATCGACGTCGCGATCGACGAACTCGATGACGGCCATGGCGGCATTGTCGCCCTGACGGAAGCCGGCCTTCATGATGCGCAGGTAGCCGCCGTTACGGGTTGCGTAACGCGAGGCGATCGCATCGAACAGCTTGCGGACAGCGTCCTGGTCCTTGATCTGTGCGATTGCCTGACGACGGGCATGCAGGTCGCCGCGCTTGCCGAGCGTGACGAGCTTCTCGACGATCGGACGGATTTCCTTTGCCTTCGGCAGGGTGGTGACGATCTGCTCATGGGTGATGAGCGAAGCAGCCATGTTGGCGAACATCGCCTTGCGGTGGCTGGCAGTACGGTTCAGCTTGCGGCCGGCTTTCTGGTGGCGCATTGCTATTCTCCTTTGATGCAGGCTTGGCCTGCCGTTTCCTGGCACATACAGGCTCTACGCCTGCTGTTTGACGGGGAAAGGCAGAAGTCGACCTGCCTTTTTTGTTCTTAGTACTGGTCTTCGTAACGCTTGGCGAGATCTTCGATGTTCTCAGGCGGCCATGCCGGCACTTCCATGCCGAGGTGCAGGCCCATGGAAGCGAGAACTTCCTTGATTTCGTTCAGCGACTTGCGGCCGAAATTCGGAGTGCGAAGCATTTCGGCTTCGGTCTTCTGAATGAGGTCGCCGATGTAGACGATGTTGTCGTTCTTCAGGCAGTTTGCCGAACGGACCGACAGTTCCAGCTCGTCCACCTTCTTGAGAAGCGCCGGGTTGAACGCGAGTTCGGTAACGGCTTCCTCTTCGGCTTCCTTCTGCGGCTCGTCGAAGTTGACGAACACCGAAAGCTGGTCCTGCAGGATGCGTGCTGCGAAAGCGATCGCATCTTCGCCGGTGACGGAGCCATCGGTTTCGATCGTCATCGTCAGCTTGTCGTAGTCGAGAACCTGGCCTTCACGGGTGTTTTCCACCTTGTAGGACACTTTCTTGACCGGCGAGTACAGGCTGTCGACCGGGATGAGACCAATCGGCGCGTCTTCGGCGCGGTTGCGCTCTGCAGGCACGTAGCCCTTGCCGTTGTTGACGGTGAACTCCATGCGGATCTCGGCGCCCTCGTCGAGGGTGCAGATCACATGGTTCGGGTTGAGGATTTCGATATCGCCAACCGTCTGGATGTCACCGGCGGTTACAACGCCCGGACCCTGCTTGCGTACGACCATGCGCTTGGAATCGTCGCCATCCATCTTGATGGCGATTTCCTTGATGTTGAGCACGATGTCGGTCACATCTTCCCGGACGCCGGGAATAGAGGAGAACTCGTGCAACACGCCGTCGATCTGCACCGCGGTCACAGCCGCGCCGCGCAGGGACGACAACAGCACGCGCCGCAGCGCGTTGCCAAGCGTCAGGCCGAAGCCACGCTCAAGCGGCTCGGCAACGAGCGTTGCCTTGGAGCGGCCCGAAGAAGCGAACTCGACCTTGTTCGGCTTGATCAGTTCCTGCCAATTCTTCTGAATCATTTTTTCACCTTCCGTTCGTTACCACCATCCAATCGTGGCGACCGAATTTGCGAAGCACCAAGAGGAGCGCCGAAGCGCTCGTCGGTGGGTTCAGGTAGGATGATCAGACGCGGCGCTTCTTGCGCGGGCGGCAACCGTTGTGCGGGATCGGCGTCACATCGCGGATCGACGTGATCAGGAAACCGGCAGCCTGGAGCGCGCGCAGAGCGGACTCACGACCCGAACCCGGACCGCAGACTTCCACTTCGAGGGACTTCATGCCGTGTTCCTGGGCCTTCTTGGCGCAGTCTTCAGCAGCGATCTGAGCGGCGAACGGGGTCGACTTACGCGAACCCTTGAAGCCCTTGGCACCAGCCGACGACCAGGCAATGGCGTTGCCCTGTGCGTCCGTGATGGTGATCATCGTGTTGTTGAATGTCGAATTGACGTGAGCAACGCCCGACGTGATGTTTTTACGTTCGCGACGACGAACGCGTGTGGCTTCCTTGGCCATGATATCCCTTTCGTAGATCTCTTCACCGCCGTAACACCAGCGGCTACACCGGCGAAAGGCGACAGGCACCTTCCACCAAACTCAAAAGAGGCCGGCGAATGAAACGCCAGCCTCCCCTTCCCGGTTTCCCGGAAATTACTTCTTCTTACCAGCGATCGCCTTGGCCGGACCCTTGCGGGTGCGGGCGTTCGTGTGGGTGCGCTGACCGCGAACCGGAAGACCGCGACGGTGACGGAGGCCACGGTAGCAACCGAGGTCCATCAGGCGCTTGATGTTCATCGAGGTTTCGCGACGCAGGTCGCCTTCGACCTGGTAGTCGCGGTCGATGGTTTCGCGAATCTGAAGGATCTCGGCGTCGGTCAGCTGGTGAACGCGACGATCGGCCGGAATACCGACCTTCTCGATGATTTCCTTAGCAAACTTCGGACCGATCCCGTGAATGTAACGAAGCGCAATTTCTACGCGCTTTGCAGTCGGGATGTTGACGCCAGCGATACGTGCCACGCCTATTCTCCTTGCGTTCCAATTGTCATCCGACAAGAGGCTTTTTTTTCGTTAAATGGCCAACCGGCCACTCGTTCAAACTGAGGTTCGTTACATGTCAAAACGACCGAACCCGGATACCCGTAGGTGGTCCGCGCCGATCGCATGCAGTGTCGCGAGTTGGCGCGGTGTTTAGCGGAATCAGTGCTCAAAAGCAACTGGCACCACCAAGATTCTTTTGTTTCCGAGGCTTGGCAGCCTCAGAGCGTCTTCAGGATCGCGTCGATCTCGGCAGTAACCTGATCGATTTCGCCCATCCCGTCGATGGAGTGAAGCTTACCCTTGGCGTAGTAGTAGCCGATCAACGGCGACGTTTCCTTGTAGTAAGCCTGCAAACGGGTCTGCACCGTTTCGCGATTGTCGTCCGGACGACGCTTGAAATGCGTCGAACCGCACTTGTCGCAAACCCCTTCGACCCGGGGCTTGAGATTGGTGTCGTGATAGCCGGTGCCGCAATTGGCGCAGGTGTAACGACCCGAAACGCGATCGGCGAGCACAGCATCGTCGACCCGCATCTCGATAACGGCGGAGAGATCCAGTCCCTTCGCCTTCAGCATCGATTCGGTCGCATCGGCCTGAACGAGCGTCCGCGGGAAGCCGTCGAGGATGAACCCCTTCGCACAGTCCGGCTCGTCGATTCGCTCGGAAACGATCGCGATGACGATATCATCGGATACCAGCTTGCCGGCATCCATGACAGCCTTGGCGCGCTTGCCGACTTCGGTACCGGCGGCGACCGCTGCTCTCAGCATGTCGCCGGTGGAGAGCTGCGGAATACCGTACTTCTCCACGATCCGCTGGGCCTGGGTCCCCTTACCCGCGCCCGGTGGGCCCAAAAGTATCAACCTCATCGTCCCCTCTTGCCTCCACGCAACTTCGACTTCTTGATCAGACCCTCATACTGCTGAGCAATCAGATGGCCCTGCACCTGTGCTACAGTATCAAGGGTAACGCTGACAACAATCAAAAGCGAAGTACCACCAAGTGCTAACGGTACGCCGGTCTTTGCCACCAGGATTTCCGGCAGAATGCAGACGAAGACGAGGTAGATGGCGCCGATAACGGTGATTCGGGTCAGAACGAAGTCGATATACTCGGCGGTACGCTCACCCGGGCGAATCCCCGGAATGAAGCCGCCGTGCTTCTTCAGGTTATCGGCCGTGTCCTTCGGATTGAAGACGATGGCCGTGTAGAAGAATGCGAAGAACGCGATCAGCGCACCATAGAGGACCATGTAGAGCGGCTGGCCATGGCCGAGCGCGGCAATGATCGCGGTCGCCCAGGACGGCATCGATTCGGTGTTGGAAAAACCAGCAACGGTCGCAGGCAGCAGCAACAGCGACGATGCGAAGATCGCCGGGATCACGCCTGCGGTATTGAGCTTCAGCGGCAGGTGCGAGGTCTCGCCCTGGAACATCCGCATACCGACCTGGCGCTTCGGATACTGGATCAGCAGGCGGCGCTGCGCACGCTCAACGAACACGATCAGGGCGATCACCAGTACGGCGACCACGATCACGGTCAGGATGAGGGCAGTCGAAAGCGCGCCGGTACGGCCGAGTTCCAGAGTGCCGGCAAGCGCGTTCGGGAGAGCGGCGACGATGCCTGCGAAGATGATCAGCGAAATGCCGTTGCCGATGCCGCGCGAGGTAATCTGCTCGCCAAGCCACATCAGGAACATCGTGCCGCCGAGAAGCGTCAGCACGGTCGAGATGCGGAAGAACAGGCCGGGATCGTTCACCAGGCCATTGCCGGCCTCGAGGCCGACCGCAATGCCGTAGGCCTGCAGTGTCCCGAGGAGCACCGTGCCGTAGCGGGTGTACTGGTTGATGATCTTGCGCCCCTGCTCGCCTTCCTTCTTGAGGTTTTCGAGCGCGGGTACGACCGACGTCATCAACTGCACGATGATCGACGCCGAGATGTAGGGCATGATGCCGAGCGCAAAGATCGCCATGCGCTCCACTGCACCGCCCGCAAACATGTTGAAGAGGCCGAGGATACCGCCGGCCTGGCTTTGAAACGCCTGGGCGTAGGCTTCCGGATTAAGGCCAGGCAACGGAATGTGCGTACCGAGTCGATAAACCAGAAGCGCCGCGAGGGTGAACCACAGGCGCTTTTTCAGATCTTCGGCCTTGGCGAAGGTCGAAAAATTCAGGTTTGATGCCAATTGTTCCGCTGCAGATGCCATGCAAATCTCCGCATAACCAATTCCGGCGGCGGAGTACCAGCCAGTTCCGGAAACAGTTTTTCAATTTTGATCAAAAAACCGGGTTTCGGGCAGATTGCAGCGCAATCGTATGCCTCACCCTTGTTTTCCGTAATATCCCGGAAGACGAAACGACGTCATTCCGTCTCAGGATCGTGAGGCCCACATATGGGAGCAAAATCGCCCGGTGTGAAGCACCCCGGGCGACCTTTTCAGCAGATTATTCCGCGACTGCGACGAGCAGCTTGATCGAACCGCCGGCCTTCTCGATCTTTTCGATCGCGGCCTTCGACGCGCCAGCTACTTCGAGCGATACCTTCGCCTTCAGTTCGCCGTCAGCGAGAACGCGGACGCCGTCCAAGGCGCGGCGGATGACGCCGGCAGCCTTGAGCGCTTCGGCATCGATCGTCTTCGAAGCGTCGAGCTTCTTGGCGTCGATTGCAGCCTGCAGGCGCTCAAGCGAAACAACGACATATTCGGAAGCGAAGATGTTGTTGAAGCCGCGCTTCGGCAGACGACGGTAGATGGGCATCTGACCGCCTTCGAAGCCGTTGATCGCAACGCCCGAACGAGCCTTCTGACCCTTGACGCCGCGGCCACCGGTCTTGCCCTTGCCGGAACCGATACCGCGACCTACGCGGATACGATCCTTGCTGGAGCCTTCGTTGTCCTTGATTTCATTCAGTTTCATGGTCGTTTCCTCGGTCTCACTTCTCGTCGACGACGCGAACGAGATGCTGGACTGCACGGATCATGCCACGAACAGCCGGAGTATCTTCCAGCGTGCGGCGACGGTGCATCTTGTTCAGTCCGAGACCGATCAGCGTCTGACGCTGAACTGCCGGACGGCGAATGGGGCTGCCGATCTGTTCGACCGTGACCGTCTTGCCTTCAGTCTTGTTGGCCATGGTTCAGACTCCTATCACTCTTCAGAGGCCTGGCCCGCAGCGGCACGGCGAGCCTGGAGCGTGGCGTACTTGAGGCCGCGCTGTGCTGCAATGTCCTTCGGGTGGATCTGGTGCTTCAGGGCGTCGAACGTAGCGCGAACCATGTTGTAGGGGTTCGACGAGCCGGTCGACTTGGCAACGACGTCATGAACGCCGAGCGTTTCGAAAACAGCGCGCATCGGGCCACCGGCGATGATACCGGTACCGGCCTTGGCGGAGCGCAGCAGAACCTTGCCGGCGCCATGGCGGCCATTGACGTCGTGATGCAGCGTACGGCCGTCGCGCAGCGGTACGAAGATCAGGTCGCGCTTGGCAGCTTCCGTTGCCTTGCGAATCGCTTCCGGCACTTCACGAGCCTTGCCGTGACCGAAGCCAACGCGGCCCTTCTGGTCGCCGACAACAACGAGAGCGGCGAAGCCGAAGCGACGGCCACCCTTCACTACCTTGGCAACGCGATTGATTGCGACCAGCTTGTCGACAAATTCGCTGTCGCGCTCTTCACGGCTCTGGCGATCTTCGCGCGGAGCCCTCTTTTCCTGTGCCATTGTCCTTTTCCTTTTTCTTTTCCGGGTTCGAACGGCAAACTAAAACAAGAACCACACTGGCCCAATTCGGTACAGTGTGGTCCGGCGATGGGCACTTGCCTGTTTTTGCGCCCGAATGCAAGCATCCGGGCACAAAATAATCAGAACGACAGACCGCCTTCGCGGGCTGCTTCTGCCAGGGCCTTGATGCGGCCGTGGTAGATGAATGCGCCACGGTCGAACACGACTTCCTTGATGCCGGCCTTGATCGCACGCTCAGCGACGAGCTTGCCGACCACTGCAGCAGCAGCGGTGTCGGCACCCGTCTTCAGCGACGAACGCAGATCAGCTTCAAGAGTGGAAGCGGACGCGAGCGTCCGGCCAGCCACATCGTCGATAACCTGTACGTAGATGTTCTTCGACGAGCGATGAACCGACAGGCGCGGACGGCCGTTGGCGACCGCCTTGATTTGACGGCGCACGCGGTTCGCACGACGTGCAAGTACTTCTTTCCTGCTAGCCATTTCGCGTGATCCTTACTTCTTCTTGCCTTCTTTGCGGATAATCCGCTCTTCGGCATACTTGACGCCCTTGCCCTTGTAGGGCTCGGGGCCGCGATATTCGCGGATTTCTGCCGCGACCTGGCCAACCTGCTGCTTGTTGATGCCGGTGACGATGATTTCCGTCGGCTTCGGAACAGCAATGGTGACGCCTACCGGCGGCTCATAGACCACATCGTGGCTGAAGCCGAGTGCCAGCTGCAGGTTCTTGCCCTGCATCGAGGCGCGGTAACCGACGCCGTTGATTTCGAGCTTGCGCTCGTAACCGTCCTTGACGCCCTTGAGGATGCCGTCGATCATCGTGCGGGACATGCCCCACTTCGAGCGAGCATCCTTGGAGTCGTTGATCGGAGTGACAACAACAGCGTTGTCTTCCAGCTTGACCTGGACTTCATCGTTAGCGACGAAGAACAGCTCGCCCTTGGGGCCCTTGGCAGTGACTTTCTGGCCTTCAACCGTGGCCGTAACTCCTGCAGGAACCGGAACGGGCTTTTTACCGATACGAGACATTATTCAATCCTGTCTGTTCGTTATGGAGATCCCTGCCCTGTCTTAGAAGACCGAGCAAAGAACCTCGCCACCAACGTTCTGTTCGCGAGCCTGGTGATCGGCCATCACGCCCTTCGGGGTCGAAAGGATGGTGATGCCGAGGCCGTTCGCGACCTGCGGAATGGAC
>JAEWPB010000006.1 GCA_023399465.1 Pseudomonadota bacterium
TTTGGTGGAGCTAAGCGGGATCGAACCGCTGACCTCTTGCATGCCATGCAAGCGCTCTCCCAGCTGAGCTATAGCCCCATTAAGGGTCCGGCATTTGCCGGGTCCGGGAAGCTTCGAAGCAGTGTGCCCCTCGGCTGTGGCGGCTTATTACGTCTGCTTTTCGCAGATGGCAAGCCTAAAAATCGAGCCCGGTGAAATTTTTTGTTCACCGGGCTCGAAACGTCGTCAAACTTCGTCGTCGTCACCGGTCACGCCGATGAGACCGCTCATGTCGTCGTCGTCCTCGTCCTCGTCGGTTTCGAGGAAGGTGTCGTCGTCATCGTCGCCGAGCTCGACATCGTCGTCGCCCATATCGGGCAGGTCGTCGCCGCCGGCCGCCTCGTCGGCGTCCTCGAGCGAGACCAGCTCGACTTCCGTGTTCTCGGTATCGACTTCGGCGACATCCTCTTCCTCAGCCTTCTCGAGGCTCGCCGCTGCGGACGTTTCCTCGAAGAAGGACAGCGGCCAGGATTTGCCGGTATAGGGAGAGACAACCGGATCCCGGTTCAAGTCGTAGAACTTCTTGCCGGTATCCGGATCGATGCGTTTGGTTCCAAGTTCCGCTTTCGCCACTGTCAAAGCCTCTTGTATGGCCGAGTAATTCGGCACTTACGCCGGATCAACCGGCTGCTGACGGTACATATAATTTAGCCGGTCCCCATAATGCTTGCGCCCTCTCCTGTCAAAGCCAAACTTTCTGCTGCTTTGCCTTGATTTTAAAGGCCCGGGAGATGACCCGCCGCAGAGTTTGTGTTAACGAGCCGCCACAGGCGCGAAACCTGCCGACAGTCCGGAGGAACACTGGCATTTTGCGCATCGTCGTCCGCTTTGCAAAGGAATATTTCCCATGTCGCATGGTGCCCTCTCGAAACCCGCCACCTCGCGCAAGTCTTCGAACCTTGCCGGCACCATCCGCATCCCGGGTGACAAGTCGATTTCCCACCGTTCCTTCATGTTTGGCGGCCTGGCCGCGGGCGAAACCCGCATTACCGGCCTGCTCGAGGGCGAGGATGTCATCAACACCGGCAGGGCGATGCAGGCGATGGGCGCCAAGATCCGCAAGGAAGGCGACACCTGGATCATCAACGGCACCGGCAACGGTGCGCTGCTGGCGCCGCAGGCACCGCTCGATTTCGGCAATGCCGGTACCGGCTGCCGCCTGACGATGGGGCTTGTCGGGGTCTATGACTTCGCCTCGACCTTCATTGGCGACGCCTCGCTGACCAGCCGTCCGATGGGCCGGGTCCTCAATCCGCTGCGCGAAATGGGTGTGCAGGTCACGGCCGAGCCCGGCGACCGCCTGCCGGTGACGCTGCATGGCCCGAAGACCCCGAACCCGATTACCTATCGCGTGCCGATGGCGTCTGCCCAGGTGAAGTCCGCCGTGCTGCTCGCCGGCCTCAACACGCCGGGCATCACAACCGTGATAGAACCGGTAATGACGCGGGACCATACCGAGAAGATGCTGCAGGGTTTCGGCGCCAACCTGAGCGTCGAGACCGACGGCGACGGCGTGCGCACGATAAGCCTCGAAGGTCGCGGCAAGCTGACGGGCCAGGTGATCGACGTTCCGGGCGACCCTTCCTCCACCGCCTTCCCGCTGGTTGCCGCCATTCTGGTGCCGGGTTCCGACATTACCATTGTCAACGTCCTGATGAACCCGACCCGCACCGGCCTGATCCTGACGCTGCAGGAAATGGGCGCCGATATCGAGATCCTCAATCCGCGCCTTGCCGGCGGCGAAGACGTCGCCGACCTGAGGGTCCGCCATTCGCAGCTGCGCGGCGTCACCGTTCCGGAAGACCGGGCGCCGTCGATGATCGACGAGTATCCGATCCTGGCGATCGCGGCCGCCTTTGCCGAAGGCACGACGGTGATGAACGGGCTCGACGAGCTGCGCGTCAAGGAATCCGACCGCCTTTCGGCCATGGCCACTGGCATGAAACTCAACGGCGTCGACTGCGACGAGGGCGAAGCCTCGCTCGTCGTGCGCGGCCGTCCCGACGGCAAGGGCTATGGCAACACGTCAGGCGCCCGGGTCAAGACCCATCTCGACCACCGCATCGCCATGAGCTTCCTCGTCATGGGCCTGGTCTCGGAAGCGCCGGTGACGGTTGACGATAGCACCATGATTGCGACATCCTTCCCCGAATTCATGGACCTGATGACCGGATTGGGGGCAAACATCGAGATCCTGGAAAGCGAGGCCGCTTGAGCAGCTCGTTCGTCATCGCCATCGACGGGCCGGCCGCTGCCGGCAAGGGCACGCTGTCGCGGCTGGTCGCCGAAGCCTACGGCTTCCACCACCTCGACACCGGCCTGACCTACCGCGCCACGGCCAAGGCGCTGCTCGACGCCGCCTTGCCGCTCGATGACGAGGCGGTCGCCGCCACGGTTGCAAGGGACCTGGATCTCGCCGGGCTCGACCGCTCGGTCCTGTCCGCCCACGAGATCGGCGAGGCCGCGTCGAAGATCGCGGTGATGCCATCCGTGCGCCGCGCGCTGGTCGAGGCACAACGGGCGTTTTCAATCAGGCAGCCCGGCACGGTTCTCGATGGCCGCGATATCGGAACGGTGGTCTGCCCTGAGGCAAACGTTAAACTGTTCGTGACCGCCTCTGCGGACGTCAGGGCGAAACGCCGCTATGACGAAATCATCGCCAACGGCGGTACTGCGGACTATAATGTCATCCGCGATGACATAAAAAGGCGCGACGAGCGCGATATGGAACGTGCTGACAGCCCGCTCAAGCCAGCCGACGATGCGCACTTGCTTGATACGTCGGAAATGAGTATAGAGGCGGCGTTTCAAGGGGCAAAGTCGATTATCGACGCTGTCCTGAAGCAGAAAGCATAGTCGAATTGAAGCTCGCCGTGCAAATTGCGCGGCTGCTCTTTTTGAAGCCTAGCCTGATTTCCCGTCCCGCGCCGGATTGCCCTTGTTCGATAACGACAGGGCGGACTGGATTTTAGGCCTGTTCAACACCAGCCCCCGGCGCATCGTGTCCCGATTGGACACACCAGGAGATTCAATGTCTGTATCTACCCCCACCCGTGATGATTTTGCCGCTCTTCTCGAAGAGTCGTTTGCCAAGCACGACCTCGCTGAAGGCTATGTCGCCAAGGGTATCGTCACCGCCATCGAAAAGGATGTTGCGGTCGTTGACGTCGGCCTGAAGGTCGAAGGCCGCGTTCCGCTCAAGGAATTCGGCGCCAAGGCCAAGGACGGCTCGCTCAAGGTTGGCGACGAAGTCGAAGTCTATGTCGAGCGCATCGAAAACGCTCTCGGCGAAGCGGTTCTGTCGCGCGAGAAGGCTCGCCGCGAAGAGAGCTGGCAGCGCCTGGAAGTGAAGTTCGAAGCCGGCGAACGCGTCGAAGGCGTCATCTTCAACCAGGTCAAGGGTGGCTTCACCGTCGATCTCGACGGCGCCGTTGCCTTCCTGCCGCGCTCGCAGGTCGACATCCGTCCGATCCGCGACGTGACCCCGCTGATGCACAACCCGCAGCCCTTCGAAATCCTCAAGATGGACAAGCGCCGTGGCAACATCGTCGTCTCGCGCCGCACGGTCCTCGAAGAGTCGCGTGCCGAGCAGCGTTCTGAAATCGTTCAGAACCTCGAAGAAGGCCAGGTTGTTGACGGCGTCGTCAAGAACATCACCGACTACGGTGCGTTCGTTGACCTCGGCGGCATCGACGGCCTGCTGCACGTTACCGACATGGCGTGGCGCCGCGTCAACCATCCGTCGGAAATCCTGAACATCGGCCAGCAGGTCAAGGTTCAGATCATCCGCATCAACCAGGAAACCCACCGCATCTCGCTCGGCATGAAGCAGCTCGAGTCCGATCCGTGGGATGGCATCTCGGCCAAGTATCCGGAAGGCAAGAAGATCAAGGGCACCGTCACGAACATCACCGACTACGGTGCGTTCGTCGAGCTGGAGCCGGGCATCGAAGGCCTCATCCACATCTCCGAAATGTCCTGGACCAAGAAGAACGTGCACCCCGGCAAGATCCTGTCCACGAGCCAGGAAGTCGACGTTGTCGTTCTCGAAGTCGACCCGACCAAGCGCCGCATCTCGCTCGGCCTCAAGCAGACGCTTGAAAACCCGTGGCAGGCATTTGCCCACACCCACCCGGCCGGCACCGAAGTCGAAGGCGAAGTCAAGAACAAGACCGAGTTCGGCCTGTTCATCGGCCTCGAAGGCGATGTCGACGGCATGGTGCACCTCTCCGACCTCGACTGGAACCGTCCGGGCGAACAGGTCATCGAGGAGTACAACAAGGGTGACGTCGTCAAGGCTGTCGTTCTCGACGTCGACGTCGAGAAGGAGCGCATCTCTCTCGGCATCAAGCAGCTCGGCCGCGATTCCGTCGGCGAAGCTGCCGCTTCCGGCGACCTGCGCAAGAATGCAGTCGTTTCCTGCGAAGTCATCGCAGTCAACGACGGCGGCATCGAAGTGAAGCTCGTCAACCACGAAGACATCACCTCGTTCATCCGCCGCGCAGACCTCGCACGCGACCGCGACGATCAGCGTCCGGAGCGTTTCTCGGTCGGTCAGGTTGTTGACGCCCGCGTCACCAACTTCTCCAAGAAGGACCGCAAGGTCATGCTTTCGATCAAGGCTCTGGAAATTGCCGAAGAGAAGGAAGCAGTCGCACAGTTCGGTTCGTCCGACTCGGGCGCTTCGCTCGGCGACATTCTCGGCGCCGCCCTGAAGAACCGCAACGCCGAGTAATCGGATCCGGTTTGAAACAAGGAACCCGCCGGACGGCCTGTCCGGCGGGTTTTTTCATGCCCTTGTGATGCTCAAAGCCGTTTCACGGCTTGAGAGAAACGCTCTAGGCCTGATTGCGGCGATAGAGGCCGTAGCCGAAGTCGAGCAGCCCCTCGTCGAAATCCGCGCCGACCATATCGGCTGCTGCATTCGCCTCAAGCTGCTCGCCGCCATCCTCCCCGCCGGCACCGCTGTCATCTCCGTCGGCATCGGCGAATGCCTGTTGCTCGTCGGCGTCGTCGCTTCCCCGCTGGTCTTCACCCTCGTCGTCGCGATGCAGTTCCTGCGGCTCATCCATTTCGGCGGGTTCGGAAGCCGGGAGATAGTTGACCATGGCGAACGGAACGCCCTCGCGCAGGATCGGACGGATATCGGCCATCAGCGGCCGCTCCTGCGCAACCGCTGTTTCCTTAGCCGCCAGGCCCGCGCCTTCATGCGCCCGGGCCGCAGCACCGGCCGGCATCCCGCCATCGCCGTCGTCCATGGCCGGGGTTGGCACACCGCCGGCACGCGCCGGCACGACGCCGCGATCGGAGGGCTGTGGCATTTGACCTTCCGGCTGAGGCCGGGGGGCAACCGCGGCGACCGGTTGTATCGGCCGTGCCTGCTTCATCGACCGGATGGCTGCCATCTGCGCCTCGCCGATGACCGCCTTCAATGTATCCTGCGCCTGTGCCACGGCAGCTGCCGCGCCATAGCCAAAAGCCTTGAGGATGAGCGCAATGGGCTGATCGGCCGCTGCACGCGCCTGCGTTCCCGACGCAGCTGCCATCACGGCAGGGTTCAGCGCCACCCCGGCCACCCTCTGCGACGGATCGGCCGGCTGTTGCGGCCCCGATTGTCCGGTCACCGCGCTTTCACCGTCAACGACAAGCGCTTGCAGCGGCATGGCGTTTGCCGCGACTACCGCCGGACCGCGCACGGCTGCGGCAGCCGGCGGACCAGCCTGTTGGCCGTGCGACTGCAGGGCACCGATCTCGGATTGGAACACGCGGACGGTTCTTCCAGGCGCAGCAGCGACCGCCGGCCGCTCCCCGGATGCGAGCCGCTGCGTTGCCGCCTGCCCCACGCTCTCGGTCATTGCCTGTGCAATCCCCTCGAGCCGTACACCCTGTTGCTGCTGCAACACCGCATGGACCCCCAGGGGCTTCAATGCGCTGGCAAGCCGGCCGAGACCATCCGCTAGCGCCCGCGGCGCCAGACCATGGCCGTCGCGCTGCGGCGCGGAATGATTCGAAACCGGCGCCAAAGGCTGGCGGCCCGGCCCCCGTTCGCGCACCGCCTCTGCCCCTTGACTGTAGGAACTCACGACTGCGCGCACCGCAAGTTCGCGGGCATTGAACCGCGCCGCCTCGACCAGTGCGCCAAGTCGTGCCGCCGCCTCACCGGTCGGATTTTTCAGGGCCTCGATGACGATCTTGATATCGGCGCCCGGCGCCAGTTGTTTCAGCAGTTGCTCCACCGCGTTGCGCTGGGCCGGCGTTGCCGACCTCAGACCTTCGGCAAGCCGCAATGCGTAGGCGACGTCAGCCTCTCCATTCTGCCGGGGGAGATCCAGAACCTTGCCGATCGCCTCTATCACCCGCGCAAGCTCCTGCGTCATTCCCGGGCGGCTGGTCATGATAAGGGCGGTCAGCTTGTCGGCGACGATCGCATTGGCATCACGCGTGGCCGCATCGATCGGAACCGCGGTCTCCGCGGACGGGCCCCTTCCGGGCACGGCCGATGGCTGCGGGATCTGGGCGGCAGGAGCAGCATTCTGTATCGCATGGACCGGTGGCAGCATCGCTTGCTTCCTTTCGGGCGGGAGCGAGAGGAGAATGGCATCGGACGGAAGACCGCTCATGCGATCCGAAACATCCCCTTGTGCGCCACCGGCTGCCCGGCAATCTCGCACCCCCAGCCGGCGCATTGTCCAGCGATCCGCCCTGGCGGAGAATCACATGCGGCGGCCCGACGCATCACAATGCTGTCGAATGTTCGCGTGACACCATGGCAGCGCAATCTTAACATTTCGCTAACCATGTTTTACGCCGCGCGGAATTGCCACCGGTCCGATAGGAAGGCCTTGCGTCTCTCGCTCTGGCTAGTTCATCCGACCGGCAAAGAAGCGGTACACGCCGTTGTCGTCGGGATGGATGGCGGAGATCTTGTCCTCGTCCCATGCAAGATAGAAGTCGGCCTCCGGATCGGGTATCGTCGCCACCACATCGAGCACGCTGCCCTTCGTCCTGCTCGGAAGAGCCTCTTCCTCCGCCATTTCGTCAGCTGCCGGCACTTCGGCTTCATGGGCGAGCGGAGGCGCTTCGACCCGCGCCCGCTCGTCATCGCGGGGGGCGATATCGGCGAGGATATCGATCGCGTTTGCAGCCGATTCGTCCACTAGCGCACCGCCATGGAAGATGTGCGGTCAAGTGCACCCGCAGCAAGGCCCCGGCCGGCCGCTTGCCCCCCGAACCTCTTTCGAAGGGGTTCCGGCGAACCGGAGGATCGGTGCAAAGGCGTCATGGCTGAAGTCCGCTTGTCGTCTCGTCAGAAGTGAGGCCAAGGATATGGCCGAGCGGTAAACCAAACTTTAACTCTGCCGGGACGCGTTCACCGGAGAGCCCAATACCTTCCGCCGTGCAGGTCAGTGGCGCCCGCTCAGGCCACACCTTGCCTCCGGAGAAGTTGGTAAATGCCGGCCTCATCGACACGGAGCAGAAGCCCGCGGGGGTCATCGGTCTTCGAAGCGCGCGCAAGTGCCAGGATCTCGTTTTCCGTCTCGGCATCAGCCTCGGAAACGTCCGTGGAAATGTCATCCGCTACGCCCTGATCTTCGTCGCCCTGGTCCGCGCCATCCGTTTCTCCGGAAACGGGAAGTGCGCCGATCACCCGGATCAACAGGAGCTCCGCATCCGCCGAAGCTTCGCCGCCTGCATTTTCCCCACCCGTGCCGGCGCCAGCTCCCAGATGCTCCTTCACCGCATCCTGAAGCTCCTGTACGTCCTCCAGCTTCTCGGCATTCTCCAGATTCTGGATGTCCTGCTTGCGTTCGGCCTTCGTTTCCGCATCCTCGACACGGCCCGGCGTGGAATGCGCCTCCTCGTGCTTCAATTCATCGATCGTCTTCGGGTCTGAGACATCCTCAAGCCGCTGCAGTACCTTGCGCATCTCCCGCGTCATCGCGCCTTCGCGTTCCGCCTTTTCCGCAAGCGCATCCTTGACCTCCCGCGCCGCCTCGCCCCAGGGATCGAGGATCGCGTCGATGACGTCCTGCGCCTTCAGACCCAGCTCTTTCAGCCCCGTCGTCTCCTCCAGGGCTTTTGCATTTTCGGGCAGGCCCGCGCGCTTCGCCATCAGCGCACGCGACATCAGGGCGCCGAAGTTCTCTTCTTCCCCGGTCAAGCCGGCAGCTTCGGCGATCCGGGCCGCCATTTCCGCCCGGGGATTTTGCTCGCCGACGGCCGTGCCGTTCAGGAGGGCGCGGACCTGCTCCTCGGAGGCCCCGAGAGACGTCAACGTGATCTTGACCGGCTCCCCTGCGGCATCGACCTTGTCGAAGGCAAGCATCGCCAGGGAATCGCTGAGGCGGCGGGCAAACGAAAAGCTTGATTCATCCCTGCCCTGGCTAACGCCTAAGGCCGAAGCGAAGCGCGAGATCAGGGTCGCCATGGGATCGGGATCCCCCTTCAGGGATCCGAAATAATAGGCGCTGATCTTTTCCTTGGCTGCAGCGGAGGGCGGATCCGAGACGACACCGGCAAGTTTTGTGTCCTTGTCGGTGCCCTTAGCCTTGTCCTCGGCTTCCTGCCGCCGCGCTTCGATATCCTCTAGGATCGACCGGAGTTGATCCGTCGAGACCATGGCCGAGGATTGCTGCAAAGGCACCAACATCACCGCACTCCGATTGTGACATCACACGAATGCAGCCAAGGATAGGTCCCTGCGGTAAACCAAACTTTAACCGTGTCGGCAGGTCAGCTGTGGGCGAAGATATCGGTTTCCTCCCAGCCGAGCAGGTCGAGCTTGGCGCGCGTCGGCAGGAAGGAGAAACATGCTTCCGCATGGTCCATACGACCGTCGCGAACGAGGCGTTCGCTGAGGCGGTCACGAAGCGCGTGCAGGTAGAGCACATCGGATGCCGCATACTCCAGCTGCGCCTGCGACAGCGTTTCCGCCGCCCAGTCGGACGACTGCTGCGCCTTGGAGATGTCGACCTCGAGCATCTCCTTGAGATTGTCCTTCAGCCCGTGGCGGTCGGTATAGGTCCGGCAAAGGCGCGAGGCGATCTTGGTGCAGAAAACCGGCGTCGTGGTGACGCCGAAGGTGTGGAACAGCACGGCAATGTCGAAGCGGCCGAAATGGAAGATCTTCTGGCGCGCCGGATCGGCGAGCATGGCCACCAGGTTCGGGGCCTCTTTCTGCCCGGCGGCAATGCGGATGACGTCGGCCGATCCGTCGCCCGGCGAAAGCTGCACCACGCACAGGCGATCGCGGCGGGGCACGAGCCCGAGCGTCTCGGTATCGATGGCGATCGCGCCGGTATAACGGGCCGCGTCGTCGGCGGAAATGTCACCCACGTGGTAACGAATGGTCGGGGCCATGAAATTCTCCGGGAACAGGTCTATCTTCATGCTGGCTATAGCGCAAAGCGCGCCTCGGCGGTACCGCTTTCATAGCAGAACAGCGGTGAGGAGGCGGATCGCTCCGCCCACGGCCGCAATTCAGAACTCACCAAATATAAGCAGGGCAGAAAGCATCATGACGAAGAAGGTCTATCTCGCCGGACCGGAGGTCTTTCTCCCCAATGCACGCGACGTGCTCGAACGAAAGGCCGCCATGGTTTGTCACGCCGGCCTCATACCGCTTGCTCCGGGCGACCTCTCCTTCCCTCCCGTCGACAGCAAGGGGGCCCTTGCTGCGGCAATCAGTGCTCTCGATGAAGAAATGATGCAGGAGGCGGATGCCATCATCGCCAACCTGACGCCGTTTCGTGGTGTCGGCGCCGATACCGGTACTGCCTATGAGCTTGGTTTCATGTGCGCGCTCGGCAAGGCCGTGTTCGCCTATACCAATGTCTCCCACGACCATGGCCAGCGCATCACCGACCACTACGCAGGCGCGGTAACTGCGGACGCGGACGGGCGGCTACGCGGCCCTGACGGACTGGCGGTGGAGGATTTCGGCCTCATCGACAATCTCATGCTCCATGCCGGCATCGAACGGCGTGGCGGCGTGATCGTCATCGGAGACGCCCCGGCGACCGCAATCTTTACCGATCTTGCCGCTTTCGAAGCCTGCGTGGCCATTGCCGCGAAGCAATTGCTCTAGCCCACCATTGGGCCTTGGAGCGCGGCCGTCCGCAGCGCGTTCTTCTTGATCACCCCCTACCGAAGGCATGGGCAGACCCGAAACCGAAAAGAAGTCCCGGACCCGTACGCAACCAGTGGCAGGATAAAAACAGAACGCCGTATTTCTCCCGGGAAGACATCCGAGGATTGGCGCCGGGGCTTTGGCGGGTTCCGGCCATACAGCGCGAGCGGCAGCGCGCCGGCAATTTCGTAAGTGAACGCCCATCGGCACGCAACCGACCAATTCCTCGACAAGAACGGCACTGGAGCAATTGTAGAGTTATTGAGGTAACCCAAACGCCAAAGGCCTCCCTGGTGGGAAGCATTTTGATCCTGCTCTCGACTTCAATTTTGGCAAACTCAGGCCCATTCGGTCAGCAAGCTCGACACAAGATTGGCCCATCATAAGCTGGCGATAAACTCGCGACGTAAGATATTGAAGCTCCACTGTCCCATTTATGCATCTGAAAGCTAAGACATGCCTATCCAAGACCAGACCTATCGCCTCGCTGAGCCACATGTAACTGCAGAGGAATTTGACGGCGAATATGTTGTTCTCAACTTGGAGTCAGGCGAATATTTCAGCTTTGCAGGTCCGGCTGCGCTCGTTTGGCAAGGCCTTATCGAAGGTTTTAGCCCTAATCAGTTGACCTCTTCCCTTGACGCCGCTGGCGAGCGGGCGAATGAGGTGCGCAAATTCATTCAGCAAATTATCGATGCGGGACTTGTTGCAATCGGTGAGCCAGCTGGACGCTTGTTAACAAAAGATTTGCCGCAACAAATTTCCGAATCTTCCGGTGAGCTGGTGCTGGAAGCTTTTGATGATCTGGCTGCCCTTCTTGTGGCAGATCCCATCCATGAAGTTGAAAGAGAAGCCGGCTGGCCTCATGTAGCGCCTCAAGAAGACTAAGCTTTTCCAGTCGATGGCGCTTACCATAGAAAATCTTGCCGGCTACGCCGCGCAAAGCTGTATCGCGGCTAGTAGCATGTCTGCACCTGAGATCACTCGGTTTGCATGCAATCTGCCGCACTTATCCCTGACGGTTCATAGCTTCGGCTCTCAATTCCATCGATTGTGTGAGCGGTCTCTGGTCAATCTTCCGCAGCAAAATTCCAATCACACGGGCATGAACCTCGTCATCACCGACGAGAATGTCAGCCCATCCTTATCAATCCCCGATTGGCAGGGCCGGCCTCCCGGTCTGGGAGATATCTATGAATGCCTTGAAGCCCGTGGTTTTGATGGCAGCTATGAAATCGACCTAAAAAACTGGCAATTTTTCTCGCCAGAACAGGGGCAAGGACTTTATCTGCTCCGAGAGACAGATGCCTATCCGCCATGGGAAGCTGCCTTTCCTCTGCGTAATTTCCTGCATTGGCATTATGCGAGGCAGGGTCGGCGTCTCATTCATGCGGCATCACTGGGCATAGATGGTCGTGGCGTTCTATTGGCTGGAGCCGGAGGAGCGGGCAAGTCTGGCACCACTTTGGCGGGCGTGTTGAACGGTCTGCAAAGCTGTGGTGACGATTACATCGGCTTGGACATCAACGGCCATGAGGCCAATGTCTTTCCGGTCATGCGCTTGATGAAGCAGGATCCGAAAGGCCTGCTCCGACTTGGACTTGATGCGAATGATCCCGCTTTTGGCGATCTGAATTGGCAAGGAAAGCATGAATTCGATTTTGAAGGGCTGGTTCCTGAAAGCCGTGTCGAACAATTAGCCATTAAGGCGATCTTCCTTCCCCATATTGGCATGTCAAAGAAGAGCAGGATTACGCGCGCCACAGCGCGTGAGGTGATGTTTTCCCTGATGCCAAATAACCTTCAGCAACTCCCAGGCCGGTACAAACAGGGCTTTAATTTACTAAGCCAGCTCTCACGCCAGTTGCCCGGCTACCACCTCGAACTAAGCCAAGACCCAAAAGAAATCAGCTCAACCATTGCTGAGTTCTTATCGAAAGATTTCCCGTGAAATTATCGATTATGATGGCGGCCTGGAATGCCGAACAATTTATCAGCTATGCTTTACGATCCATTTTATCGCAAGGTGATGAGCTGAACGTTGAAGTCATTGTTATCAACGATGGATCAACGGATAATACCGGCGCTATCCTCGCCGAAATGTCAGCAGCGCATCCGCAAATTCGTGTCATCACAACTGAAAACCAGGGCGTGACGCGCGCTCGCAATGAGGCATTAAGCGCTCTTGCCCCCGATACGGATCTCGTCAGCTTCCTAGACGCCGACGATCTAGTCCCACAAGGCCGATATAAGCGTGACCTTGATCTATTCAAAGCTGACCCCACACTTGATGTTACCTATGGTAATACCCTCTGGTTTCGC
The DNA here is from genome assembly GCA_023399465.1 of Pseudomonadota bacterium. Lineage (GTDB taxonomy): Bacteria > Pseudomonadota > Alphaproteobacteria > Rhizobiales > Rhizobiaceae > Ferirhizobium. The sequence continues at coordinate 12,491 of JAEWPB010000006.1, forward strand.
GAGGCGAGCGACGATCAATTAGCACCTCGCGCCGGTTTTGAGACATTCTCCGGTCGCGGCGTACAGTTGGCATCCGGGACCTATCGTTATGAGCTAATCAAAAAAGTAGGCCCTTTTGACGTTGCGTTTAAACAGGCGGAAGACATGGACTTCATGCTTCGTCTATTCGAATTATCTCCAGTATATCAAATTATCGATGCGCCTTGTATCTATTATAGACGCCACGGTCATAACATGACCCATGACCTAACACAGGTGAAACGAGATTTTTCACGAGCACTCATGATGTCAATGAAGCGTCGAAAAGGGAAAAACATCGCGCCTTATCCCGCAGGACTATTCGATATTCAGGGCTTGGTTGAGGCCTACCAATGGTAAGTTCATATGATGTCGTCATCCCGGCTTTTAACGCCGGTAAAACATTGTCGGCTGCAGTTCAATCCGTATTAGCGCAGCACATTCTTCCGAGTAAAATTATCATCATTGATGATGGCTCGAAGGATGACACCGCCACGATCGCCACTTCTCTGAACGGCCCCATTGAAGTGCGCAGGCAAGACAATCAAGGTCCAGGCGCTGCAACAACAGCCGGCTTTGCACTTTGCGACGCCCCATTCATCGCGACACTGGATGCCGACGACATCTGGCTACCGCATAAGATTGAACAGCAGTTCGCTCAATTTGCGCAACACCCGGCACTCGCTGCCAGTTTTTGTAAGCTCGCCAATTTTTACACAGATCCTAGCGAGGCAGATTTTACCAATGCCCGTGGAGGCTGGTCGCGCAGCACGATGTTGATCAAGCATGAGGCCGTGAACGCCATTGGCCCCATTGTTGACCCTATCGGTAGGGCCGGGGAAATGATCGACTGGTTTGCACGTGGGCTTGAGCAAGGCCACCAGATGCTGGTCATGGATGAGGCTTTGGCATTACGGCGCATTCATAAGGACAGCCTGACCTATCAACATCAAGATCTGGCTACGAGCTATCTGCATGTTGCTCGTGCTGCGCTCATGAGACGGCGCGCAGCCAAACAAGGCAGTGATCCGCGATGAGACCAAAGGCATCATTTTTCTCACCGGAATGGGCATGGCCACCACAAAGACGCGATAGTTTGCTCAAAGCAGTTCTTCTTCCGGATCAAACAGCTGCTCTGGCCGCGTTGAAGGACTGGCTGTTACATTATGACCTCGATGAAATGACATTTGCGGATCATAGACTGCTGGCAGCGATTACTGAGCGTCACGGTCGAAACCTCAGTGAAATTCCCGAATATCCGCGTCTCAAAGGCCTGCAAAGGCAATTATGGACGCAGTCTCGCATTCGGCTCAATGCGGCCCTGCCGATGCTCAAGCTTCTACATGAAGCAGGTATCGAACTGATGCTTTTGAAAGGTGCGGCGCGCATAACTGCCAATGCAAATGCGCAACGCCAGCGAAGCCAGCAGGATGTCGATATTCTCGTTCGTGACGAGCAGATTGAGCTGGCTGCTAGAATACTGAGCGATGGTAACTGGCAAACAGCGCGCGGCGACAGTGCTTTTGCCGCCATTGCCCGCGCCTCAACCACGCGCGCGATCAATTTCCAATTGCTGCCTTGGGGCGATATTGACTTGCATCGCCGTGCCTATCACGGACGCCAGGGCCACACAGATCTCGATCAGAACATCTGGAATGATTCAGTACCCGCCTGCTTTTTCGGCCTCCCGGTCAGGATTCCATCCCTGGAAGAGCGTCTTGCCATGACACTGTCCCATGGGGCACACACACCGGAAGCGCATAGCGATTGGCTGTTGGACGCCGCCGAGCTTTTTCGAAATGGCAGCCTCAACTGGACAAAAGCATCTGAGATTTTCACTCGGCGGAGGATGGTCGTACAGGCCCAAATCGGCCTGAGCTATTTACAACATGTTCTGGGCGATAGTTTTCCTGTTCAAGGTTCACATGCGCTTGCGAGCCTGCGTCCAGAACGTGGGCTGGCTGCACTTGGTACAAAACTACTCGCGCGCCCAGAAAATGAGATAGTTCCTTGGTTAAGGCCGGTACGCAAGGCATGGCTTGGATATACGCGCGGGCAGCCGACAATTGCGTCCGGTAGCTCTATTGCGCCAATTAAGCTTGGCATAGCCCGCCGCTACAAAGGCAAGCACGCCGCATCACATCTACTAGGAACAGAGGCTGAGTTTAGTCTAGCTGGCATGCCAAACGCCCAGCCTATTGCTCCTGGAAGAATGCCTGTGTTCACTGTGGAGCTCATTATTCCACATCCGGGTGTGCATCGCCGCGTTGAACTCGAACTCAATAGCGAACGTCAAAACCTTGCACGTTTTAGATTGCTCATTCTCAATAATGGCAATGGCTTCTTACGGGCAAAATTCAAGGCAAGAATTTCAAATCCAATGGATCTTGATCGGCTGGTGCTTGAGAGTAGGCCGGGGAAATTGCTGATACCGAACGAACCAGACATAAATTCCCCGAAATACAAACAAATGCCGTTTCAGGTTTTGAATTGGAGCGTTACGTAGCACGACGTGATTGAGTAATCATATACGCGGTTGCAACCGCGAGGGGTGCGCGGCCTTTGATGCTCGACGACCACGGGCCTGGATGGTGCCAGAGACGGGAACAACGCATTTCCGGATTGCGGCCAGTTTGTCCGCGCCCTCGTTCTGCGCCCTCCCCCGACAGTCGCCGCGCATGAACTTCCCCCCCAATTTCGAACGGGCAGTCGGCATAAGCAGAAGGCTCAGGCACAGGCTTATGT
>JAEWPB010000016.1 GCA_023399465.1 Pseudomonadota bacterium
AGGTCGATCCGGAGCTCTAGAAACGCGCCAGATAGGTCTGGTAGTCGAAATCGGAAACCGTGCGCAGGTAGGTGATCGCCTCCTTGCGCTTGGTATCGCCATAGAGCTTGCGGTAGCGCTCACCGAAAATGTCGGCGATGAAGGCGGATGCCGAAAATTCCTCGACCGCCGTCAGGAAGTCGTGCGTCAGCCGCTTGGCTTCCACCGGCGCACCGGGCTCGGTTACCGGGCCGGGATCGAGATCCTCGTCCAGCCCGAGCAGCATGCCGCCGAGGATGGCGGCCAGAAGCAGGTAGGGGTTGGCATCGGCGCCGGCGACGCGATGCTCGACGCGGGCGGCCGGTCCGTCCTTGTCGGGTATCCGGATCGCGGTGCCGCGATGGCCGAAGCCCCAGGTGAGATCGACGGGCGCGAACGAACCGGGCTGGAAGCGGCGGTAGGAATTGGCGAAGGGCGCGAACGCCAGTTGCGCGTCGCGCATGGTGTTGAGCATGCCGGCGCAAACCGATTTCAGACGGACGGGATCGCCGCCCTCGGCGTCAAGGATATTGCGGCCCTGCCTGTCGATGATGCTGGCGTGGACGTGCAGGCCGGAGCCGGCCTGGTCGGCATAGGGTTTCGCCATGCAGGTCGATTTCAGGCCATGCTTGCGGGCGGCCTGCTCGGCGATGCGCTTCAGGTAGATGCAGTCATCGGCGGCGGCCAGCGCATCGGCGCGATGCAGCAGGTTGATCTCGAACTGGCCCGGGCCGAATTCGGCGGTGGTCGCGTCGGCCGGCAGGTTCTGTGCCTTGGCATAGGCGCGCAGCGTCTGCAGGTAGCCGTCCAGCGCATCGACAGCGTTCATGTCGTAGAGCTGGTAGCCATTCGGGATGCCCTTGTAGGTCAGCACCTTCGGCGGCATCGGCTTGCCGGTTTCGCGCCAGTTGTCCTCGACGACGTAGAATTCGAGCTCGGTGGCGACGACAGGCGTCAGGCCGCGGTCGTCATAGCGTTTCAGCACCGAGGCGAGAATGGCGCGCGGGTCCATGAAGCTCGGCGTGCCGTCGAACTCGTGCATGGTCGCCAGCACCTGCTTGGAGCCTGGCGGTGCCCAGGGCATCGGCGCAAGCGAGCGTTCGTCGGGAATGCAGGCGCCGTCCGGATCGCCGACGCTGAGCGACAGCCCTGTGATGTCGTCATTGTCGTCCCCCCAGACGTCGAGCGACTGGGTGGAGGAAGGCAGGCGCACGCTGCCGGACCAGACCTTCTTTTCCGCCTCGAGCGGCAGTTGCTTGCCGCGAAGATCGCCATTCATGCCGACCAGCAATATTTCGAGCCGTGCGTGTTCCGAAGCGTTTTCCGCTTCAATTTTCGTATTTTGTTCGGTCATTTCAGGATCTGGCCCCTCTGGCGCTTGTTCTTTTGGGCGTTTTTTGGTTCGCGGTGGCTGTTTCACGATCCCTTGTCAAACGCATATTCTGTCGTCATGTTCGTAGCCGATAAAACTATGCCTTTCAATCGGGCAGGGACGAGGAGCCCGGGGGCGGGGTTGCCACAATCGTGCGGCGGCCTTCAATCTATCAATGGGGATATCGAGAATCATGCTGAAGTCTGTCGAGGCGAATTCCAATCTCGGTGCAATCGATGCCGCGCATCACCTGCATCCGTTTTCGGACATGAAGAAGCTGAATGCCGCGGGCACCCGCATCATTCAGCGTGCCGAAGGAGTTCACGTCTTCGACAGCAACGGCAAGAAGTACCTCGATGCCTTTGCCGGCCTGTGGTGCGTCAATGTCGGTTATGGCCGCCGCGAGATTGCCGACGCCGTGTTCAACCAGATGAACGAACTGCCCTACTACAACACGTTCTTCGGCACCACGACGCCGCCGACGACGCTCCTGGCGCAGAAGATCACCGAGCATGCCGGCCCGACGATGAACCACGTGTTCTTCACCAATTCGGGCTCGGAAGCGAGCGACACCTGGTTCCGTATCGCACGGGTCTACTGGAAGGCGCTCGGCAAGCCGTCCAAGACCCACATCATCGCCCGCAAGAACGGCTACCACGGCTCGACCGTCGCCGGTGCCAGCCTCGGCGGCATGAAGTGGATGCACGAGCAGGGCAACCTGCCGATCGACGGCATTTCGCACATCAACCAGCCCTACTGGTATGTCGAGGGCGGCGATCTGTCGCCAGCCGAATTCGGCCTGAAGATGGCCCGCGAGCTGGAAGCCAAGATCGACGAACTGGGCGAAGACAATGTCGCCGCCTTCGTCGCCGAGCCGATCCAGGGCGCCGGCGGCGTCATAGTGCCGCCGGAAACCTACTGGCCGGAAATCTCCCGCATCTGCAAGGCCCGCAATATCCTGCTGATCAGCGACGAAGTCATCTGCGGCTTCGGGCGGCTGGGTTCTTGGTTCGGCTTCCAGCATTTTGGCGTCGAGCCGGATCTCGCGCCGGTCGCCAAGGGGCTGTCCTCCGGTTACCTGCCGATCGGCGGCGTTCTGGTGAGCGATCGCGTCGCCGAGGTGATGATCAACGAGGTCGGTGACTTCGCCCATGGCTACACCTATTCGGGTCACCCGGTCGCAGCCGCAGCGGCGCTGGAAAACATCCGCATCCTCGAGGAGGAAAAGCTCGTCGACCGCGTGCGTGATGACATCGGACCCTATTTCTCCAGGGCCTGGGCGAGCCTGACCGATCACGAGATCGTCGGCGAAGCCCAGAGCGTCGGCCTGATGGGCGGCCTGCAGCTGACGACCGACAAGGCGACCCGCCGGCGCTTTGCCAAGCCCGACGACGTCGGCACGCTGGTGCGCAACCACTGCATCGAAAACGGCCTCATCATGCGCGCCACCGGCGATCGCATGCTGGCCTCGCCGCCGCTCGTCATCAGCCATGGCGAAGTGGACCAGATGATCGAGACGTTGCGCAAGGGGCTCGATCACCTGCGCGATACCGTCAAGGAATAGGAGGCGTAGATGGCCGGAAACGAACACCACTACAAGGTCACTGTCGAGTGGACCGGTAACAGGGGGACGGGCACTTCCGGCTATCGCGACTACGGCCGCGAATACACCATTCGCACCGAGGGAAAACCGGATATCGCGGGATCGTCAGATCCCGCGTTTCTCGGCGATCCCGCGCGCTGGAACCCCGAGGACCTGCTGGTCGCGTCGGTTTCGGCCTGCCACAAGCTCTGGTACCTGCATCTCTGTGCTGTCGCCGGCATCCGCGTGCTGAGCTACGTCGATCATGCCGAGGGCACGATGATCTCCGATGCCAGGGGCGGACGCTTCTCCGGCATGGTGCTGAAGCCCCACATCGTCATTGCCGAGGGCGGCAATCGCGACAAGGCGCTGGCGCTGCATCACGACGCCCACGACAAGTGCTTCATCGCCAGTTCGGTGAACTTCCCGATCGGCTGCGAGCCGGTCATCGAGTTCGGCTGACCGGAAAAAGACCTATCCGCAAGAGGTGAGGCAGCGTCGATCGATCATTCGACCGGCGGATAGACCCACGCATATCCGAAGCTGTAGCGGTCGTCGCCCTTTCCATAGGTGAAGGGCAGAGCGATCTCGCCGCTTTCCCCGACGCGCGCCGACACGCCGTGCCGGGCCGCCAGCAAGGCGGAAAGTGCGGCCGGCTGCGGCGGGTTCGGCTTGCCGCCATTGCGCCAGACCAACAGCACCGGCGAATTTTCATTCCATTCGTAGGGCGGGTCGAACGACGGATAGGCCGGCGTCAGCACCGGAATATGTGGAAGCTGGATGCGGAGGTTTCCGGCCAGGTGCTGGTCGGCGGCGATGATGGCGGCGGGGCGGGGCGACGTTCCGTTGACGACTTCGCTGGCGAAGGCGGCATAGGGAACGTTCAGCTTTTCATAATTGCCGGTCCAGCCGGCGGTGGCGATGCGGCCGAAAAGGATGGCCGGAACGAGCACCATGATGGCGAGCGGAATGGGCAGGAAACGCTTCAGATAGGTGGCTTTCGCCCCGCCTGCGGCCTCGAGCTTCAGGCTGAGATAGAGCGGCAGGATCAGCAGCAGCGGCGTCATCCAGCGATCCTTGATGTGCGAGGCGCCGGCAAACAGCACCAGCAGCAGGATCGCCGCGATGAAAATCACGAACATGCGCTCGATCAGCGCCGTCCAGCGATTGCCGGCGCGCAGCGCCGCGAACAGGTCCTTGCCGAAGGCGATCGCGAAAAGCACAACGGTCGTTGCCGAGAAGCCGACAATGGCAATGGCCAGCGACAGCACGCCCTGGCCGATCTGGGCGATGCGGCTCGTGCCTTCGTCGGTCAGCTTCTCCATCGTCTGCTTCGATGCGAGCGCGAAGTTGTCGATGAGCCAGAGGGCGTGCGGCAGCAGGATCGCGAGTGCCACGACGGCGGTGAGCAGCAGGCGCCAGTCGAAGAGACGGGCGCGCATCTCCTTCTCCGGCAGCACGGCGAGCAAGGCGGCCGCGGGAAGAATGGCGAAATTGTATTTCGATATCAGGCCGATGCCGATCGCCGCTCCGGTCAGGAGGTAGGAAAAGGCGCTTGGCGCCACCAGTGTGCGGAAGAAACCGTAGAGAAACAGCGCGGCCGCAAAGATGACAGCCACGGTATGGGTCAGGTCACGCTGCGCCTCGAAGGCGATTTGCGGGATCGTCAGGAGCCCGAGCGTGGCGATGATCGCGAGATCGCGGTCCTTCAGCAGCAGCCGCGCCGTCAGGCCGTAGGCGACATAGGCCAGGCACAGCATCAGGTTCTTCAGCAGCGTCAGCGCGAAGACCGAGGGACCGAAGACCGACACGACGGCGTACTGGGCCCAGTTGTAGAATGGCGGCTGGGTATCGTAGCCGGCGGCCAGCCACTGCGAAACCATCGCCTGCTGTGCCTCGTCGAGTTCCAGTGCCGACGGCAGGCAGAGCCGCACCGCCATGTTCAGCAGGAAATAGCCGCCGATCAGGACAAACAACGCGCCGGGGAAGCTCCTGAGAAAGCGCGCCATGCTAGTCCTTCAGACGAAAGGTTTCCCGGATCACGTAGTTCGGCGTCTCGTCGTCGCGGAAATAGGTGCGCGCCATCATTTCCGCCAGAATGCCGGTGGTGATCAGCTGGATCGAGGACAGGAACATCATGACGCCGACGATCAGCAGCGGCCGCGTGCCGATATCGTTGCCAAGCGCGAACTTGTCGAAGAACAGGTAGGCGAGGATGAGCCCGCTCACGGCGCCGGTGGCAAGGCCGATCGAACCGAAGAAGTGTCCCGGCCGCGCCTTGTAGCGCATGAAGAACAGCACCGACAGCAGGTCGAGGATCACCCGGAAGGTGCGCGAGATGCCGTATTTCGACGTGCCGTGGGCGCGGGCATGGTGGGTGACCACCATCTCGCCGATCCGCGAGCTCGGCACCACGCCGGCAACCCAGGCCGGGATGAAGCGGTGCATTTCGCCCATCAGCTTGACCTGCTTGATGATCGAACCGCGATAGACCTTCAGGCTGCAGCCGTAGTCATGCAGCTTCACGCCGGTAATCCGGCCGATCAGCGCGTTTGCGCACCAGGAGGGGATCTTGCGCAGGAACAGGCCGTCCTTGCGGTCCTTGCGCCAGCCGACGAGCAGGTCGAGCTCGCGCTCGTCGAGCGCTGCCGCCATTGCCGGGATGTCGCGCGGATCATTCTGCAGGTCGCCGTCGAGCGTGGCGATCAGGCGTCCGCGGGCGGCATCGATGCCTGCCTGCATGGCCGCCGTCTGGCCGAAATTGCGCTGCAACTCGATGATCGAAAGGTCGAGACCTTCGCGGTCGAGTTCCTTCCGGGCCTGCAGCAGCGTAGGGTCGGTGCTGCCGTCATCGACAAGGATCAGTTCCCAGGGCTTGTCGTAACCCTTCATGGACTCGCAGATGCGCTCGACCAGCGGCCTTACGCTCTCTTCTTCATTGAACACCGGTACCACCAGCGAAAGCTCGACGCCGGTGGCGGCGTTTTCAAAGGTGGATGCCAGTTGCACACTCTCTGCCAATTCCATAACTCCGGTTCCCTGGGAGGTTCTATCCGGCACGCTCCCATGTTACCCACAAGCACGTGCTCACGACGAGAAACTCACTATATGACTTCCACACCGGATTCCAGCGGACGCTCATGGCTAATTCGCAACAGAATGAACCTCGTCACCGTCACGTGCCTCATCGCCTATGCCGGATTTGTCGAATGGGGCTGGGGCTGGCGGACGCTTCTTGAGCAGTGGGGAAGGATCGGGGCAGGGCCGGTGCTTGCCGCTCTCGCCTTGCTGACCTCCACCTATTTCCTGCGCTGCTACCGCATCCACGACTATTTTCCCGAGGAGACGGCCGGACGTTTCCTGCAGCTGTTCCGCCTCACGCAGATCCATAACATCCTCAATATCATGCTGCCTTTCCGCGCCGGGGAGACGAGCTTTCCGATCCTGATGCGGTCCGAGTTTTCCGTGCCGCTTGCCCGCGCGACCTCGGCCCTCTTGGTCATGCGGCTCCTCGACCTGCATGCGCTTCTCGCAGCCGCCGGCATCGGCCTGGTGATCGCCAATGGCAATGCCCTCTGGGCCTGGATCGCGTGGACGGTATTTCTCGTCGCCCCCCTCGGCTTTTTCGCTCTCAAACGGCCGCTGATCGCGTTTGCGAAAAACCGGCTGCCGCGCAAGCTCGAGGGGGTCGTCATGGAAATCGAGGCGGGCATGCCGAGCGGCCACGCCGGTTTCCTCCGGGCATGGGCGATGACCGTGATCAACTGGGTGGTGAAGGTGCTGGTGCTTGCCTGGGCGCTGGAACTGATGGGCGTCTCGCCGATCGCCGCCTCGTTCGGCGGCGCGCTTGGCGGCGAACTGTCCTCAGTACTGCCGCTGCATGCGCCGGGCGGGGTCGGCACCTATCCGGCGGGGATCACCGCCGGGGCGATTGCCTTTGGCGCCGCCTCCGGAAAGCCGGAGATCGGGGCGCTGGCGCAGGCGAGCATCAATGCCCACCTGCTGATCGTCGCTTCCGCCCTGGTCGGCACGGCGCTGGCACTGGTCCTTTCGCGCGGGGGCGCGGCACCCGGCAAGCGCTGAGCTTACTGGAACGCGGTTTCGAAGAAGCTTCTGAGCTTGCGCGAATGCAGCTTTTCCGGCGGCATGGCGGCGAGCTTCTGGATGGCCCGGATGCCGATCTGCAGATGCTGGCTGACCTGGGTGCGGTAGAAGGCGGTCGCCATCCCCGGCAGTTTCAGTTCACCGTGCAGCGGCTTGTCCGAGACGCACAGCAGCGTGCCGTAGGGGACGCGGAAGCGGAAGCCGTTGGCGGCAATCGTCGCGCTTTCCATATCGAGCGCGATGGCGCGCGCCTGTGACAGCCGCTTGACCGGCCCGCGCTGGTCGCGCAGTTCCCAGTTGCGGTTGTCGATGGTGGCGACGGTGCCGGTGCGCATGATCCGCTTCAGATCGAAGCCCTCGTAGCCGGTGATTTCCTCGACTGCCTCCTCGAGCGCCACCTGCACTTCGGCAAGCGCCGGGATCGGCACCCAGACCGGCAGGTCGTCGTCGAGCACGTGATCCTCGCGCATGTAGGCATGGGCCAGCACGTAGTCGCCGAGCCTCTGGCTGTTGCGCAGGCCGGCGCAATGGCCGAGCATCAGCCAGGCATGTGGGCGCAGAACGGCGATGTGGTCGGTGATCGTCTTGGCGTTGGAAGGCCCGACGCCGATATTGACCATGGTGATGCCGGCATGGCCCTTCTTCTTCAGATGGTAGGTCGGCATCTGCGGCAGGCGGGCGAGCGTCGCATTGGTCTCCGGGCGATCGGCGCCTGCGGGCGTCACGATGTTGCCGGGCTCGACGAAGGCGGTATAGCCGCTGCCGCCGGCCGCCATCAGTTCGCGCGCCCAGGTGCAGAACTCATCGATATAGAACTGGTAGTTCGTGAACAGGACGAAGTTCTGGAAGTGGTCGGCACTGGTCGCGGTATAGTGGCTGAGGCGGGCCAGCGAGTAGTCGATGCGCTGTGCCGTGAACGGGGCCAGCGGCGAGGAGGCGCCCGGTGCCGGTTCGTATTCGCCGTTGGCGATCTCGTCGTCCGTGGTGGTGAGATCGGGTGCGTCAAACAGGTCGCGCAAGGGAACATCGACGAGCGCCGCGGAGGCTTCGACATGGGCGCCTTCGCCGAAGGCGAAATGCAGCGGGATCGGCGTGGACGATTCCGACACCTGGATCGGCACGTTGTGGCTGCGCATCAACAGGCCGAGCTGCTCGCGCAGGTAATGGCGGAAGAGTTGCGGCCGGGTGATCGTCGTGGTGTAGACGCCCGGTGCGGTGACGTGCCCGTAGGAGAGGCGGGTATCCACATGACCGAAGCTGGTGGTCTCGATGCTGACCTGCGGATAGCAGGCGCGGTAGCGGCCGGTGATCGGCGCGCCCTTGGCAAGGGCGGAAAAGGAAGTGGTCAGGAAATGGGTATTGCGATCGTACAGTTCGATCAAGGCATCGACTGCCTCGGCCGCATCGGTGAAATACCGGGGAGCGTAAGGTTCCGGCGAAATGAAAGGTAGCGGAGTAAGGGAAGAGATTCTGTTGCTCATAATTCATTATAGATAGATGTTCTTGACAAGCAAACGACTGTACATCGAATTTGCTGGCCCGCGCCCGGCGGTCAGGCGACCGCTTGCGCAAACATGCCCGATCGACCCGCCTAGCTCATCGCCTGGCGCTGGAGGCTGACGAACAGCACGAGACCGGCTCCGGATTTCCCGAAGGACGAGGCGTTGGCGCTCGAATAGCCGAGGACGCCGACCGGTGCGAAGACGAGCACGGAAAGCAAGGCGAGACGCAGCAGAAGCGCGGTCTTGTGACTAAGGTTGCGGCTCATGATCGGTCCTCGTCAGTCATTCGTCGTCAGATGGCGGCCACGCAATTGACGCTGGCCGGGTGGTAGCAGGGCGCGGCGGAGCCGAGATGCACCCGCTGCGGCCGATCAGCGGCGCGTTCGACGGCTGTCGCGAACGCGAAAGCGAAGATCGCGGCCAGCAGCGCGATGATGGTGAAGCGGCGCAGCAGGATTTCCATTTCGTCCCCCGTTGAAATGTCGTCACTTGAATGCTTGGTTTTTGACACAATGTGTCTGAACCGTCGCTGAGACAGGGGTTCATCCTGCGTTCATCTGCGTCTTGACCGTCGCGGGGAAATCTCTACCTGTAACCAACCGTTCAGATGGAGTTGTACGATGACCAATGCCCCGATCGAGCTTTACTACTGGCCGACGCCGAATGGCTGGAAGATCACCATCATGCTGAAAGAGCTCGGCGTCCCCTATGTGGTGAAGTACGTCAACATTGGCAAGGGCGAGCAGTTCGAGCCGGATTTCCTGAAGATCGCTCCGAACAACCGCATGCCGGCGATCGTCGATCCGGACGGTCCCGACGGCGCCCCGATTTCAGTATTCGAATCCGGTGCCATCCTTCAGTATCTCGGTCGCAAATACGGAAAATTCTATCCGACCGACGAACGGGCTCGCGTTGCGGTCGAGGAATGGCTTTTCTGGCAGGTCGGCGGGCTGGGGCCGATGGCGGGGCAGGCGCACCACTTCCGCCAATACGCGCCCGAGCAGATCGAATACGGAATTGATCGTTATACCAACGAGGTCAACCGGCTCTACGGCGTCATGAACCGGCGTCTGGAAGACCGCGCATTTCTTGCAGGGGAATATTCGATCGCCGACATGGCCTGCATCGGCTGGATAATCCCGCATGAGCGCCAGGGGCAGGATCTCGGCGAGTTCCCCAACCTGAAGCGCTGGTTCGATGTCATGATGGCGCGCCCTGCCGTCATTGCCGGCGTCGCGGTCGGCAAGGAAGAGCGTGAACGCTCCAATATTGCGACTGACAAGGAAGCGCAGAAGGTGCTTTTCGGCCAGAAGGCCCGGTAAACGAAAAAAAGCCCCGGAGGCGATCTCCGGGGCTTTGTCAGTGAGGTCAGAGACGCGTCCAGGTCTGTGTCTTGCACAGGATCTTCAGGACACAGCCCTTCATTTTCAGAGCATTGCCGGAGACGGCCCCCGAGCCGCTATAGGTCTTGTCTGCTGCCGGGTCGGTGATCTCGCCGGCATAGCTGCCATTCGATCCGGCCATCTTGCCGATCTGCTTGCCGGCGAACTTGCCGGTTTTCAGCGTCACGCAATAGGAGCCTCCGCACGGGGAGATTGCCGCGGTCTCGCCGCTTGCGGTCTTCCAGGTGCCTTCGATCGGTTCGCCCGCCTGGGCACCGAAGGCAAGCAGCGTCATGGCCGTAGCCAGAATAGTCATCCTCATTTGCGGCCATCCTCCCAAGATGTCTCAATGCCGTAGAACTCCGTCGCTTCCCGTGCGACCGGGCGCGACCCCTCACATCCTCCTGCAAGGCAAATCTGCGCCTGCGAAACGAAAGCTAGCTTACCAGCACGTAAAGGTAAATACGGGGGAATTGTAAAATCTATAGGCGAAACCGGCGCCCGAATCCAAGGTGAGGATATTCCGCTTACTGCTGCGGCGATGATTTCTTGGTTAGAAAAGGGTTGCGATCGAGATCTGAACGGAAGGTTAATTTCGAAGCGAAAACCTTAATTTCCAAGGCCTGCCATGTTTAACAAAAACCCAAGTTTACCAAGCGTTTGGACTTTGTTTGTCTCAAATTAATCATGCATTTTAAGCGCCTGTAGAAGGGCGTCTGGCATATTGAACCCATCAAACGAGCGGAGCAAATCCGCCGGACTGCAAGGGATCCAGGACACAAGAAGATGGCCGGTTTCTTGATGGTCGAGCCCGGATGACGGGAAAACAGGGATAGTAAAAAGAACAAACGAAACAGGGACAGAACCAATGGCACGCTTTGAAATTCAGGTTTCCGAAATGGCCACCATGGGTGGCGCGATCAAGGCCGATGTCCTCTGCGAGATGGGGCTGATCTATGCAACGGGTCGCGGCTGCGACGTCGATCTGGTGGCAGCCCACAAGTGGCTGAACATCGCCGCCATCAAGGGCTGCGACCATGCCGCCGAGCTTCGCGCCGAACTGGCGTCGAGCATGAGCAAGGCTGAACTGGCCGAAGCCCTGCGCGCTGCCCGCGACTGGATGACGACACACTGAATAAAAAGGCCCATCCGTTCGAAATGGCGGGCAATGAAAGCATGGCAATCAAGAAAACCGCGATCGGCAGAAACAAGGCCGGCGCGGTTTCTTGCATTTCAGGGAAGAGCAAACGCGATGCTACCTGCGCAGGAAAGGCTCAGCCGAGCGTCTTCAGCACTTTCGGCAGCGCCTCGGCCAGCAACGCCATGTCCGCCTCCGGGCCGACGCTGACGCGGATGCAGCGGTTGAGCGGCGCCACGCCCGGCATGCGGATGAATACGCCGTGATCCATCAGGCCGTCGACGATGGCGCGGGCATAGGTGCCGTCCCGCCCGCAATCGACGGCGACGAAATTCGTCGCCGACGGCAGCGGCTGCAATCCGTTCTCGCGGGCAATCGCGCCGATTTGCTCGCGCGCGGCCTTGATCTTGCCGACGACCTCGCGGAGGTAATCCTGGTCCTTCAGCGCGGCAAGCGCGGCGGCGACACCGATGCGGTTCATGCCGAAATGATTGCGAACCTTGTCGAAGGCAAGCACGGTGCCGGGCGTTCCGAAGACGTAACCGACGCGCGAACCCGCCAGGCCGTAGGCCTTGGAGAAGGTACGGGTGCGGATGACGTTCGGCATGTCGATCAGCGCCGATACCGACGGGATGGCGTCGGCCGGCGCGGTTTCGCTGTAGGCCTCATCGAGGATCAGCAGGCAATCCTGAGGCAGCGCCTTGGCGAAGGCGACGATGTCGGCGGCGTTCCACCAGCTTCCCATCGGATTGTCGGGATTGGCGAAATAGACGAGCGGCGCGTTTTCGCGCTTCACCGCCTCGAGCAGGCCGTCGAGGTCTTCGCGGTCGCCGGCATAGGGCACCGTCACCAGTCGTCCGCCAAAACCGACGACGTGGAAATTGAAGGTCGGATAGCCGCCGAACGACGTGACGACGGGCGTTCCCTGCTCGACCACCAGCCTGACGATGAGGCCGAGCAGGCCGTCGACGCCTTCACCGATCGCGATGTTGTCGCGATTGATGCCGAGATGGCTGGCGAGCGCCTGCTTGAGGTCATAGTTTTCCGGGTCTGCATACTTCCAGGTCTCGCGGGCGGCCTCATGCATTGCTGAAATCACCGAGGGGGCAGGACCGAAACCGTTTTCATTGGCACCGATACGCGCCTTGACCGCCGCGCCGCGAGCGCGCTCGATCGCTTCCGGTCCGACGAAGGGAACCGTGGAGGGCAGGGCGTTGGCGAGCGGTGTGAAACGCGAAAAAGCAGACATTTCAATTAAATCCCGGGATTTGCTTGCATGGTGCGCGCTCGCTTCGGGCATGGCCCGGCGGGCGGCAGCGTATCGCCGAGATCTAGCAGGTCAACGGCCCGTTTGACAACCGTCATGGCAGTCCGCGGGGGGCGGCGAAGGCGCCCGGTTGGCGCGAGGTCGAATGCCTTACAACGGCCCCGGACGCCGGTTGCGAGTTGAGGTATACTCGATTGTGAGCGGCGGGACGCGGCCGTCCTTGCTCCTTGGTGTGGCGTTCCCGCCGGGCTCGAGGCACTAGGTCGAAAAGGGGTCTGCGATGAATATGCTGAAGGTTCCTACCAAGTCCTGGGTTGTTGTGTGCGACGGCGCGAAGGCGCAGATCCTTCAAAACATCGGCGATACCGAGACGGTTCGATTGCGTGTCGAGGAAAATCTGACGCAGCCGGATGAGCCGAACCGTGATCTCGGTGCTGACCGGCCCGGCCGGGTGCAGCAGTCCGTGGGGTCCCAACGAAGCTCCATGGAGGAAACGGATTGGCATGAAGCCGCCGAGGCGAAATTCCTGAGGGACGTCGTGGACAGGATCGAGGCGCTGGTCGCCGTTCAGGGAGCCTCCCACATCATTCTGGTCGCGCCGCCGAAGGCGCTCGGCTACATGAGGCCGCTCCTCAGTCCCGCCGCTCAGGCTGCCATCAAGAACGAGGTAGGCAAGGATGTCGCCAAGCTCACGCCATACGAAATCGAGAAGCATCTGTTGGCCTGGGTGACCTGAAGCGATCGCAAGCATTCAGGCGCCGATCCGGCGGCCGCTGGTATCAGTCGGGTATCAGTGGCCGCCGTGGCTCGTTTCGGGCGCAACACCTACCAGGTGCCGGAGGAATTGCGGGTCGAGCAGCATGTTGAACCCGACCGTAGCCTTCGTGCCGTCGCGGGCGATCAGGGTGCTGCCGATCTCGTCGGGGATCCCGAGAATATCGAGGAAGAAGTTCTGGGGGATCACGAAATCCGGGTTGACGTCCAGCTCGGCGCCGCTGAGCGATATCGTGCGCACAAGGCAGCGGGCCGTGGTGCGGGCGCTTAGGTGATGGCCGACATCGATGATCTTGCCCGGCCGGTCGATCGCGAATGCCTCATAGGCGTCGCGGGGCAGGGAAGACTTGTCCGTTTGCTTTGCCGTCGACATGGCATCCTCCGAATTTCACTGTCTGTGCGACTCCGATTATAGGGGAGGACCACTTATGATCAGTAAAGACGAATATTGCAGAAGGCAGGCCGCGCATCCCCGGAACCCGGCGGTCCTGCCATCGCGTTAGCCGCCGCTGATTGCCGTCAGCACGAAGACTTCCGCGCCCGGCGCAAGCGGCGTCGAAAGCCGGGCGCGCTCGCCGTCGACGAAGATGTTGATGTGCTTGCGGATCGCCGGCCGGCTGTCGCGGATGCGGTCGGCCATGCCGGGCCACTCGGCATCGAGCGCCTTGATCATGTCGCCGACGGTCCGCGCCTCCACCTCGATCTCGCGGACGGCGCCGGGAAAGAGATCGGTCAGCACGCCCGGCAGCCGGACACGGACCGGCGCTCCGGTGGCTGGTGAGGCATCCTGTGGCATCGTTCCCCTTCCTTTTCCCAAAACGCTGCCTTCGCCCTCAGCGAGCGACGACCATCGTCTCCACCGAATAGACTGGCGGCAGGTGGCTGGCGATGCAGCTCCAGCTGTCGCCTTCGTCGGCGCTGGCATAGAGTTCGCCGGAGCTGGTGCCGAAGTAGACACCGGCCCTGTCGAGGCTGTCGGTGGCCATCGCCTGGCGCAGCACGCCGAAATAGGCGTTACGCTGCGGCAATCCCTCGCGCAGGTCCTCCCACGTCCGGCCGCCATCGCGCGTGCGCCACACGGCGGCCCTGGCGTCAGGGACATAACGCCCTTGTTCGGCGCCGTTGAGCGGCAGCAGGAACAGTACGTCAGGATCGCGGGGATGGGCGGCGGCGGGAAAGCCGAAGCTCGAGGGCAGGCCATCCTCGATGCTTTGCCACTGCGCCGCTCCGTCGTCGCACCGATACATGCCGCAATGGTTTTGCTGGTAGAGCCGATCGGGCCTGCCGGCCGCCATGATCAGGCAATGCACGCATTGGCCGAACTCGGGATATCGCTGGCCCTCCGGCATGAAATCGGCTCGCGTCCCCTTGTTGCGCGGCTCCCAGGTGGCGCCGCCATCGGCGGTGTAGAAGACGCCGGCGGCGGAAATGCCGATCCACATCTGGTCGGGATCGTCGGGATGCGGCACCAGCGAATGCAGGATCAGGCCGCCGGCGCCGGGCGCCCAGTGTTCGCGGGACGGGTGTTTTTGCAGCCCGTCGACATGGATGAAGGATTGACCGTCGTCGTGGCTGCGAAACAGCCCCGCCGGCTCGACGCCGACATGCAGCGTACCGTTCGACCGCGCGAGCGACCACACCGATTTCACCGGCGTCTCGCCTTCGTCATATTCAAGGCCTGCGCTCGAATGGCTCCAGGTTTCGCCGAAATCGGACGTCTGCCAGACGGCCGGACCGAACCATTCGCCGCCGCCACCGGCATAGATCCGGCCGCTTGCCGTGTCGCCGATCACATGGTTGATCGGCCAGCAGGCGCAGAACGGACCGCGCATCGACCATGTCTTTCGGGTTTCGTCGCTTTCGAGAATGAAGGCACCCTTCTTGGTGCCGAGCAGCAAGAGAACCTTGTTCGCCATGCGCGCTTCCTCCTCAATGTTGGTTCGTTTTCCATCGGCCAGGCTATTGCCTCCGGCTTAGGACGAACCACACAGCGCCGATCCGACAAACGACGGGAACGATCAGCGAAATTGCGGCTGCAGCATGCGTGCCGCTGGAACGGCGAAACGCCGACTGGCGACGATGGTGCGGGCTCGATGCCGCCCTGACTGCGCTTTTCACGCTATAGTGCCACAGCTTCCCGCGGACGGGGAGGCTCGGTCTTCAGGCCTTCAGCAGCCATTCATGCTCGGCCGCATTGTGGAATTTCCAGATCCGCTTCGGCCCGGCCATGACGTTGAGATAGTAGAGATTGTAGCCGTGGCAGGTGGCGCATGGATGATAGCCCTTTGGCACCAGCGTCACGTCGCCGTCCTCGACGGCCATGGCCTCGTCGAGCGAGCGGTCGTCGGTATAGACGCGCTGGAAGGCGAAGCCCTGGGGCGGGTCGAGACGATGATAGTAGGTCTCCTCCAGCAGGCTTTCGTTTGGCAGGTCGTCGCGATCGTGCTTGTGCGGCGGATAGGACGAGGTATTGCCTGCCGGGGTGATCACCTCGACGACCAGCAGCGAATGGGCGGCGCCGTCGTCCTCGGGCATGATGTTGGTCACGTAGCGGGTGTTGGATCCCTTGCCGCGAATGAGCTGCTCATGGGTTCCGGCCGGTATGGCCCGCGCCTCGTAGCCGGAAGCGCCGGGCGCCGAGCAGACGGCGAGCTCGAGATCGGTTTCGGCCGTCACCGACCAGCCGGATCCGGCGGGGATATAAAGCGCATCGGGCGCGCCGTCGAACGGGCTCATGCGTTCGCCGATGACGCCGAAATCGCGTGTCCCCGCGCGCGCTTCTCCCTTGCCGCTCACCCAGACCAGGCAGACCTCGCGGTCGCCTGTTTCTCCCGATACCGTTTCGCCGGGTTTCAGGCGGTGGAGATCGAAGCCGACATAGGTCCAGCCGGCGCTTTCCGGCGTCACATGGGTGACGCGTCCGGTAGTGCCCTGCGGCTTCACGAGCAACTTCGACATGCGGTTTCTCCTTGCGATCGGGGTTGCCGGGCCCGGCCTGTGTTTTCCTATTGCTGCTTGTCCAGGCCGGCCTCGCGGGCATAGCCCTTCAAAGACTTCAGTCCGAGCGATTGGTATTCGAACGGGTTGCGCACGAGCGAATCCTGCTCCGCCTCGATGACCAGCCAGCCGTCATAGCCGTGTTCCGCCGCGAACTTCAGCACCGGGGTGAACTCGACGCCGCCTTCCGGGTCGCCGGGCACGGTGAAGACGCCGCGGCGCACGCCCTCGAGGAAGGAGAGGCGCTTGCCCTCGACCTCGGAACGGATCGCCGGCCGAACGTTCTTGGCATGGATATGCCGGACCCGGTGCATGTATTTGCGCGCCAGTTCCGCCGGGTCGGAGCCGCCGAACCAGGCATGGCCGGTATCGAGCAGCAGCTTCGTCGCCGGCCCGGTATTCGCCATCAGCCTGTCGATTTCCTCGCCGGTCTGCACCACCGTTCCCATGTGGTGATGATAGACCAGATCGATGCCCTGGTCGGCGCAATATTGCGCGATCGCCTCGACATCGGCGCCGAATTTTTGCCATCGGTCGTCAGGGAGGCTGGGCTTGTCCGCGAGTGCGACATCGTCATTGCCGTGGATCGCGTTCGAGGTCTCGCAGACGATGCAGACCTTGCAGCCATGGGCCTTCAGGAGATCGAGATGCGGCTGGATCGCCTTCTTCTCGTCCTCGACGCTGTGGGTAAGCAGGTTCAGCGAATGCCAGCCGGAAACGAAGACCAGCTTGTGCGGCGACAGCACCCGGCGCAATTCCTCCGGGTCGGTCGGCATCTTGTGACCCTTTTCGATGCCGTCGAAGCCGATCTTCTCGCAGTCGGTGAGGCAGTCCTCGAGGGTCAGGTGCGCGCCGATCGACCGGTCGTCGTCATTCGTCCAGGCAATGGGATTGGTGCCGTAGCGGATCATGTCCTTCTTGTCTCCAGTCGGGCACGGCGGTGCGTGCGTGAATAGCGTCCGATTGCTAGCGCTGGGCCTTGCGGGCTTCGACGTAAGCCTCTCGGGCCTCGTTGACCTCGGCGCGCGGGCTGACCTCGGGCACGGCGACATCCCACCAGTGGCCGCCTTCGCGGGTGGTGACAAGCGGATCGGTGTCGATAACGATGACCGTGGTGCGGTCATTGCCCTTCGCCTGTTCGATGGCCTGCTCCAGCTCGGCGATCGAAGCCGCCTTGACGGCGATTGCCCCCATGCTTTCGGCATGGGCGCGGAAGTCGATCTCCGGCAACACCTCGTGACGGGCATCCTTCAGCAGGTTGTTGAAGTTGGCGCCGCCGGTGCCCATCTGCAGCCGGTTGATGCAGCCGAAGCCGCGATTGTCGAGGACCACGACCGTCAGCTTCCTGCCGAGCATCACCGAGGTGGCCAGTTCCGAATTCAGCATCATGTAGGAGCCGTCGCCGACCATGACGACGACCTCCTTGTCGGGCCGGGCGATCTTGGCGCCGAGCCCGCCGGCGATCTCGTATCCCATGCAGGAAAAGCCGTACTCCATGTGGTAGCTGCCGGGCGCGGTCGCCGGCCAGAGCTTGTGGAGTTCGCCGGGCAGGCCGCCGGCCGCGCAAAGCAGGATGGAGTCCTCGCCGCCGATGGTACGGGCGACCGCTCCGATCACCTGGGCGTCGGAGGGGAGCGCCGCATTGCCGGGGGCGAGCGCCCGTTCGGCGGCTTCCATCCATTTGGCCTTTTCGGCCTTCACCTTTTCGAGACGCACCGCAGGCGCTTTCCAGCCGGAAAGCCCGGCGCTGAGGGCCATCAGGCCTTCGCGGGCGTCGCTCACCAGCGCGTGACTGTCGTGCTTGGCCGCATCGAAGGCGGTGATGTTGAGGCCGATCATCTTCACCCGTTCGTCCTTGAACAGCGCCCAGGAACCGGTGGTGAAATCCTGGCAACGGGTGCCAACGGCGATGACCAGGTCGGCTTCCTCGGCAAAGGCATTGGCCGCCGACGTGCCGGTGACGCCGACTGCGCCGAGCGCCAGCGGATGACTGTCCGGAATGGCCGACTTGCCCGCCTGAGTTACGGCTATTGGAACGCCATGGGCTTCGGCAAAGGTCCTGAGTTCCTCGCATGCCTCGGAATAGAGCACGCCGCCGCCGGCGATGATGAGCGGCTTTTCCGCCTTGCGGATCAGGGCGATGGCTTCGGCCAGTTCGTGGACATCGGGGCGGGGCCGGCGCTGTGTCCAGAGGCGCTCCTCGAACAGGCTTTCGGGATAGTCATAGGCCTCGGCCTGGGTGTCCTGGCAGAGCGACAGCGTCACCGGGCCGCATTCAGCCGGGTCGGTCAGCACCTGCATCGCGCGCTTGAGCGCCGGGATGATCTGCTCGGGCCGGGTGATGCGGTCGAAATAGCGCGAGACGGGGCGGAAGCAGTCATTGGCCGAGACCGTGCCGTCGCCGAACGCCTCGACCTGCTGGAGGACGGGATCAGGGATGCGGTTGGCGAAGACGTCGCCCGGCAGCAGCAGCACCGGCAGGCGGTTGACATGGGCGAGCGCCGCGGCGGTGACGAGATTGGTCGCGCCGGGGCCGATCGAGGTGGTCGCGGCCATGAAGCGGCGGCGCATGTTCGCCTTGGCATAGGCGAT
>JAEWPB010000078.1 GCA_023399465.1 Pseudomonadota bacterium
CCCCGGACCGAGGTTGAATGAGCGGGTGTAGCTCAGGGGTAGAGCACAACCTTGCCAAGGTTGGGGTCGAGGGTTCGAATCCCTTCGCCCGCTCCAGTTTTCCAGAACAATCAATGACATCCATAAAGTTTACGCCTCGACGGACCTAGGTCCCGATGCGTCCACAGTCGTTTCGCGCACCTGCCGATACTGATTGTCGCATCCACATGAAAAAGATGCCGAATGCGATAAAAAACGCTTCCAAGGCAGTTGCATTTGGAAATCGGTTGGGTCATATAGCGGTCGTCGCCGCAAGGCAGCCACCACGGTCCAACGACTACCCCGGACCGAGGTTGAATGAGCGGGTGTAGCTCAGGGGTAGAGCACAACCTTGCCAAGGTTGGGGTCGAGGGTTCGAATCCCTTCGCCCGCTCCAGTTTTCCCAAAGATGTCATAGACAGCAGCCGCCAAAAGCGGCTCTCGCGGTTTGCGAATCCATCCAGCCGCGAACATCGACCTTTGAGACGGATGCCGAAGCCGCTACGTTCGGTAACGTCCCCGGCGACCTAGATCCCCTGTTCGCTCAACTCTTCGAGAAAACGTAATCGGTTTCCTGACGCAGCACCTCGCCTGGACGCAGCACCGCATTCGGGAACTCCGGATGATTGACGGCGTCAGGCCAGATCTGCGTTTCCAGGCAGAAGCCGGCGAAGGGTCCATAGCGACGGCCCTCGAGCCCCGGCACCGGGACGTTCAGCTTGAAGGCGGCATAGAACTGTACGCCGGGCTCGGTCGTGCGTACTTCCATAGCCACGCCGGAGTTGACGCTGCGCACCAGCGCCACGCTGCGCTTCTCCGTCCGTCCCGCCGACAGGCAGAAATTGTGGTCGTAAAGCACCTGCTCGTCGTCGACGGAGCGATTCATCGACGACATTTCGCGGAAATCGAACGGCGTACCGCCGACGGCGCGAATTTCGCCGGTCGGGATCTGCCGCTCATCGGTCGGCAGGTAGTGATCGGCGGCAATCATGATGTCATGGCCGAGCGCGTCGTCGCGACCATCGAGGTTGAAATAGGAATGCTGGCAGATATTGACCGGCGTCGGCTGGTCGCAGACCGATTCGTAGACGACCGACAGCACACCCTCGCCATGGAGATGATAGGTTGCGGTGACCGTGCAGTTGCCGGGATAACCGGCCCGCCCCTCAGGATCGGTGATTTGCAGAACGACCCGGTCGTCCTGCTGCTCGACGATCGCCCAGTTGCGCTTGGCGATGTTGTCGCTGCCGCCGTGAAGGTGGGTCACGCCCTTCTCATTGCATTCGAGCTGATGGTCCTTGCCATCGAGCGTGAAGCGACCGCCGGCGATGCGGTTGGCGCAGCGCCCGGGCGTGGCGCCGAAATAGGAGGAATGAACGGGATAGCTGGCAAAGTCCTCAAACCCGAGCACCAGCGGCGGCACGTGGCCATCGAGCCGAAGGTCCTGGATCACCGCTCCCCAGGTCATCACCTTGGCGGTCATCCCACCACCGCGCAGGACAACCCGATAGACCGGTTCGCCGGATGCCGTGTGCCCGAAAATTTCCCGCTCGTTCATGTCCGCAGCCATCCTCCCATGCCAATGCAAGCGGCAAGGTGCGATATTTCGAGCGTTGCTGCAACCGTCACCTGAAGCCCGCGGCCATACAGCCGCGTGGGCGGGTCAACGCGTCAGTTCCCGGGTCGCCTGCTCGAGCCCGCCGAGGGTCAACGGGTACATGTGGTCGGCAAGGAGCTGGCGGATGAGCCCGATCGAACCGGTATAGCCCCAGTAGTCCTGGCGCGTCGGATTAAGCCAGACGCATTTGCGGAAATGTCCGGTGACCCGGTTCAGCCACACCGCTCCCGACTCCTTGTTCCAGTGCTCGACGGAACCGCCGGCCATGGTGATTTCATAAGGGCTCATGGCAGCATCGCCGACGAAGATCACCCGGTAGTCGGGGCCGTAGGTCCGCAGGATGTCGTCGGTCGCGATCTGCTCGGTGCGGCGGCGGCGGTTATCCTTCCACACGCCTTCATAGAGGCAATTGTGGAAATAGAAGTAGTCCATGTGCCGGAATTCGGCGCGGGCGGCGGAGAACAGCTCCTCGACGATCCGGATATGATCGTCCATCGAGCCGCCGACATCGAAGAACATCAGCAGCTTCACCGCATTGCGCCGCTCCGGCCGCGTCTGCACATCGAGATAGCCATGTTCCGCGGTCGCCCTGATCGTGCCGCCTAGGTCGAACTCCTCGGCAGCGCCCTGGCGCACCCAGCGGCGCAAGCGCTTCAGGGCTACCTTGATGTTGCGCGTGCCGAGCTCGACCGTATCGTCGAAATTGCGGAACTCGCGCTGATCCCAGACCTTCACCGCCCGGCGGTGGCGCGAACCGTCCTGACCGATGCGCACGCCTTCCGGATTGTAGCCATAGGCGCCGAACGGCGAAGTCCCTGCAGTGCCGATCCACTTCGAACCGCCCTGGTGACGCTCCTTCTGCTCGGCAAGGCGCTGGCGCAGCGTCTCCATCAGCTTCTCGAAGCCGCCAAGGCTCTCGATCAGCTTCTTGTCCTCTTCGCTGAGGTGCTTCTCGGCGAGCTTGCGAAGCCACTCGTCCGGCAACGCAGTCGCCATCGCCTCGACTGTTCCAGCGCTGCCCGCAACACCTTCGATACCCTTGAAGTACTCGGCGAACACCCGGTCGAAGCGGTCGATGTGGCGCTCGTCCTTCACCAGCGCGGCGCGCGCCAGGAAGTAGAAGGCCTCGACGTCGTAATCGACCAGCCCCTGCTCCATGCTTTCGAGCAGCGTCAGGAATTCCCGGAGCGTCACCGGAACCTTTGCCGCCTTGAGGCTGAGGAAGAAGGGAATGAACATCGGCGCGCGTCAGAAATTCCACTGATAGACGATGAACGGCGTTTTTACAGCAATCCGGTCGTAAAGCTTCCGGGCGGTCGAATTGAACTCCTGGGTCATCCAGTAGACCTCCTTCGAGCCCTCTCCCCTTGCCCGCTCGTACACCGCTTCGATCAGTGCCCGGCCAATCCCCTGCCCGCGCACCTCGGGATCGGCAAAGAGGTCCTGCAGATAGCAGATATCCTCGATATGCCAGCAGGAGCGGTGGAAGAGATAGTGGGCGAGCCCCACCGGCTTGCCGTCGAGCACGGCGATGAGGCCTCGATATTCATTCGGCGCGCCGCCGACGAGACGCGAAAACGTGGCCGCGTAGACTTCCTCGGGCAGCGTCGTTTCGTAGAATGCGAGATAGGCGGTCCAGAGCCTGCGCCAATGCACCTCGTCGTCTTTTGCGACCGGTCGGATCTCCAGACTGCCCATCATCTCACCCCTTGGTTCCGATCTTCTCCAGCTCGTACGGCGTCATCTGGTAGATCTCGTTGATCCAATTGCCGAAGAAGAGATGCGCGTGGCTGCGCCAGCGGTTCTGCGGCAGTTTCGCCGGATCGTCGTCCGGGAAATAGTTGTGCGGCAGCTTGATCGGCGTGCCGGCGCTGACATCACGGAAATACTCGTCGGCGAGAGACGTGGAATCGTATTCGACATGATTGAACATGTAGAGCCGGTTGCACTCCTTCTCGTGCACCAGGCACACGCCCATCTCATCCGATTCCATCAGGATCTCGAGGCCGTCCACCTTCTCTATGTCGGCGCGGCGAACCTCGGTCCACCGCGACACCGGAATCTGGAAATCGTCGGAAAAGCCGTTGAGATAGACCGACGAAGGGCTGAGATTGTGATGGCGATAGACGCCGAAAGCCTTTTCCGCCAGCTGGTGCTTGGGCACACCGTGGAAATGGTAGATCGCCGCCATCGCTCCCCAGCAGACATTCAGCGTGGAATGCACGTTGGTCGTCGTCCAGTCCAGGATCCGGCGCATCTCGTCCCAATAGGTGACATCCTCATAGGCAAGCGTCTCCACCGGCGCACCGGTGATGATGAAACCGTCGAACTTGCGGTCCTTGACCTCTTCCCAGGTGTCGTAGAACGCCAGCAGATGCTCCTCGGAAGTGTTCTTGGCCTTGTGGCCGCCGACGCGCACCAGCGACAGTTCCACCTGCAGCGGCGAGGCGCCCACGAGACGCGCCATCTGGATCTCGGTCTTGATCTTGTTCGGCATGAGGTTCAAGAGCCCGATCTGCAGCGGACGGATATCCTGGCGGATAGCCATCGTTTCGGTCATGACCCGCACGCCCTCGTGAACGAGGGTGTCGAAGGCGGGCAGTGTATCGGGAATCTTGATAGGCATCGGTCTCTTCGGCTTTCCGTAAAGAAGGTTTTGCTTGCAGGTCTGGTCAGGAGTTGCGGCGCGCCATGAAGGCGAGGCGCTCGAACAGGTGCACGTCCTGCTCGTTCTTCAGAAGGGCACCGTGCAGTTTCGGCAGGGCGCTCTTCGCATCGACGCGCAGGTCGGCCGGATCGACATCGTCTGCGACCAGCAGGCGGATCCAGTCGAGCGCTTCCGACGTCGAGGGCTTCTTCTTCAGCCCGGCGACTTCGCGGATCTCGTAAAACTGCGCGAGCGCGGCACGCACCAGCGCCTGCTTGATGCCGGGATAATGCACCTCGACGATTCGCGACAGGGTGTCGGCATCGGGGAAGCGGATATAGTGGAAGAAGCAGCGGCGCAGGAATGCGTCCGGCAGTTCCTTCTCATTGTTCGACGTGATGATGACGATCGGCCGGTTCAGGGCGCGAATGGTCTCGCCGGTCTCGTAGACGTGAAATTCCATCCGGTCGAGTTCCTGCAGCAGGTCGTTCGGGAACTCGATGTCGGCCTTGTCGATCTCGTCGATCAGCAGCACCACCTTGTGCGGCGCGGTAAAAGCCTGCCAGAGCTTGCCGGGGCGGATGTAGTTGCGAACGTCGTGCACCCGCTCGTCGCCGAGCTGGCTGTCGCGCAGTCGCGAAACCGCGTCGTACTCGTAGAGACCCTGCTGCGCCTTGGTGGTGGACTTGACGTTCCACTCGATCATCTCGATGCCGAGGGCGGCGGCCACCTGGCGGGCCAGTTCGGTCTTGCCGGTGCCGGGCTCGCCCTTGACGAGCAGCGGACGTTCGAGCCGGATGGCCGCATTGACGGCAACCATCAGATCCTTGTCGGCGATATAATCGGCGGTTCCTTGAAACTGCATGTCGCGGGCTTTCCCATCTAAGAAATGGCGCAACCTAGTGTTTGCAGGCCTCCGGTGCAAGAGGGCAAGAATGCGCGCAAGAGCCTCGGCGCACCGACGCCGAGTGCAGCTCGCGGGCCCTGACAGAGAGCCCGGCGACCATGCCTGTTTCGTCCCCTCCCGCAAGCCGTCATCGAGTGCACCCCCGCGTAAGCTTTGCGTTCGCCCCTCCCGCCAAGCCGTGCTATTTCAGGGTGACGAGACGGTCGGGACGAAGCACATGGCATATCAAGGTATCGCAAACCAGCCTCTGTCCGAGCTGGATCAGGTCGAGTTCGACATCCGATTTTCCGCCCGGCTGCGCATGATGTTCAGTGCCTTCTGGACGTCGCAGGTCCGAACCAGGGTCCTCGTACTTTCAACGGTCCTGCTGGCGCTCATTCTGGGCACCGCTTTCGTGCAGATCCTGCTCAACCGCTGGAACGCACCGTTCTACGATGCAATCGAACGGCGGGACTTGAACGGTTTCGTCCACCAGCTCTTCGTCTTCTGCGCAATTGCCGGCTCGCTGCTGCTGCTGAACGTGACCCAGACCTGGTTCAACCAGATGACAGCGCTCTATATGCGTGAAGGGCTGACCCGCGATCTGGTCGGTCACTGGCTTCGGGACAAGCGGGCGCTCCGGCTGGCCGCATCGGGCGCAATCGGCGTCAATCCCGACCAGCGCCTGCACGAGGACGCCCGCAACCTCTCGGAAAGCACCACCGGACTGTCCATCGGACTGGTGCAGGCGACGGTGCTGCTGGGATGCTTCGTCGGCGTTCTCTGGGAGCTTTCCGCCGGCTTCGTCTTCCATGTCGGCGCCTCCAGCTTTTCGATCCCCGGCTACATGGTATGGGCGGCATTGCTTTATGCGGCCATCGCATCGCTGCTTAGCCATTTCGTCGGCGCCCCGCTGGTGCGGCTCAATACCGACCGGTATTCCAAGGAAGCCGAACTGCGCTTCTCGCTGATGCGGACGAACGAAAACCTGACGGCGATCACGCTCGCGGGTGGCGAGGAGAACGAACGCCGCCACCTCAATTTCGATATCAGCGCCGTGCTGACCGTGCTCCGCAACATCGCCCTCGCACAGACCAACCTGACGTGGGTGACGGCCGGTACGGGCTGGCTGGCGGTGGTCGTCCCGATCCTCGTTGCTGCTCCGGTCTATTTTTCCGGCGACCTGACATTCGGCGGCCTGATGATGGCCGTCGGCGCGTTCAATCAGGTCTACGCTGCGCTGCGCTGGTATGTCGCCAATTTCAGCGCCATTGCCGACTGGAAGGCGACGCTGATCCGCGTCACCAATTTCCGCCACGCACTGCTCTATTCGGACGGCAAATCCCCGGATCACGACAGGATCGAAGTATCGACCGCGCCTGCCGGCACGATGACGCTGTCCAACCTCGAGATCTCAACCCAAGTCCACCCGACAGCCACGAACGACGGGTTCCGCCTTCGCGAAGCCGAGGTCCGGATCGTGGAGGGCGAACGCATCATGATCGACGGCGATAGCGGTGTGAACCGCCGGCTGCTGTTTGCTGCCCTCGCCCGGCTGTGGCCATGGGGCTCAGGCCGAATGGCCCTGCCGCCGGAAGCAGAGATGCTGTTCATCACCCCGACGACCTACATAGCGGAGGGATCGCTGCGCAACGCGTTGACCTATCCGCAAGACAGCAGTGCCTTCAGCGACGATGCCGTTGCGGCGGCTCTGGAGCGCGTGGGCCTGGGGCGCTTGACCACAATGCTCGATAGCGAGGCGCGTTGGGACCGGCTCCTCGAAAGCGGCGACAAGCGCTGCCTCGCCTTCGCCCATCTGTTGCTGAGCAAGCCGCGCTGGGTGATCCTGGGCGACGCGCTGGAAGGGTTGGATATCGACGTCCAGCAACGCCTCGCCGGCATCCTGCGCGACCACACCGACACGACTGTGATCTATATCGGCAGGTCGGAGACCTATCAGAAGGCGACCTCGCCACGGATCCTGCATCTCGAACCCCTGCCGCCCGAAAGGGTCAGGCAGCCGGTACCGAGCATGTGAGACGACCGGGCGCCGGCATGAGGCCGGAGCCCGAGATCAGCCCTCGAGTTCCTCGCGCAGCATCTCGAGTTCGAGCCATTCCTCTTCCATCCGGGTGAGGCTGTCACGCAGCTTCTCCATTTCGGCGGCGAGCTTGTTGAAGGCGGCAGGATCCTTGGTGAAGAGGTTCGGATCGGCCATCTTTTCCTCACGCTTGGCAATCTCGGCCTCGGCCTTTGCCATTTCCTTCGGCAGGTTTTCGAGCGCGAACTTCTGCTTGTAGGAAAGCTTGCCCTTTCCCTTGGACGTTTCGGCTGCCGGCGCTGTTTCCGCCTGCTTGGCCTTTTCCGCGCGCTCGGCCTTGCGGCTTTCCTCGAGTGCGCCACGGCGCTGGGCCAGCATGTCGGTGTAGCCACCGGCATATTCAATCCAGCGTCCGTCCGGCGCATCCGGGACAGCCGGGGCAATGGTCGAGGTCACCGTGCGGTCGAGGAAGTCGCGGTCGTGGCTGACGAGGATCACCGTACCGTTGAAACCGGCGACGACCTCCTGCAGCAGGTCGAGCGTTTCCATGTCGAGGTCGTTGGTGGGTTCGTCGAGGATCAGAAGGTTCGACGCGCGCGCCAGGATGCGCGCCAGCATCAGCCGCGCCCGCTCGCCGCCGGAAAGATTGCGGATCGGGGTGCGGGCCTGCTCCGGCGTGAAGAGGAAATCCTTCATGTAACCGGTGACATGCCGCTGCTCGCCGTTGACCAGCAGGTTTTCGCCACGCCCGTCGGTCAGGTAATGGGCGAGCGTATCGTCGAGGTTGAGATCCTCGCGCTTCTGGTCGAGCGTTGCGATGTCGAGATTGGTCCCGAGCTTGATTGTGCCGGAATCCGGCTCGATCTGGCCGGTCAGCAGCTTGAGAAGCGTCGTCTTGCCGGCACCGTTCGGACCAACGAGGCCGATGCGATCGCCGCGGTGCACGCGAATGGAGAAGGGCGCGACGATCGTGCGGTCGTCATAGGCCTTGGTGATCTTTTCCGCCTCGATGACGAGCTTGCCCGATTCCCGCCCGTCGGCGACATTGGCCTGCACGGTCCCCTGCGGCCCCTTGTGGCCGCGATGGCGAGCGCGCATGTCCTGCAGCTCGCCAAGCCGGCGCATGTTGCGCTTGCGCCGCGCGGTAACGCCGTAGCGCAGCCAGTGTTCTTCCCGCTCGATCGCCTTGCCGAGCTTGTGCTGCTCGAGTTCCTCGGCCTCGAGTACCTGGTCGCGCCACGCCTCGAAATGGGCAAAGCCCCTGTCGAGACGGCGCGCCGTCCCCCGGTCGAGCCAAACGGTGGCGGTAGACACCTTCTCGAGAAAGCGCCGGTCATGCGAAATCAGCACCAGGCTCGACCGGCTCTTGACCAGTTCGCCTTCGAGCCACTCGATGGTCGGCAGGTCGAGGTGGTTGGTCGGCTCGTCGAGCAGCAGGATATCCGGCTCCGGTGCCAGAACGCGGGCAAGGGCCGCGCGGCGCGCCTCACCGCCCGAAAGATTTTTCGGGTTTTCCTGGCCGGTGAGCCCGAGGTGTTCGAGAAGATAGACGACCCGGTAGGGATCGTCGCCCGGTCCGAGGCCGGCTTCGGCATAGGCCTGAACGGTATCGAAGCCCTCGAAATCCGGCGCCTGGTGCAGATAGCGGATGGTGGCCGAGGGATGGCGGAAGACCTCGCCCGACTGTGCCTCGGCAAGCCCGGCAGCGATCTTCATCAGCGTCGACTTGCCCGAGCCGTTACGCCCGACAAGGCAGATGCGATCCCCGGGCTCGACCTGCAGGCTGGCGCCGGCCAGCAGCGGCGTGCCTCCGAAGCTCAGGTGGATATCGTCGAGTTTGAGAATAGGCGGTGCCAAAGGTCAGATTCCTGTCAGGTCATAAGGGCGGGCAAGCACCACGGCCTTTCCGGATGCGAGGCGGAAATGCACGGTTCCCTCCGCCACGTTGGAAATGGTCCGCGACGAGCCGAAGGGCAGATGGAAATTGTCGAGCGGATAGCGAACATTGTTCAGCGTGAGACCATCGAGTTCCGTCAATCCGACAACGGAAAAGAGGCTGCCCCGCGGCAAGGGGATATCGATCGCGCCGGCAAGCAGCGGCACCGCCTCTTCGTCACCCGATGTCATCAGCACGGAATAGCCGCGTTCTGCAAGGCTGATCGCATGAGTCAGGTGCTGGAGCGCATGATCGAGCCGTTCGCCACCGAGCGCACCGGCGAGGATCAGCCTCCGGGCGCCGCGGGCGATCGCCTCCGTCACGGCAATCTCGCCATCGGTCACGGCTTTCGCGGCCGGATAGGGAAGTCGCGGTACGTCCGGAAAGGTCCGGTCGAGTTCGGCACTGGTGGAGTCGAAGTCGCCGACCCAGAGCTCCGGAACGACACCAAGAAGCTGTGCATGGCGCATGCCGCTGTCGGCGGCGATGAAACGGCTGCCGGCAAGCGCCGCAGTCAGCCTCTCCGTCAGGCGGAGGCTGCCCCCGAGCAATATGGTGAAGGTCGACTGGGTCATGGGCCAAGCCCATAGCCCAAACCGCGGCGACTGGAAAGCCGCGAATGCCTTGACGGCGGGCGGAGAAGCGCGTCCAGCGACGCGCTCCCCGAACTGGCGGAGTTTTAGAAGCGGTAGGTAACGCCGGCGCCGATCAGCCACGGATCGAGCTTGGCTTTGCCGTTGACCACGGTGCCGCCGCCGAGGTCGGCGCTGAAGTCGGGACGCAGGAAGAGCTTCTTGACGTCGAAGTTGACGCCCCAGTGGTCGTCGATCATGTAGTCGACGCCGACCTGCAGCGCCGCGCCGAACGTGTTCTTGACGTCGAGGCTCTGGGCTGCCTTGCCCGACTGGTTGTAGAACATCGTGTAGTTCACGCCAGCACCGACATAGGGCTTGAAGGCGCCGAAATCGGTGAAGTGGTACTGCATGGTGAGGGTCGGCGGCAGGAGCCAGGTCTTGCCGATCTCGCCGAGGCCGGCGATCGAGCCTTCGCCGCTTACGCGCGAATAGGTCGTGCCGAGGATAAGTTCAGCTGCCAGATTGTCGGTGAAGAAGTAGGTGATATCGAGTTCCGGCACGGTGGTGTCGGAATAGGAAAGACCCGAACCGGCGAGGCCGCTGACGAAGCCGGAATCGTGCGGCATGACGTGAAGGGCGCGCACGCGCACCTGCCAGGGGCTCTTTTCGCTGAAGGCCTGGACTTCCGGCGCAGGCGTCGCCGGCGCGAGGTCGGCGGCATTCGCCTGCTGCGCAAACAGCAATGCCAGCGCGCTGCCGACGACCAATGTCGCGTATCTTGTCCTGTCCTTCATGATGGTACTCTCCTTGATCAGATGCGGCGTTTGTGCCTGAGCGAACTATCGCCTGCCGCAGGGGCCACGGATTGAGCTGGATCAATCGCCCGGTGATTTCTTCGCAACGCCGCGCATGGCGCAGGCCTGTGTCGCAATTTGGCAACAAGGACAAGGGCCTAGCGCATCGCTAACGGACCCATCACTCCCTCAGGGTCCGCCGATGCAGGCCTCGCTCCACAACAGGCGCCGCACATGATTCGCTTGCCTTCCGGGCGCAACGCCGCTACACCTGCCACAGCTCTAACGGGGTGCCTCGTGCCGGAATATCCGGCGCCTGGCTGAGAGGCTTCATCGCCAACCCGCGGAACCTGATCCGGTTAACACCGGCGGAGGGATTAGACGCTTGACATCATCAGCGCCCTTTTCCCGTTCAACATAAACCTGAAGGAGGAGGCGCTATGCCTAGCCGAACGATATCCCTGTTTTCCCGCCTGGCGCTCGCCGCCAGCGCCGCGCTGCTTGCCGTTGGCCCGGCGCATGCCGATGACCGGACGCTGACCATCTACACCTATGACAGTTTCATCTCCGAATGGGGGCCGGGGCCGAAGGTCAAGGAAGCCTTTGAGAAGACCTGCGATTGCACGGTGAATTTCGTCGGCATCGCCGATGGCGTGGCGCTGCTGTCGCGACTGAAGCTCGAGGGCGAAAGCACCAAGGCGGATCTGGTGCTCGGTCTCGACAACAATCTGGTGGCGGAAGCCAAGCAGACCGGGATGTTCGAGAACCATGGCATCGACACCTCCGCGGTGAGGGTCCCCGGCGATTTCAAGGATGACGTGTTCGTGCCCTACGACTACGGCCATTTCGCGGTGGTCTACGACACCCAGACGATGAAGAACCCGCCAAAGAGCATGAAGGAACTGATCGAAGGCGATGCCTCGCAGAAGATCGTCATCGAGGATCCGCGCACCTCGACGCCCGGCCTCGGCCTGCTTCTCTGGGTGAAGTCCGTCTACGGCGACAAGGCGCCGGAAGCCTGGGCGAAGCTCAGGGGGCGGGTGCTTACCGTCACCCCCGGCTGGTCGGAAGCCTATGGCCTCTTCACCAAGGGAGAAGCCCCGATGGTGCTGTCCTACACCACCTCGCCGGCATACCACATGGTTGCTGAAAACGACGAGCGCTATCAGGCCGCCGAGTTTTCCGAAGGGCACTATATCCAGATCGAAGTGGCCGGCCTGGTGAAGACCGCACCGCAAAAAGACCTGGCCCGCGAGTTCCTCCGCTTCATGATCAGCCCCGGCTTCCAGGATGCGATCCCGACGCACAACTGGATGATGCCAGCGGCCGCAACGTCGGAACCGCTGCCCGAGGCCTTCGGCAGGCTCGTCAATCCCGCCAAGACCTTCCTGATGACGCCCGAGGAGGTCGCCGCGAGCCGCAAGGCCTGGATCGACGAATGGCTCGCCGCCATGAGCATCAACTGACACCATGCTGACGCGGGCCGAATATGGACGCGCATTGGCCGGCGGGGCTGCAAGCCTCGCCGCCATCGCCCTTTTCGTCGGGCTCGCGACGGCAGCACTTCTGGCCTTCGGCGGCAGCGGCACGGCACCGTCGCTGCTCCATGATGCCTATATCCTGCGGGTCCTGCGCTTCACCCTGTGGCAGGCGATACTTTCGACCCTGCTCTCCGTGGTGCTCGCCGTACCGGTTGCGCGTGCACTTGCGCGGCAGCGCCATTTTCCCGGACGCATCTGGATCATCCGGCTGATGGCGGTGCCTATGGGATTGCCGGTGCTGATCGGCGCGCTCGGCCTCATCGGCATATGGGGACGCCAGGGCATCCTGAATTCCGCCCTGCTCTCGGTCGGCCTGTCCGAGCCGGTGAGCATCTACGGGCTTTCCGGCATCCTCGTCGCCCACACCTTCTTCAACCTGCCGCTCGCCTGCCGGCTGATGCTCGCCGGTCTCGATCGCATTCCCGGCGAATACTGGCTGGTGGCAAGCGGTCTCGGCATGAAGCCACTGTCCGTGTTCCGCTTCATCGAGTGGCCGGTGATACGCCGGCTGCTTCCCGGCATCGCCGGACTGATCTTCATGCTCTGCGCGACCAGCTTCACGCTGGTTCTGGTGCTGGGCGGCGGACCGGCAGCGACCACGCTCGAGGTTGCCATCTACCAGTCGCTGCGCTTCGATTTCGATCCCGACCGGGCCGTCGCCCTGGCGCTGATGCAGATCGTCGTGACCGCGGCTATCCTTGGCGCCATGACGCTCTTTCCCGCGCCCGGCGAGCACGGCCTGACGTCTGGAAAACCGATCCGTCGCCTTGATGGCCGCCTTGCAACGGAGCGGATAATCGACGGCCTGGTGGTGGTCGCCGCTGTAGCTTTCATCGGTACGCCCCTGCTGTTCGTGGCAAGCGCCGGCGCGAAAGCCGATCTCGTGAAACTGCTGCTCGAGCCGGTATTCCACCAGGCCGCGCTGACAAGTCTGGCGATCGCCGTCGCCGCCGCGATCCTGTCGGTGACGATCGCGGCCGCCATGATCCATGCCGGGATGGCGCTGAAGGCGTCCCGCATCCAGGGCATCGGCTCGCGTGGCTTTATCGCGGCGCTTGCCGGTGCGTCGTCGCTGGTGCTGCTGGTGCCGCCGGTGGTGCTCGGCACCGGCTGGTTCCTGTTGCTGCGCCCGTTCGGCGAAGTGGCGCACTTCGCGCCTTTCATCGTTGTCGCCATCAACGCACTGATGGCTCTTCCCTTCGTGGTGCGGGTCCTGGCCCCGGCAATGGATGTCCATCAGGCGCGTACCGCACGCCTGGCGGCCAGCCTCGGAATCAGCGGTCGGGCGAGGTTGATGCTGGTGGACTGGCCGGCCTTGAGAAAGCCGGCGCTGATGGCGTTGTCCTTCGCCATGGCGCTTTCGCTCGGCGACCTCGGGGCCATGGCCTTGTTCGGCTCGAACGACCTGATGACCCTTCCCTGGCTGCTTTACAGCCGGCTGGGCAGCTACCGCACCAGCGACGCCGACGGATTGGCGCTGATACTCGGGGTGATCTGCCTGCTGCTCACCATCGGCGGAACCATCGGCCACACCACAAAGGAGAGCGACGATGCTCGATAGAAGCGCCGGCGGCATCGTCATGAGCGGCGTGCAATTGCGCCTTGGTACCATGGATTTCGAATTTGACTGCGCGCTACCGGCCGGTGCCATCACCGCGGTTGCCGGGCCCTCGGGCTCCGGGAAATCCACGCTGCTGAACCTGCTCGCCGGGTTCGAGACACCGGACCGCGGCAAGATCCTCATCGACGGCATCGACGTGATCGGCCAGCATCCCGCCGAGCGGCCGATTTCACTCGTGTTCCAGGACAACAACCTGTTTGCCCATCTCGACATCTTCACCAATGTCGGATTGGGCATTAGCCCGTCGCTGAAACTCACCGCAAAGGACCGCGACCGCATCTCGACCGCGCTGACACGCGTCGGCCTTGGTGGTTTCGAGAAACGCCTGCCGGGAACGCTTTCCGGCGGCGAGCGCCAGAGAGCGGCATTCGCCCGGGCGCTGGTGCGGCAAAAGCCGGTTCTGCTGCTCGACGAACCGTTCGCTGCGCTCGATCCCGGCCTTCGCGCCACGATGGCCGCACTGCTGCTCGACCTCCATCGCGAGACCGGCAATACCGTGGTGATCGTCACCCACGATGCCGAGGAACTGCGTCGGGTCGCGGCACACGTGCTCTATATCGATCACGGCCATATCGCCCTGGCGGCGCCGGTGGATGAATTTCTGGCGCACAGCGACATGGCCGCGATCCGTCATTTCCCCTGAAGGCGATCATCCCAAAAGAGGATGATCCGCACCGCCACCGATACGGTAAACTCCGGCTTCGCCACAATTTGGACGTCCGAGAATGGCAAGGGGGCGGCAACCGGGCTGAGGGTGACGCGTTATGCTTGCTAAAATACAACGTTGCCACAATTAAGCATCGCTGCGCTATGCAACCGATGCGGAAATCAGCTACAGCAAAGGTTATGCCGGAGCACGCACGACAGGCGGGCATCCGGGCGGTTGACCGCTGTGTGGCAAGAGCAGTTTGCGATTGAGACGGCGGGGCCGCGGATGACCGGCCACGCCCAGGAAATGGATTGAAAACGCTGACGACGATGACGACGTGCGTGACTGCAGGACTATCCGGTGCCACTCCAATGAGGCTACGGCGCAAGGGCTCGCTTGCCCGGCGCGTATCGGCCCTGCTCGTCACCACCATGCTGGTCACCGGCTGCCAGTCGCTCGTCGACCAGCCCTATGAGGCCAATGTCCGGCCCTCGACCACACCGCAAATCGTCGACGAAGTGCAGAAGAACGATCCGCGGGCGCAGATGGGCGCGCGTGAGCATCCGCGCATCGTCGCCAGCTACGGCGGCGAATACAAGGATGCCAAGACCGAGCGGCTGGTGGCGCGGATTACCGGCGCCCTGACCGCCGTCTCGGAGAACCCGAGCCAATCCTATCGCATCACCATTCTCAACTCGCCAGCGATCAACGCATTCGCGCTGCCGGGTGGCTATCTCTACGTGACCCGCGGCCTGCTGGCGCTTGCCAACGACGCCTCTGAAGTCGCCGCCGTACTGTCGCACGAAATGGCGCATGTTACCGCCAACCACGGCATCGAGCGCCAGCGGCGCGAAGAGGCCGAGGTGCTGGCGAGCCGCGTCGTCGCCGAAGTGCTGTCGAGCGATCTCGCCGGCAAGCAGGCGCTGATCCGGGGCAAGCTCCGGCTTGCCGCCTTCTCGCGCAATCAGGAACTTCAGGCCGACGTGATCGGCGTGCGCATGCTCGGCGAGGCCGGCTACGACCCCTACTCCGCTGCCCGTTTCCTCGATTCCATGGCAGCCTACGCCCGGTTCACCGCGGTTGATCCCGATTCGGACCAGAGCTTAGACTTCCTGTCGAGCCATCCCAATGCGCCGCAGCGCGTCGAGCTTGCCCGCCGTCACGCCCGCGCTTTCGGTCCGGAAGGCAGCAATGGCGATCGCGGCCGCGACTACTATCTCGCCGGCATCGACGGCCTGCTGTATGGCGACAGTCCGCAGGAAGGCTATGTCCGCGGCCAGACCTTCCTGCACGGCGCGCTCGGTATCCGCTTCGACGTACCGAACGGCTTCCAGATCGACAACAAGGTCGAGGCGGTACTGGCGACCGGCGCCGGTGACGTCGCAATCCGCTTCGATGGCGTCGCCGAAGAACGCAGGGACAGTCTAACCAACTATATTTCCAGCGGCTGGGTCACCGGCCTGCTTCCGCAAACGATCCGGCCGATCACCGTCAATGGTCTCGAGGCAGCGACCGCGCGCGCCCAGGCCGACCGCTGGGATTTCGACGTCACTGTCATCAGGATTGAAGGCCAGATCTTCCGCTTCCTGACCGCGGTGCCGAAGGGCAGCCCGACGCTGGAAACGACGGCAAATGTGCTGCGCTCGAGCTTCCGCAGGATGACGCCCCAGGAAACCGCGTCGTTGAAGCCGCTGAAGATTCGCGTCGTCACCGTTGAGGCGGGCGACACGATCACCACGCTCGCCTCGCGGATGATGGGCACCGATCGCAAGCTCGATCTCTTCAAGATGATCAACGCCTTGCCGGCCGCCGCCACGCTGCAGCCCGGCGACAAGGTCAAGATCATCTCAGAGTAGCGCGAGCGCGCCCGCCCCGCTCCGGACGCGCGTGCGCGCCTGTCGTCGTTCGTCTGGTTTCAGTTGTGCATGGCAAATGCCGGATCGCTGAGAATGAGCGCTGCTTTCAGCTTCTCGAGCGCCCGGCTTTCGATCTGGCGCACGCGCTCCTTGGAAATGCCGAGGTCTGCGCCCAGTTCCTCGAGGGTTGCACCATCTTCGGCCAGCCGGCGCGCCCGGATGATCTTCATTTCGCGATCGTTGAGGTTCTCCAGCGCCGAGTTCAGCCAGTTGTGGCGGCGCTCGTTGTCGATGAGGTCGGTCACCAGTTCGTCCGGAAGCGGTTCATCGCTCGCCAGCATGTCGAGGCGTTCGCCGCTGGTGGCGTCGCCGGCGATGGCCGGTGCCTGCAACGAGGCGTCGTTGCTCGACAGCCGCGCATCCATCGCCTGGACATCGGCGAGGCTGACGCCGAGGGCGCTGGCGATTTCCTGATGCAGGCTCAAGGCGGTCATCTGGCTGTCACCGCGCGCCAGCCTTGCCCGCAGTCGCCGGAGATTGAAGAATAGCGCCTTCTGCGCCGAACTGGTGCCACCGCGCACGATCGACCAATTGCGGAGAATGTAGTCCTGGATGGAGGCCCGGATCCACCAGCTGGCATAGGTGGAAAAGCGCACGTCGCGCTCCGGCTCGAAACGCGCTGCGGCTTCAAGCAGGCCGACATAGCCCTCCTGCACGAGATCACTCATGGGAAGGCCGAAACTGCGGAATTTTCCGGCCATCGACACCACGAGGCGCATGTGCGCCATTGCGATGCGGTTACGCGCCATCTGATCGTTGCCATCCTTCCAGCGGATGGCAAGGTCATGTTCCTCTTCCCGGGCAAGGTAAGGCGCCGCCATGGCGATCTTGATCATCCGGCGATCTGCAGACATGCTTTTCATGCGATTTCTCCATGAAACGGTGTCTAGAGGGCTGCGGTTATATGGTTAGCGATATCGATTGGGTCCAATAGACGCCATGTGCCTGTCTCATCGCCTCCGGCACCATTGCCACGATGGTCGGGCGCCCCTAACGGCGCCACCAGGCACGGACGCAGGTGAAATCCGGTCTGCGTCCTTCCTTTGTTGCCGGCATTCATACAACCGCGACAAACTGCTGCCGTCAACAAGAGATCGCTAATGTAACTTTTTCAAGGCCAAAAGGTTCCAATAAAAAACCCGGCACAAGGCCGGGTTTTGCAATTCGTCGCTGATGCTCGGGATCAGGCGGCTTCGTCCTGGGAATCATCTTCCTCGATGGCCTTGCCGCGCTTCGGGCCCTTGTTGAGATTAGCCTCGACCAGGCGAACGGCCTCGGTTTCGGACATCTTGTTCACCGCAGCGATTTCACGCGCCATGCGATCGAGAGCGGCTTCATAGAGCTGACGCTCTGAATAGGACTGCTCCGGCTGGTTCTCGGCGCGATACAGGTCGCGCACCACCTCGGCGATCGAGATCAGGTCGCCGGAATTGATCTTGGCATCGTATTCCTGGGCGCGGCGCGACCACATGGTGCGCTTGACCCGTGCCTTGCCCTGAACAACCTTGAGGGCGCGATCGACGAAATCGGTTTCCGAAAGCTTGCGCATGCCAATCGATACGGCCTTGGTGACCGGTACCTTGAGGCGCATCTTGTCCTTCTCGAAATCGATAACAAAAAGCTCAAGCTTCATGCCCGCGACTTCCTGCTCCTCGATGGCCATGATCGTGCCGACGCCATGCGCCGGGTAGACGATCGATTCACCGGTCTTGAATCCATGGCGGTTCGAAGATTTTTTCTGCTGGGTCGTCATTCGTTTCAAAAACTCCCTGTTATGCACCCGGCATTCCATTGCCGGGGGCCGGGTCAGCCAGGCCCGGATGAGACGGGGGAACCGTCGGGGTGACTCCAATCTGCTCCAACCCCGCGCGCACTAAACCAACACTCAAACGCGATCGAAGACGCGACAATTCGATATGTCGCACATGTCACGGCTTACGCGTTCTGTTGATTTCTTGCTTTCGTGGTGGTTTTGGGCACAGCAAATGCCACGTGTGGATCAGTATTTTGACCCTAGCACAAAAATTGGAGGAAATCAATAATTTGCTTTACCTGTGCAAGATACACGCTTCCCAACCTGTTAAAGGCGAATCACTTCGCCCCTACAGGTTGCGACCGCGTATCCATTGCTCGCCCCGCCAGTATTGGCATCAAGCGAAGCCTTGTTCAGCTAGCTAGAGCGACGCCCGGATTTTTCCAGAGCCGGCGCTCCATTAATCGCCGGTTCCGGGGTTCGGCGAGAAGTACTTCTCGAACTTGCCTTCGACGCCGTCCATTTCCTTGGCTTCCGGCATCGCATCGCGCTTCACCGTAACGTTCGGCCATACTGCCGCATACTCGGCATTGATCTTCAGCCACTTGTCGAGCCCCGGCTCGGTGTCCGGCTTGATTGCCTCGGCGGGACATTCGGGCTCGCACACGCCGCAATCGATGCACTCATCCGGATGAATTACAAGGAAGTTATCGCCTTCGTAAAAGCAGTCCACCGGGCAGACTTCGACGCAGTCCATGTATTTGCAACGGATGCAGTTGTCAGTCACGACATATGTCATGATGTACTCCAGGATAATCGCGTTCAGCGGGGTGGGGCAACCTGGAACGTCGCGTCTGCACCCCTTGGGTTGCGCCGGAATACCATTTCCATCGCTTGCCGACACAAACGGATCGTACGCATTCGTCTGTCAGGTAGCGGCTTTGCAGCGGCTTAGCAAGGATAAAGAATCCTCAAATTATCGCCGATGAGAACAGAGTTTTCTAATTCTTTTCCGCATCGTCCTCGCCGCGCAGGCGATCGATGGCGCGGCGCTCCTTTTTCGTCGGACGGCCACTTCCGGGCGCCCGAGAGGCCTGCTCGAACGCCGTGAGGCGTTTTGTCTCATCCGGCGGCGGCGTCAGGTCTTCATAGAGCAGCCGGGCTTCCTCGTAAGGCCCCCGGCGCGTGCCGCCTGCCCGCACCACCAGCACGACATCGCGGCGCTCGAGCGCCAGTTCGACGCGGTCGCCGACCTTCACCTGCGCGCTCGACTGGGTGACTTTCTGTCCGTTGACGCGGACGTGGCCCGCCTGCACCAATGCCTGCGCAAGCGAGCGCGATTTCAGCATACGAGTGAAGAACAGCCACTTGTCGATGCGCTGGCGCGAACTCGAAACTGGCTGTTCTCCGGTCATGGCGGGTTACTTCTTCATCTGCTCCTTGAGAGCAGCAAGCTTGGCGAAGGGCGAATCCGGATCGATCGGCTTTTCCTTGCGCGGCGGCTTCGATTCGAAGCGCATCGGCTGCGGAGCGGCACGCTCCTGACGATCACGACGTTCTCCGCGTTCGGGACGATCACCGCGTTCGCCGCGCTTGCCGTCATGACGCGGCTTGCCGCCATCCTTGCCCTTGAACTTGTCGGAGCGACGGTCGTCACGGCGTTCCTCGCCGTTGCGCTCGCCGGAGCGCTGACCCTGGCCCTGGCCGCCGTGGCGACGTTCGCCCTGCGGACGCGGACCGCGCTGCTGCTCGTTGCGACCACCCGGACGCCACAGCAGAACCGGCTTCGGCTCGGCTGCAACGTCTTCGTCAGCGGCGCTCGCGTCGGCCTCGGCGACCGGTGCGGCAACCGCTTCGGTCGTGACGGCTTCAGCGGCTGTTTCGGCCTCGCCTTCGGCAACGCTTTCGCCTGCTGCTTCATCCGCATCATGCTCGGCCGTCGCCGAAGCGGCTTCGCCGCCATCCTGGGCCGCGACCGGGTTCTGTGCAGCAAGGAATGCTGCTGCGTCTTCGGCCTTCACCGCGTCGGCACGATAGCCAAGACCCTTGAGGATCTCTTCCATGTCGTCCGGCGTTGCGCCGAGAATGGACAGCATCGCCGTCGTCGTCGTGAAGCGGCGGCCGTCATAGGCGCCTTCCGGACGCGGATCCGTGCCCGGCTTCCACTGCAACAGCGGCCGGATGAGATCGGCGAGGCGCTCGAGGATGTCGATGCGCACAGCGCGCTTTCCGAGGAAACGGAAACCGGCAAGCTTGTAGAAGGTACGCTCAAAGCCGGGATCGGTGACGACAGATGTGCGGCCGGCGGCCAGCATCGGGATCAGGTCGCCGTAGCCGGGCTTGTCCAGACCATCGTTCTGCAACGCCCAGAGCAGGGTAATGAGCTCGGCCGGAGCCGGCTTAAGCAGCGCAGGCAGGAAAATGTGATAGGCGCCGAAGCGCACACCGTACTTGCGGATCGATGCGCGGGCATCCTGATCCAGCGACTTCACGTCGTCGGAAACATCGCGACGGAACAGCACGCCGAGATTTTCGACCAGCTGGAAGGCGAGGCCCTTTGCCAGACCCTGCAGGTCTTCGGCGCGCGACAGATCGTCAAGCGGCTTCAGCACGGTGCTGATATGGAAATTCACGAAGCGCTCGATGCGCGCGACAACGTGCTCGCGGGCATTGCCGGTCAGCTGCTCGTCGGCCAGCGGGATAACCCGGGGGCGCATAACGTGATCGCTGGACGACAGGCGCGCTACCGGATCGCCGAGCCAACGCACCAGGCCATCGGAGCTGATCGCGAGATCGCCGTTACCGGCGGCATGCAACCGCGCGGCCCGCGCCTCGAATTCGAGAGCCAGCGCCTTCTGGGCAGCAGCCTGCACAGCCGCCGCATCCGGACCTTCTGTTCCAGACACCGGCGTGAACCGGAACCCCGCCAACTGACCTACGTGATGCCCTTCAACGAAGACATCGCCATTCACACTGATTTCTGCTTCCAGCATCGCATTCTCTCTCAGGCGCTTCATGAGCACAGATGTCCTGCGATCAACAAAGCGTTTCGTCAACCTCTCATGTAACGCATCGGACAATCGATCCTCGATTTCCCGCGTCTTTTCTTGCCAGTGTGTCGGATCGGCAAGCCATCCTGGCCGGTTGGATACATACGTCCATGTCCGGATCTGCGCAATGCGCGCCGACAGGGTATCTATCTCGCCGTCCGTCCGATCGGCCCGGCGCACCTGTTCGGCAAGAAAATCCTCATTTACCGTACCGTTGCGCACGAGATCGGAATAGATCGTCGCGATCAGATCGGCATGTTGAGCTGGTGTAATGCGGCGATAATCGGGTAGAGCGCAGACATCCCACAGCTTTTCCACTCTAGCCGGACTGCTGGCAAGATCAACGATTTCGGTATAGCGCGACAGGAAGTCGAGCGCCTGCTGGTCGACGGCGGGCAGCGCGCGGGTCAATCCCTGGATCGGCGGGCTGGCGTCGAGGCTGCGGCGAAGCGCCTGGAGCGAGCGGAAATCGAGTTCCTTCGTGCGCCATTGCAGCACCTTGACCGCATCGAACTGATGGGTCTCGAGGCGATGCACCAGTTCCTCGTCGAAGGGATCGACGCGGCCCGTGACCCCGAAGGTTCCGTCGCGCAGGTGGCGGCCGGCGCGGCCGGCAATCTGTCCAAGCTCGGAGGGATTGAGATGGCGGAACTGGTAGCCGTCGAACTTGCGATCCTGGGCAAAGGCGACATGATCGACATCGAGGTTGAGACCCATGCCGATGGCATCGGTCGCCACGAGATATTCGACGTCGCCTTCCTGATAGAGCCCGACCTGCGCATTGCGGGTCCGCGGCGAAAGCGCGCCGAGCACGACGGCGGCGCCGCCACGCTGGCGACGAATCAGCTCGGCAATCGCATAGACCTCGTCCGCCGAGAAGGCGACGATGGCGGTGCGTTGCGGCAAGCGGGTGATTTTCTTCGAGCCGGCATAGAAGAGCTGCGACAGGCGCGGCCGCTCGACAACCGTCAGCCCCGGCAGCAACTGCTCGAGGATCGGCCGCATCGTGCCTGCGCCAAGCAGCAGCGTTTCCTCGCGGCCGCGCAGATGCAGGATGCGGTCGGTAAAGATATGTCCGCGCTCCAGATCGGCGGCAAGCTGCACTTCGTCGATGGCGAC
Source organism: Pseudomonadota bacterium (assembly GCA_023399465.1). GTDB lineage: Bacteria > Pseudomonadota > Alphaproteobacteria > Rhizobiales > Rhizobiaceae > Ferirhizobium. Next base: position 22,165 of record JAEWPB010000078.1, read on the forward strand.
GAACGCCGCCTTGGTCTCGCGCGGCATGGCCTCTACGGTGCAGACGTGAAAACGGGCGCCGGGCGGCGAGATTTTTTCCTCGCCGGTCACCAGCGCGACATGCGCCGGCCCGACCTTCTCCACCACGCGGGTATAAACCTCGCGTGCCAGCAGGCGTAGCGGAAGGCCGATGACGCCGGAACCATGCGCTACCATGCGTTCGATCGCATAGTGGGTCTTGCCGGTATTGGTAGGCCCGAGCATGGCGGTCACACCGCGCCCGCTCAGGATCATGGGCTTAGAATTCAACGTCACGAGTCCCGCATTTGCACCTGCGCGGTCGCCGACCGGATCTCCCGGTCCGGACAACCGCCAGAACACATGGCGATGATGGACGACAAAGGCAAGAACGGAATCGCCATCCGTGGGGTTTTGGCGAAAATAGTGCGCCTGTGCCGGCCCCCGGGCCTATCCTGCGCCCTTCCGGGAACCACGGAACAGCGCAAGAACGAATCGAAGACGAATCACTGACTCTGACAGATTCAGGGTTTGTTCACCGCTACATCTGGGAAATCCCGACACGCCGCCTACCACATGCTGAATCCCACGACGTAAGCGCGCCCCAACTGCCTCATTCCGTCCGAAAACGCGATCTTCGAGATCGTCTCGTCGGCCGATAGCCAACAGGTAAGCCATTGCAAAGGCGAAGATATAATTTTTCTCCGCCCTATTGCCTCCCTTCCGGGTCGACCGCAGGACAGCCGCGGCGGGATCGACGAAAGGGGAGATATGCGCCGCCAGTCGAGGCAAGGCCCTGCAGCGAAAGCGGCCGCCCAGCCTGGTGGTACGGCATCGCCATCGGGCTAAAGCCGCACTGACTTTTCGGAGAATCCGGCAACGCCCGGATAAACCTCAAGTGGAACTATGTCGCTCCGCCAGACGTTGTCTCGATGGCAAACAAACATCGTCCGGAGGAAATCCGATGCTTGGAACGATACTGCTCCTCATCCTCATCCTTCTGCTCATCGGCGCACTGCCGAATTGGCGCTATAGTAGCGGCTGGGGCTATGCTCCGTCGGGAGGGCTTGGGCTGCTGCTCATCGTTCTCCTGGTTCTCATCCTCGTTGGCCTCGTCTAACCACCAGCTGGAAAAGGAAGAACGATGAAGAAGAAATTGATTACCATCGCTTTGCTCATCCCGATGTTGGCTGCCTGCACGCAGACAGAGCGATATACCTCTGCAGGCGCGGCCACCGGCGCCATCATCGGCGGGGCAATTTCCAACGACGTCGGCGGTGCGGTAGCCGGCGCCGCCATCGGCGGTGCGGCGGGATACCTGATCAGCAAGGCCAATCGTCCGGGCTACTGCGTCTATCGCGATCGCTACGGCCGCCGCTACGAAGCTCGCTGCTAGAGGCCCCTTGATGATGCTCTCATGAAAACGGCGCCCTTGGGCGCCGTTCTAGGATCGTTTGCTGTCGCGAGATCAGGCCATCAGACGACGAACTGCCCGCCATTGGCGCTGATCGTCGAACCGGTGATGAAACCGGCATCGTCCGACGCAAGAAACACCACGCAGCGGGCGATTTCCTCGGGTTCACCGAGGCGGCCCACCGGGATTTGCGGAATGATGCGCTCGTTCAGCACCTTTTCCGGAACGGCCAGCACCATTTCGGTGGCGATATAGCCGGGGCATATGGCGTTGACGGTGATGCCCTTGGCTGCCCCCTCCTGGGCAAGCGCCTTGGTGAATCCGAGGTCACCCGCCTTCGCGGCCGAATAATTGACCTGCCCCATCTGGCCCTTCTGGCCGTTGATCGATGAAATGCTGATGATGCGCCCGAAACCGCGATCGCGCATGCCCGACCACAAGGGATGGGTCATGTTGAACAGTCCGTTGAGATTGGTGCCGATCACCTCGGACCACTGCTGCGGGGTCATCCGATGGAACATCGCATCGCGGGTGATGCCGGCATTGTTGACAAGAACCTCGACCGGACCGAGATCGGCCTCGACCCTGGCGATGCCCTCGGCGCAGGCCTCGTAGCTCGACACATCCCATTTGTAGACCGGAATGCCGGTCGCATCCCTGAAGGCGTTGGCCTTCTCGTCGTTACCGGCATAGTTTGCCGCGACCCGGTATCCCGCTTCTTTCAGTGCCTGGGAAATGGCCCCGCCAATGCCGCGCGTACCCCCGGTTACCAGTGCTACCCTGCTCATATCCGTGTTTCCCCTTTGTTTATCCGTTATGACATCCGCATGCACTGCAACGGAGCCGAAGGCTTGCGAGCGCCATGACTCCGGTCATTGGCCCGGGGCGGTATCCGCCCCGGAAACGGTTGAAACCGGATCGGGGAAACGTCAGAGCGCTTCGAAACACATGGCGACGCCCATGCCCCCGCCGATGCAAAGAGTTGCAAGGCCCTTGCGGGCGCCGCGCCGCTTCATCTCGAACAGCAGCGTATTGAGGATGCGCGCACCCGAAGCCCCGATCGGATGGCCGATGGCGATCGCCCCGCCGTTGACGTTGACGATCGAGGGATCCCAGCCGAGACCCTTGTTGACGGCACAGGCCTGGGCGGCAAATGCCTCGTTGGCCTCGACCAGGTCGAGATCTCCGACCGACCAGCCGGCCTTTTCCAGCGCCTTCTGCGATGCCGGAATGGGACCGGTTCCCATGACCTGCGGGTCGACGCCTGCCGTCGCCCAGGACACGATGCGGGCAAGCGGCTGGATGCCGCGGCGGGCCGCTTCCTTTTCGCTCATCAGCAGCGCCGCTGCCGCACCGTCGTTGATGCCGGAGGCGTTGGCCGCCGTGACCGTGCCTTCCTTGTCGAAGGCCGGGCGCAGCTTCGTCATCGCATCGATGGTGGCGCCGTGACGGATATACTCGTCGGCATCGACGGTAATGTCGCCCTTACGCGTCTGGATGAGGAAAGGAATGATCTCGTCGGCAAAACGGCCGGCCTTCTGCGCGGCTTCCGCCTTGTTCTGCGAAGCGACGGCAAACTGGTCCTGCTCTTCACGCGACAGCTGGAACTGGCGGGCGACGTTTTCCGCGGTGATGCCCATGTGATAGCCGTAGAAGGCGTCGGTCAGGCCGTCCTTGATCATGGTGTCGATCATCTTGAAATCGCCCATCTTCACGCCGCCGCGCAGATGCGCGCAATGCGGCGCCATGGACATCGATTCCTGGCCGCCGGCCACGATGATCGAGGCATCGCCGGTGGCAATCTGCTGCATGCCGAGTGCAACCGCGCGCAGGCCCGAGCCGCACAGCTGGTTGACGCCCCAGCCGGTCGCCTTCGGGGGAATGCCGGCCTTCATCGCCGCCTGGCGGGCCGGGTTCTGGCCTTCGCCGGCCGGCAGGACCTGACCGAGAATGACCTCGTCCACTTCCTGCGGATCGACGCCGGCGCGATCCAGCACGCCCTTGACGGCGGCAGCGCCGAGCTCATGTGCCGGAACCGTGGCGAATGCGCCATTGAAGGATCCGACAGCCGTGCGCGCTGCACTGGCAATGACGATGGATGGGGTGCTCATGAAAGTCTCCTCGCGGTGTTTCGCTCCTGCGAAAGAAACTGTCAAAGCTTCTCGCGCAAGTCAAACGGCATCACCGGCTATGGATCGATTTCAGGGGCACCCCCCATCCCTTTGCACTATCCCCCGCGAAGGCATTCCGCATCGCACAAAGAGATTGTCACCGGGCTCGATTTCCGATTAGATTTGCGTTCGGGAGCAGAAAAACAAATCATAATTGGACGGGGCAGGAGAATTTTATGGCAAAAGCCGACGGCCAGATCGTTATAAAGAAGTATGCCAATCGACGCCTCTACAATACGGGGACCAGCACTTACGTGACCCTCGACGATCTGGCGGTGATGGTGAAGAAGGGCGACGATTTTGTCGTTCAGGACGCCAAGAGCGGCGACGACATTACCCATTCGGTCCTGACCCAGATCATTTTCGAACAGGAGTCCAAGACCGGCAACACCCTGCTGCCGATCTCCTTCCTGCGCCAGCTCATTTCCTACTATGGCGACCAGATGCAGATGGTGGTGCCGAGCTTCCTCGAGCATTCGATGCAGGCCTTCACCGAGCAGCAGGCGCAGATGCGCGAGCAGATCAACCGGACCTTCGGCGAGACGCCGATCGGCAAGAACCTCCAGGTGCCGATGCAGCTGATCGAGGATCAGGTGCGCCGCAACACCGACATGTTCCACCAGGCCATGCAGATGTTTTCGCCCTTCATGACACCGCCGCCCGCCAAGGAACCGAAAAAGGCAGATCCAAAGGATATCGACGAGCTGAAGGAACAGCTCCGGGTACTGCAGACCAAGCTCGACAATCTTTAAGTCACAGTCGACCCGACACGGAACCCTTGCAGAGCCGGACAGCATCGCTGGCCGGCTTTGCCGCATTCAGAGGCCTATCGACATGTTGCGCTCGGCCGCCTGCACCGCGACCACGGTCACGCCGACCGCATCGACGAGCGCGATCGCCATCAGGATGAAGAAGGTCTGGGTCGCCGCGTCCTGCACCAGCAGGAATTCCGCCAAGAAGACGACAAACACCAGCAGCGACAGGACATGCCCGAGGGTCGACCGCGATCCGCCACGCGCCGCCTTGAAGATGGCGATGAAGAGCAGCACGAGCGCGATCAGGATGAGGATGTCGCCGACCAGCAGCGTCCACAGCGCACCCGAGACCATCGGAAAGGCCGCCACGTCGCGCTGCAGCGCAGCGACGCCACCGCCCCCCATACCGCCAACCATGGCTAGGTTGTAGAGCGCCAGGGGTATGAGCATCAGCGGTACGGCAGCGGTCATGATCTGCGGCACTCCCTCGACAATGCCTGCCGGCCGCAACTCGATCGAAATTCCTGTGCCCCGAGATGCGGACAAGCGGCGAAAGTGATCACTTTCCGCACAAAAGCAAAAAGGCTGGCAAAATGCCAGCCTTCAATGTCTGCAATCCGGGATTGCGCAATAAATTATGCGCTTTCCTTCGGCGTCAGAACCTGGCGACCGCGGTACATGCCGGTCTTCAGGTCGATGTGGTGCGGGCGACGCAGTTCGCCGGAGTTCTTGTCTTCGACGTAGGTCGGGTTCTTCAGAGCGTCAGCCGAACGGCGCATACCGCGCTTGGACGGGCTTGTTTTTCTTTTCGGTACAGCCATTTGTGCTACTCCATTAACGGTGCAAAACCTCTCCGCGGCCAGTTGGGGCCGAAACGAAGATGTCTCAATCTCGGAAATTTGGGGCGCTTATACATGGCTTGCCGGACCTTGACCAGTCCCCGGGCGCAATTTTTCCGACTCGCGCAAGCCAAGCGCCCGTCATGCCTCGTCTTCCGGCACGATCCACGGCTCGGCAAGGGCCGCCTGCTCCCAGCGGAGCCAGGCAGGATGGCTCTTCATCGCCTCCATATAGGCGAGCGTCTCCGGGTCTGTCACGAGGTCGTAGATGTCGAAACGGTTGACAACCGGGGCAAACATCGCGTCCGCCGCCGAGAACGCGCCGAAGAGAAACGTTCCACCGGATTTCGTGCGGCATTCCCGCCAGATCGCCTCGATGCGCCGCACATCGGCCATCACCCCGTCGGGCAGTTCGATCGCGCGCTTCGGACGGCGGATGTTCATCGGGCAGGCACCACGCAGAGCCCGGAAGCCCGCAAGCATCTCCGTCGACACCGCCCGCGCGGCGGCGCGTGCGGAGCGCTCGGCCGGCCACAATCCGGCATCGGGAAAAAGCTCCGCGACGTATTCGATGATCGCCAGCGACTCCCAGACGCAGACATCGCCGTGACGCAGCAGCGGAACACAGCCGTTCGGCGATATCTCCTTGATCTTCGGATTGCCGCCCGCAAAATCGAAGGGAATGACGACGTCTTCGAATGGAATATTGCATCCCGCCAATGCGATCCACGGCCGGAATGACCAGGACGAATAGTTCTTGTTGCCGATGTAAAGCGTAAGCTTGTCCATGTATGCACGCCCCCTGTTGCGGTATTCGCAAACAGCAGTAAAGCGCGCGGCGCCGCCTGAAAAATGAATTTGCTAGAACTCAGTCATAAAGACATTTGATGTATTCGCCGGAACTGCGTGCCCGCCGCTCGATCACCGCGGCGATGCGCTTCATTCCGCGCCCGGGCTTGCCGGCGACGCGGGTGAACGGGTTCGGCAGCGCGGCGGCGAGCAATGCCGCCTGGCGGCGCGTCAGCTTGGATGCCGATGTCTTGAAGTGGTGCTGGGCCGCCGCCTCGACGCCGTAGATCCCCGGGCCCCATTCGGCGATATTGAGGTAGATCTCCATCATACGTCGCTTCGACCAGACGAGATCGGCGCCGATCGCGAGCGGCAGTTCCAGCGCCTTGCGCACAAACGACCGGCCATTCCATAAAAACAGGTTCTTCGCCGTCTGCATCGAGATCGTGCTGGCGCCGCGCGTCGGCTCGCCCGCAAGCGCATCGGTGATCACGCCGCGCATCTGCGTCCAGTCGACGCCGTAGTGGGCGCAGAACTGCCCGTCCTCCGACATCATCACCGCCTGGACGACGTTCGGCGAGATGTCCTCGATATCCACCCATCGCCGGTCATAGCCGCGCAACAGCGCCAGCTCGCTGAGCATCAACGTCGACACCGGGTGCACCAACGGCAGGGCATAAAGCGCGATCAGGGCGTAGGGCAGCGCCACTATGGCAGCGGCGGCAAGCAGGAGACGACGGAGATAGGGACGAGCGCGACGCCTTGCGCGGGCCGGGCGGCTGGCAGGCATGTCCTCAGTCTCTCCCGTCTTGTCAGGCGTGATGTCCACCGGTTGCTCCGCCCTGCGCTCCATTCAGCCGGTTTCATACCGTCAAGATGGCCGCATTGCCAGAGCACCCGGCACTTCCCGCGCAAGTATCGACAATTCCCGTTGCGCCGAACCGGACGCCATGCCAAACAGCGGGCATGACAACGGCATTCGAAACACGACTGAAAGACCATGCGGCTCGTATCGAGGCGACGCTGATCGATCTCTTGAGCGACACCTGCCGCGCGGGCGAAACGATGCGCCCCGCACGCCTGCTGGAAGCGATGCGCTACGGTGTCCTCAATGGGGGCAAGCGCCTGCGTCCGTTTCTGGTGACCGAGTGCGCCGCCCTTTTCGACGGCAATGCCGAAGCCGCGCTCCGCACCGCGGCGGCGCTCGAATGCGTCCACTGCTATTCGCTGGTGCATGACGACCTGCCGGCGATGGAC